>JBCCVP010000182.1:0-9476 GCA_039195135.1 Pseudomonadota bacterium | reverse complement strand
CCCACAAGCTCGAAGCCTTCAGACCCGTCGAGATCACCTGGTCCGTCGTCGTATCAATCCCTTTGATACGACAACTCGGCTAAAGATACGAGACCCGCTTGGGGTCTGACCCCCGAAAGTGCCGCAATAGAGACAAAGCGCGAAAGCCCAGTTTCCGACGGATCTTGTTCGCAAGAGCACTCGAAAACACCCGTAGGAAACTTCACAGCAACGCTCGACAACCCTCCCTGCCACTTTCGAGGGTCAGACCCCGAGAGGGTCTGACCCGGCGCTTCCCCGGCGCGCATAGACACAGCACCCTGGCCCGGTTTTTTTGCGGGCTGCGTATAGAGCGAGTAGGACGACAGGAGGCCAACACAATGAAAGCAGGTAATCGCGGCAGCACCCCACTCATTCTCACGGCGCTGCTCACCGTCAGCACCGCCACCACCGCCGCCATCATCGAGGTGGGCCCCAGCGGCGACTTCACCACGCTCCAGGCCGCCATCGACGCCTCCCTGGCCACCACCGAAGTGGACGAAATCCGCATCGTGGCCGAAACGTTCACCGAACAGCTAGGCATCTTCCCGCTGGACCATCCGCGCACCCTCACCATCACGGGCGGCTGGGCGAGCGACTTCAGCACGGTCACCGGCCGCACCACCCTCAGCGGCGGCGGGGTCAACAATGTGTTTGAGGTGGACCTTTCCGCCGGCGACAGCGTGACCCTGGAAAACCTGATCGTCGCCGACGGCGCCGCCGACAACGACGCGGGCCTGTCCGGGAACGTCGCCGACGCCACGCTGCGCGTCACCCAAAGCGAGTTCCGCAGCAACGTGGCCAGTTCGGACCGGGCCGACGGCGGCGCCATCCGCATCTCCGCCTCCGGCACCGCCGACGTGCGCGTCACCCAGGTCACCGTAGCGGACAACCAGGTGCTCTGCTCCGGCAACGTGGACTGCCGCAATGCCGGCATCGCGCTCCTCGGCTCCGACGCCGTCTACCTGGAAGTTTCCGGCAGCGTCATCGAACGCAACCGGGTGGAAATCACCACCGGCAGCGCCTTCTCCGCTGGCGTCAGCCTGTCCGGCTTCGGTGGCGGTACGCTGGTGTTTAACGACAACGTGGTGCGCGACAACGAAGTGGTCGGCACCAACAACGGCGCCATCGGCGTCCGGCTGCTGGGCGACTTTCGCATCACCGCCCGACGCAATCAGATTGTTCGCAACACCGCCGTATCCGACGTGGCATTCCTGTTTCAGCAGATGGCCACCGGGGCCAACGGCGACGCCCTGGTGGTTGTGGAAAACACCCTGATTGCCGACGGCAACGGTAAAGGCCTGATTGCCAACGTGAACGACGGCGGCACCAGCCCGGCGGTACACCTGATGAACCTCACCATCGCCAACAACGCAGACAACGGCCTGCAGGCCTTCAACAACTCACCGACGGGCGTGCTAACGCTCACCAACAGCATCACTTCCGGAAACGGGACGGACCGCCAGACCGGCGGCGACATTCAGGAAACCACCAACCTGAGCGGACTGAATATCGGATTTGTGAACGCCGCGGCCGGCAACTACCAGCTGAGCCCCAGCTCCCCGGCGGTGGACGCCGGCACGCTGCCAACACCGGTGCCCATTTCCTCCGGCGATGCCGCCGGCGGTACGCGGCTGGCGGGGGCAGCTATTGACATCGGGGCGTTTGAGCTGGGCGGTGACGTGCTGTTTACCTCCAGCTTCGAGGCGGGCGAATAGACCCTAAGAATCAGTCCTCAAAGCTGTCGGAAAACAACGCGTCCGGCAGCGGATTGATGGTGATCAGCGCGCTGTCGAGCACCGCCGGCCCATCGCTGATCTCGACCGTCAACACGGTGTAGGCGATCGGTGTGTCGGCGGTCGTCACGACGCCGTTGTCGTCGATGCTGTACTGCGCCTCAGGATTTCCTGCGGCGATGGCCCAGCCGCCCGTCGCCGGCACCTCGTTTGCCGGGTCATCCAACGGCACCTGCCCAACCACGGTGCCCACCGGCGCGTCTTCCAGCAGGCTGAAGGAAGCGTCGCTGATGGCTGCCGCTGCCTCCACCAGGAACTGCCCGATCTGCATCGCCTCGGCCGCGTTGGCACCGGTGACGGCCACGTCGAAAACCTCGTCGGCATTCAGTGCAATGGTGTAGGTGCCCACCTCGCTGTTGTCCCAGGCGCCGCCCGGCGGCGTGAGCATATAGGTCACGCGGGCGCCGGTGTTGCTCACGCTTGCGACGGCCAGCGGCCCCGGAGTGACCGTAACGTCGCCGGCGTCGAAGGAAGTCAGATCCACCAGGCCGTCCTGATCCTGATAGGTGACCACCAGCGTGTAGCTGGAACCCTGCGCGCGCACGTTCGGCGCGTTGTCCAGGGTGACCCGGGGACCGGTGAGGTCAACGTACTCAATCGCGCCGATGTCGCAGCGGGCATCACCGTCCACGTCCGCATCGATCGGCCGGGGCATGCCGAGCTGGTCGACCAGGCTCGGGCAGTCCGCCTCCTCGATCTGATCGATTAATCCGCTGCCCGGCAGCACAGCGATGGTCTGCATGGTGCCGCCGTTATCTTCCAGCAGCATGCTCAGACCGGGATCACCGCTTTGCGTGCCCGACGTACAGCCGGCGTGCGCGTCAATCCAGTTGCTGGCGCCGGTGATGGCGGTGGCGCCGGACCGAAAACAGTCCAGCCCCTCATTGTTTGAAATCACCGTCGCGTCGAGCGCCGCCGCCACGGTGTCGATATACAAGCCCGAACCGAGCAGCCCGTCGTTGCTGACGATCGTGTTGTTGCTGACCGCCAGGCTGGCGCCGCTGGCGAAAATGCCCCCGCCGTTCTGATCGGCGGTGTTGTCGGCGAAGGTATTGTTCTCAGATGTCAGGTTGCCGGTGGAGGACACCGCTCCGCCATCCTGGGTTGAGTGATTGAATGACAGCGTGCTGTGGCGCACGGTGAGCGTGCCCGAACTGAACACAGCGCCGCCGCCGGCGGCGCCGCTCAGATTGTCCGACAACGCTGCGTTTTCCACGAGCAGCTGTTCGACGTTGTAGACGGCGCCCCCGCCGTCCGTCGGGGCTGCGCCGGTGGCGTTGCCGGAGGCCAGCGTCAAGCCGCGGATCTCCACGGCTACGTCCGCCGGCTGGCCGTCATCGATCAAGAAGATGCGTGAGGTGTCAGCGCCGCTGACCGTGAGCTGATCCGCACCGGGCCCGTCCATGGTCAGGGCGGACTCAATCTGGAGCTCACCGGCTAAGATAATGACACCCGGCAGCATGCCGGCGGCAAAGGTGATCGTATCGCTGCCGTTGCCCGCGCCGCACTCACCGGCCGCCAGACCGCTTGTGGTATCAGAATTGGCCGACGCCACCGCCTCCCGCAGGCTGCAGTTTCCGTCCGAGGCCGACACCACGTCGTCCAGCGTGTTCACCTCGATCGGCGGCGTCGCCACGCCGCTGACCTGCTCGTCACCGCGCACAACGTCGTCCGCTGCGGAAGCAGCAGATAGCAGGAGCACAGGGCTGATAGCGTAGGCAAGAAGCGTTGGGCGCGGCAGTTTAGTGCGCATGGCAGTACCTTTGCTGTGGCCAACGGGGCCCCAGCATTGCAAGGCCAGGAGCACCCGGCGAAGGTTATAGATCGGCCAGCGCGGGGAAAACCTGAGCAGCAGGGATAGGATTACTCGAGGCGTACGGCGATCACGCGACCGTGCAGGTCGGCCATTTTGTTGTGGGTGATATCGCGACCGAAGAACGCGGCGCCCCAGGCTTGGCCCTCATCGTCGCGCCATTCCGAGAGGCAGTCGTAGTCCGGTGTCAGAATCCGATAGCAGATGAGATCGAGATTCTGATCCGAGTCCCGATAGCGCACGGTGGGGATGCCTGAATCCGTCTCTTCCAGCTCCACACGTTCGAGCACCATGCGCTCCAGTACCAGCGGAAAGCCGTCTACCGACCGGTCGGCGATGAATATCCAGGTTCCGCTTAAGTCGGGCATGACGAAGGCGGATTCAAACTCCTGTTCGGACGAAACGGCAGGCTTGAGCAGCAGCGGCTGCAGCTCGATGGCCGGACCCAGCTCCTCGCCGTAGCGCAGCACCAGTTGGCTGCTGCCGCGGAAAGCCAGCCGCACCACTTCCGCCGCGGGGGTGACCGCTACGGTTTGCGGGCGGCCGCAGGCCAGGCACGGCCCGCCGGTGACCTCCAGCAGCTGAAAGGTGAGCAGATTTGAGTCGAGCTGCACATCGCCCGCGCGCCAGCGGGGCTGGCCGGTGGCGGGGTCGTGATCCAGCTCCAGCACAAACAGTCGGTCGCCGGCGCGCTCGATGACCCACGCCGCTCCCGGTAGCTGCGGGCTGAAATAGGTACCGGATTGGGGGTACTCCGGCCGGCCTCGAGACGAGGTCGAAAAAGCAAACCACTCGGTGGTTTGCAGCACCTCGCCGCTGACGGTTTGGTACACAATCTCCGCCCGGACCACTGGGTTCTCCGGGCTGTTGAACTCCGCGGACAAGGTGATGGGACCAAAAGCTTTGCGAAGGAAATCACCGGGCCGGAAATCCGAGCAGTCGCTGGCTTCGTCGCGAAGCAAGGTAACGATCAGCCGGGATCGCCGGCTGGCGAAATTAATGTCATCGGTCACCGAAAGGCCGGTTACGTCGCAAAGCTCGTGAGCAAAACCTTCCAGCTCCAGAAGGATCTCTCCGCCCGGATCGAAGCCCTCTTTCTGGGAGTAGATGCGATCCCCGAACGCGTGCGCGGTGGCCACGGTCAGAAACAGACTGGCCAGAAAGGCCTTTTCCACAATTGCCCGGATGTCGTTACTGCTCATGACCAGCAGGTGCCCAGCTGATAACCAATACCGACACGGTATCAACACGAACGCAGAGTACAATCCCCAAAACAGGTAACAAGAATCAGCCCATGAGTATTCAGGATGCCATCGAGCCTGAATGTGAAAAGTCCACCGGCGTCGTGGACGTACTGATCCGGCCCAAGGAGAAAGACCTGGGCGAGTTTTCTGTGCGCCGGGTATTGCCGTCGATCGAGCGACGCATGGTGGGCCCGTTTGTGTTTTTTGACCACATGGGGCCGGCGACCTTTCCGCCGGGCAAGGGCATCCAGGTAAGGCCCCATCCGCACATCGGCATCGCCACCATCACCTACCTGTTTGACGGCGAGATCATGCACGCCGACAGCCTTGGCTATCACCAGCCGATTCAACCCGGCGCGGTAAATCTGATGACCGCTGGGCGGGGCATTGTGCATTCGGAACGGGCCGGCAGCGATTTCAACGAAGAGTCAGCGCTGCACGGCATCCAGTCGTGGATGGCGCTGCCCAACGGCCAGGAGGAGATCGATCCGGCGTTTGCGCACACACCCGCGGCAGACCTGCCGGAACTGAGTGTTGGCGATGCGACGGTTCGGGTGATTATGGGGGAGGCTTATGGAGCCAAGTCTCCGGTTACCACGTATTCACCAACGCTTTATCTGCACTGTGAGTTGCCTGCCGGTGGGGCGTTTGATTTGCCTTCCTCGCCGGAGCTGGCTTTCTACGTCGTGTCCGGCGAGGCTCGGGTGGGCGATACTTCGGTGGTTGCCGGCGTAATGCTTGCTGCCTGCGCTAACGCGGAGCTGCGGGTGCAGGCGGATGCGGACACGCGACTGATGGCGATTGGGGGGGAAGCCGTCGGTGAGCGGCATCTCAATTGGAACTTTGTGTCCAGCTCCCGGGCCCGGATTGAAGAAGCGCGGCAGGAGTGGGCTGGGGGTGGGTTTGACCGGATTGCCGGGGACGACGAGTTTATTCCCTTGCCGGATTAGTACCGGAAAACAACATTTCCCTCTCCGAGCGACCGCGTGAGGTCAGTTTCCGGTACTGTTCTTAAGGAGCCGCTCCGCAAACGGCCGGGGCTTGTCCGGGTCTGGATAAAGCCGATCCAGATCAGCCCGCAGCTGCTCACCCGCGGATTCTGCATCGTCCACCAAGGAGAGATAACGGGTACGCAGCGCCAGATATTCCGCCGCATTGAAATCCAACCCATCAGCCCGCTCAAGAAACAACGCCTGCGCCTTCTCAAAGTGCCCCGCCGCAGCATCCCAATGCTCATTCAGCGCCGCCGCGTAGCCGGCCTGGCCCAGCGCATGCAGCACAAAACTGCTCTGCTCCGGAAACAAAGCCAGCGCCGGCTCCGGCAGCTGCCGCGTATAGTCATAAGCCTGCGCGGGCCGCCCGGCCTCGAGGTTTAACTTGGCCTGCATCGAGTTCCACCGCACCGCGTCTTTCTCGTTGCCGGGATCTCGAGAGTGGGCCTCAATCTCATTCAGCACCGCTTCCGCCGCGTCGAACTGACCCAGCTCAATCATCGACCGGGCCATGTTGCGCACCACCAGCAGGTAACGCCAGTCCTGCACGCCGAGGTGCTTTTTCACGATGGCCACCGCCTGCTGCTTCACCTCCAGCGCCTGCTCGGACCGCCCGAGATCATCCAGCAACGCGCCCCAGTTGTTGTAGGCCGAAGCCATGGCAAGATCGTCTGGCCCCAGCGTTGCCCGCATGATCTCGAGCGCCTCGGCGGTAGTGGCCTCCGCCGCCTCCAACTGACCCATTTCTGACTGAATAGACGCCAGGATATTGAGCGACCGCCCGATGGTTGCGTGACCCTCGGGGTAGGCTCGCCGCACCATCGCCACGTGGTCTTTGGCGTGCCCTAACGCCGCTTCCATCCGTTCCAGCTTTCTCGCGTTGACGCTCAGCAGCGCATCAATCTCGGAGTAGAAAAACTCGAGCTGTTCAGCCTTTGCCTGGGCTTCGAGATACTTGGCGTAGGCCCGTTCCAGCTCGCCGAGGCCCTCCAAAGCCCGGCCGTAGGCAGTAGCGGCACGGTAGGCGAGCGCGTCATCATCCGGCGCGTAGGCCCGCACGGTCTGCTCCACGCGCTCCGCCACTTCGAGCGCTTCGTCGTAACGTTCCAGGTCCACCAGGTAAGAGATCTGGCGGTTGGCCGCGGCCGCCCATTGAGCAATCTCTGAGGGTTCTTCCGGGCGTAGCGTCTCCATTGCCGCGGCGCCGACCTCCGCAGCTTCCTCAAACCGGTTCGTCCGCACCAGCGCCAGGGCCAGCACCGACTGGGCCGTGCCCACGGTCTTGGGCGGTACGCCGGCGCCAGAGGTGCCGATTCTCACCGCCTCCTCCAGCAGTCGAATCGCATCGTCATGACGATTGCGGGTTTCCAGGATTTCGCCCAGCACCGCCAGCATCTCGGCCTTCAACACGGGCTGATCGTCAAAGTCTTCTGCGGCGCGGCGTGCCCCGTCCTCAAGCAATTCCTCGGTGGTGGGCAGGGTGGCCTGTTCAACGCCTGCCAGGCTGGCGCGAAACAGGCCGACCAGAAACTCCCGCACCGCGGTGGCCCGGGCCGCTTCCTGCTGCGCCACCTCGGCGTTCTGCCGCGCCCGCTCGGCCTGCCAGAGCGTGGAGCCCACGCCGGCGATCAGGGCCAGCACCACCGCGCCAGCCGCTGCGACGCCGATCCGATTCCGCCCGACAAACTTGCGTACCCGGTACGCAAAAGAGTCGCCGGTGGCCTGCACCGGCTTGCCGGCCAGCCAGGCTTTCAGCTCGTCGGCCAGTTCCCGGGCGTCGCGATAACGTTCCGCCGGATCTTCCTTTAGCGTTTTGCCCAGAATGTTGCGCAGATCCGGGTCCAGATCCCGGTGGATGGATGGCTCATTCCAGCGCGGTACGCCCAGAACCGGGTCCGGGGATTCTTCCTCCGGCGCCAGCAGCCGGAGGAGGCAGGCGCCCAGGCCGTAAACGTCGGTGGCGGCGCTCACGGGCGCGCCGCTAAACTGCTCCGGGGCGGCAAACCCCGGCGTAAAGGCCCGGGTGGTGGTGGAGTCCGCGCCTTCAGAAACCAGCAGCCGGGCAATGCCGAAGTCCAGCAGCTTGGGATTACCCTCGGCGTCGATCAGGATATTGGACGGCTTAAGATCCCGATGCACCACCATGTGCTGCTGGGCAAACGCCACGGTTTCGCAGATGGGGATCAGCAGGGCGACGCAGGCCCGGGTGCTGAGATGGTTTTCCCGCACGTAGGTATCGACACGCACGCCCTCGGCGTACTCCATCACCAGATAGGGCGTACCGTCATCCGCGGTGCCGGCGTCCAGCAGCCGGGCGATGTTGCGGTGGGAAAGCTCCGCCAGAATCTGCTTTTCCCGGGTGAACCGCTCCCGCCCCTCGGCCGTGAGCAGACCCAGCCGCAGCAGCTTCAGCGCCGCCTGCTGCTCATACCCGTCCGCCTGACGCCGGGCGAGGTACACCGTGGCCATGCCGCCGCGGCCAAGCACTGATTGCAGGTGCCAGCCGCCGATCTCGCGCCCAAGCAAGGGATCGGTTGCATCGGCGGATTCGTCCCCGCTGCCCACCCACTGAGCCGCCGACAGATCCAGCGGACCTTCCTCCTGCTCGTGCGCCTCGAGTAGCCGCTTCGTCATCTCAAGTACCGCCGGCTCAAGCCCCTGCCCCTCAAGCCACACCGACACATCGTCCGGCTCCGCCTTCAGCAGCGCATCAAACACCGCATTGGCCCGACGCCACAGCGCCTTCTGATCAGCATCCATGCCCTAACGATAGTCCAAACCCCACCGGCTAACAGGCCAGGTACCGCAACTGTTTCAGGATTCGTTTGAATAGCGCTGGCGAGGCTCAGCGATCTTCAAACTGATCTGAAAAGAGCCGCGGATGGTCCATTAGGGCGGACCAGAACAGCGCCGGCTGCGTCTGAAACTGACAGATAGGAAACCGGAGCCCTTGGGTGAGCTGGGAGGCGGCCTGATGCCCGCCGCCGGCGCTCGACGCCGTGTTGCAGTCCGACAGGAAGTTCAGCGGATCGCTGGGCAGTCGAAGGCCTCCGGGCCTGCCACTTTGGTCGTCCACTCCAACCACCGCGTGCAGCATGTAGCGGCGATTCGCGGCATCTCCAAACTCAGTGGAGGACAGATCAATCAGGGCCGCATCAAAGCTATTTGCGGCGGCCACCGCTGCGATGGTGGGAAACGCAGGTTGGTCGGTGAAACTGTTCGCACCCGCCGTGCACTGCACTCGGTCATCACTGAGAATAACGATCTGCTTAAACGCCTGTGGCCGCAACCAGGCGGACCAACCCGCGGGCTGCTGAAAAAACTGGTCCACCAGTTCACCGTCGTAGGTGCGCAGCATCTTGCACCAGGTATCCCAGCTCTGGTTGACCACGCTGTAGTGTTTGAATTGAGGCGTATTGGCCGGTTCCGGCGGATTGAATGCGCAGGCGCCAAAAGGAATGGCGCCCAGCGGGTTTTCAAAACACAGCTCGGTGGCGCCGCTGCCGAAGGCGCCGAGGATGATGACCTGGAGATCCAGGCCCGCAGCCTCCAGCGGCGCAACGAGGTCCGGATAGAGGCTCTGCTCCAGCGCCTGGGCCTCAGCGCCCATACT
>JBCCVP010000181.1:0-9490 GCA_039195135.1 Pseudomonadota bacterium | reverse complement strand
GGGGTCAGAGTAAAGGGACAGAGTAAGGCTTTACTCTGTCCCTTTACTCTGACCCCATCACTACCAGGAGTTAATCCCCGGCGATGGTCATTTGGTCGATGAGCAACGATCCGGAGCGAATTGCCGAGCGTTCGTCGAGATCCGCACCGACGGCCTGGATGCCGGCAAACAGCTGCTCCAGGTTGCCGGCGATGGTAACGCCTTCCACCGGGTGGGCGATCTGGCCGCTCTCAATCCAGAAGCCGGCGGCGCCCCGGGAATAATCGCCGTTGGTGATGTTGACCCCCTGCCCCATCATCTCCGTCACCACCAGACCGCGGCTCAAACCGCCGATCAGGTCCTCGAGGCTCTGCGCACCCGGCTCGAGCGTGAGATTGTGGACGCCGCCCGCGTTGGCCGTGGTTTCCAGGCCCAGCCGGCGGGCGGAATAGCTGCCCAGCACGTAGCCAGTGAGCACGCCGGCGTCGATCAGGCGCCGCTCCCGGGTGGCGACCCCCTCGCTGTCAAAGGGGGTGGAGCGCAGGCCCCGCAGCAGACCAGGGTGCTCGGCTATGTTCACAAAATCCGGAAACAGCTGATCCCCCACCCGGTCTTTCAAAAACGACGAACCGCGATAGAGGTTAGAACCACTGACCGCGGATACCAGGTGCCCGAGCAGCGTGCGGGCGGTCTCGGGCACAAACAGCACCGGCGCCTTGGTGGTTTTCAGAGGCCGGGCGCCGCAGCGGGCCAGCACCCGCCGGCCGGCCTCCTCACCGATATGCTGCGCCGAGCTCAGGTCGCCGGCGTGGCGCCGCGTGTCGTACCAGTAATCGCGCTGCATCCCCTCGTCGTCCCGGGCCACCAGCACGCAGCTCACGCTGTGCCGCGTGGCGCGGCGGTGACCGCGAAAACCGTGGCTGTTGGCGTAGAGGGCCAGGGAGCTGCCGGTGGCCACCGTTGCCCCCTCCGAGTTGTCGATGCGCTCATCGACGTCCCGACCGGCCGTTTCCGCCGCCAGCGCCAGCTCGATGGCCTGCTCTGGCTCCAGCGCCCAGGGCGCCCAGAGGTCGAGATCGGGCTGCGCCTCGGCCATCAGCGCCGCGTCCGCCAGGCCGTTGCAGGAATCCGGCTGGGTGTGCCGGGCAATCGCGCAGGCGTGCTCAACCGTCCGTTTCAGCGAGGCCTGCGACAGATCCGCGGTGGAGGCGCCGCCCTTTTGCTGGCCAAAAAACACCGTAACGTTCACGCCCCGGTCCTGGCTGTATTCCAGCGTTTCCACCTCCCCCAGACGCACCGTCGCGGACAGGCCCAGATAGTTGCTGGCGCTCACCTCCGCCGCGTCGGCGCCGGCCGCCTGCGCTGCCGCGAGCAGCTGGTCGGCCATATCGGCGAGCTTACCGGCCTGGTCGACGGACCATTGATCCGGATCCAGGGGTTTTGTGTCCGGGACTCGCGTGGGCTCATTCATTGGTTATGATTCCGGTTTCTGACGGGTTGATCGGTCCTGTGGAGAGCAACGAACTCAGCAAATCGGAGCGTAAACGCCAGGCCCAGGCGCTGTTTGAACTGGGCCAGCGGCTGGTGGATCTGAGCGATCAGGAGCTGAGCCGGGTGCCGCTGGACGATGACCTTCGGGACCTGCTTGTGCGCAGCCGCAGCGTGACCAGTCACGTGGCCCGCAAACGCCAGCTTGGGTTTGTCGCCAAACAGCTGCGGCAAATTGATCCCGAGGCGATCTACGCCGCGCTGGAAGCCATCGACGAACCGGCGAACCAGGATCGCGAGCGGCTGCACCGACTGGAGGCCTGGCGCGAGCATCTCATCGCCGGCGGCCGGGCGGCGCTGAACGCGCTCAGCGCTCAGGTGCCCGGGCTGGACCGCCCGAAGCTCGCCGCCCTCGCCCGTCGGGCCGCCACCGAACGCACCCGCGGCGAGCCCCCCCGGGCGGCCCGGGAACTGTTCCAGCTGCTGAAGGAGCTTGACCGGCAGCAGTCGCTGACGCCGCCTCAAGCCTGAGTTCCGCCAACGGTGAGCTCGTCGATCCGCAGGGTGGGCTGCCCCACCCCCACCGGCACGCTCTGGCCGTTTTTGCCGCAGACGCCAACCCCGGCGTCCAGCTCAAGGTCGTTACCCACCATGGAGACGCGGGTCATGGCTTCCGGTCCATTGCCGATCAGCGTGGCCCCTTTCACCGGCGCGGTGACTTTGCCGTTCTCGATCAGGTAGGCCTCGCTGGCGGAAAACACAAACTGGCCGGAGGTGATGTCCACCTGGCCGCCGCCGAAGTTCACCGCGTAAAGGCCCTTGTCCACCGAGCGGATGATCTCTTCCGGATCACTGTCGCCAGCTCGCATGTAGGTGTTCGTCATGCGCGGCATCGGCAGGTGTGCAAAAGACTCCCGGCGACCGTTGCCGGTGCTGCCGGTGCCCACTAGTCGTGCATTGAGCTTGTCCTGCATGTAGCCGGTGAGGCGGCCGTTTTCGATCAGCGTGGTGCACTGGCTCGGCACCCCCTCGTCGTCGATGGTCAGCGACCCGCGGCGACTGGCCAGCGTGCCGTCATCCACCACGGTGCACAGCTCACTGGCCACCTGCTCCCCCATGCGGCCGCTGAAGGCGGAAGTGCCCTTGCGGTTGAAGTCGCCCTCCAGGCCGTGGCCCACGGCCTCGTGCAGCAGCACGCCGGGCCAGCCCGGTCCGAGAACCACCGTCATAGTGCCCGCCGGAGCGTCCACCGCATCCAGGTTCACCAGCGCCTGACGCACCGCTTCCTGCGCCGCGTGTTCCACCCGGTCTGCCGTCAGCAGCTCAGCAATACCATAGCGGCCGCCGCAGCCGAACATGCCGTTCTCCCGCCGCTGGCCGTCCGCAGCGATTACCTGCACGTTGAAACGCACCAGCGGCCGCACGTCACCCGCCAGCGTCCCGTCGCTGGCCGCCACCAGGATCACATCATGGGACGCAGCGATGCTTACGATCACCTGTTCCACCCGGGGATCAACAGCCCGGGCCACCTCATCAGCTTTCTTCAGCCAGCGGATCTTATCGTCGCTCGGCACGCTTTCGATCGGGTCCGCCGGCGTATAGAGCGCCGGGGCTGAAGCCCGGCGCCAGGCCTGGGTGCTGCCATCGCTGCCGCTGCGGGCGATGGCCCGGGCCGCCTGGCTGGCCGCCGTCAGGGCCGGCAGCAGCAGCTCATCGGAGTAGGCAAAGCCGGTTTTTTCCCCCGCCATGGCGCGCGCACCGGCACCCTGCTCGATGCTGTGGTGGCCGTTTTTCACAATGCCGTCTTCCAGCACCCAGGACTCGTGGCGGGTGAACTGGAAATACAGATCGGCCGCGTCCACGGACGGGGCCAGGAGGGTTCCCAGGAGCCGCTCCAGGTCCGCTTCCGCCAGCCCGCCGGGCTGAAGAAGTTGCTGCTGAGCCAGCGTCAGGCTGTCAGTCATGCTGCGGGGTTCTCGCTTAAAAAAGGTATTTGAACAGATCCTGCGGATCGGCGCGACGCGCCAGTGCGCTGTCCCAGACTTAGCCGGACTGGCGATCGGCCTCCCGCCGCAGGGCCCGGGCCGTCTCCAGCTCCAGCGTCTGATCGTCAGCGCCGATCAGCTCCACCTGGGGTTCCTCGAAGGTGCCGGTCACCGAGTAGTGAAACTGGGAGATGCGATCAATCTGCCGATCAAACACGCTCTGCAGCAGAAACGCCGCGGCGGCGCCGGCACCGCCGCCGGCCAGAGCACCGACGATGGGCAACGTGGACCCCACTTCGGGGATCACGGTGACCACCTGGTCGTAGTCCTGCTCGGCGAAGCCGGTACGGCCCTTGATCTCGATGTCCGCGGTGGGTCCCTTGATGGTCAGGTTGTCACTGAAGGCGTTGCCGTTTTCCAGCAGGAAATTGCCTTCGATAACGTCGAAGGTGAGACCGGCCTTGAACAGATCGGAGAAATCCAGCGTCAGGCGCCGCGGCAGCGCCTGCAGGCTCATCAGGCCAAAGATGCGGCCCGCGCCGGGATCCACCTCCACGATCTGGCCGTTGGTGATGCGCACGTCCATATCGCCGTTGAGGTTCGCCAGCTCAAAATCGCTCGGACCGCCGGCCCAGTTCACGTCCAGCCGCACGATCGTCTGGCCCCCCTCCACAAGCTGGCTGTAGCCGAAGGATTCGAAGATCTGCCCCAGCTCATCCCCGGTGATAGTGAGACCAAAGCGGCTGCGGGGAGTGTCACCGCTTTTGAGCCAGTCGCCGGTGGCGCTGATGGCCATGGCGTCGGAGCGGGTTTCCAGGTGGTCGATGTGCATGCCATCGCGCACCGGGTAGGACTCGAAACTCACGCTGCCGTAGTAGACCCCGTCAAAATCCACGTTGTCCGCCACAAAGCGGAGCGGCGGGATGGTGCCGGGATCGATGCTCGGCGATCCGAGTTCTTCACTGGAGGTGGGCCAGGACAGCTTGTCGAGCTCCGCCAGCAGCAGGCGTCGGCTGTCGGGATTGATCGGCACCCGGAGCGTGCCTTCTACCTGATCCCCCTGCATCTCCAGCGTCCAGTATTCATCGTCCCGGGCGGTTTTCAGGCGCAGGTTGGTGAAATCGCGGTAGGCAAACCGCAGCTGACGGATGTTCAGGTCCATGGCCGTGAGCCAACGCTGATCATCCGCCGGCAGATCAACGGACAGGAATTCGCCGAGGAAATCCTGCCATTCGTCAAGATCGAGAAAATCGAGCTCCCCCTCCACCAGCAGACCGGGCTCCGGATTAACCGCCGGTTCGCCAGGCCCGAGGTGCACCGTACCGCCCCAAGGCTCGTCCTCGGCGCCGCGGCGAAATCGCAACTTCAGCACGTCGGCCACGTCGAGAGCGACATTGCCCATCTCCGGCAGATCCATATCCAGCGTGAGCGGCAGATCGTCGCCGCTGGCCTTGCTCAGCGGCGCCGGCAGTAGAATCTCGCTGCCGGCCAGCCGCGATGCCACGGTAAGGCGCGGCGACTGACCGCTGTTGACCAGGCTGCCGTCTTCGCCAACTTCCAGCCGGGCCACCCATTCACAGGCTTCGGGAATGCGCGCCAGCAGCGGTGCCAGCTGTGGCAGGCGCTGGGTAAATACGGACGCGGGCGCGACGCCCGTGAGCATCGCTTCGGCAGCCAGATCTGCCGTCGTCACGAAGGCGCCGGTGCGCAGGTCCATGACCGCCGGGAATCCGTTCCACAAGGTATCAAGCGCCTGGGCCCGAATGCCGCTCTCGCTGAATTCGATGGTGCCGGAGGCCTGCTCGAACGTCATATCCCACTTCGTGTCGCTCACCCGGGCGTCCTCAAGCACCGCCTGCCCCGTGACTGCCAGCGGCGGTAGCCCCGGCTTCAGCGGCAGCGCCACGTCGACGCGGGTCCGCGCCGGACCCTCGATCGAGAGCCCTTCCAGGTAGGTGGCGAAGCGGTCGTTGAGCGGCGTGGCCCGCAGGAAATTAAGATACTCATTTCCACCGGCCTGGCCGGCGGCGGATACTTTCAGGATCGGTTGCTTATAGGCGGCCAGCTCCACCTCGACGTCCGCCGCGTCAACGCCCATCAGCTGGCCCGAGGTGGCCCGGCCGGACATGCCGCGGGTCGTGAAGTTGAGGCTGGCCTCCAGGTTTTCTGCGACGGGCCACAGGGGATCAAACTCCATCCGCCCCTCTTCTACAATCGCCATCGCCTCGAAGCGGCCCTCGCCCTCGCGGAACGGCCAGTCGTCCATGTCCCCGTAGATGACCGCGGCGCCGCCTGTTACCTGCCCCCCAAGCAGCGCCTCGTCCAGCCAGCTGATGAGTTTGGCGTTCCACTTGTTGTGCGGCCAGTAGTAGCGGGCATCAGCCACCTGCCCCTCGAGCACCCGTAGCGCCAAATCCACGAAGGGCCGCCCGCCGTTGCCCTCGAGCACCAGTCGACTGCTGGTGCGCACACTCTGATGGGTGACTTCAAACTGGGGCAGCTCAAGGCGCCATCCGGAACCCGCTCCCCAGGACAGATCCGCGTGCCCCTTAAGATCCTCAAGCTCGAGCGGCCAGCGCAGCACTTCTCCCGTGTCCAGCGTCACCGGGCCGGTGTCCTTGGGAGTCAGGGTGGCGCGGGATCCAAAGAGCTCAAGCCGCGCGTTCAGCCCGCTGAGTCCGGGTTTGACCCCCGCCGCCCGCCAGGCAAGATTTTCGATCTCCGTGGAACCGGTGATCCGCGGCCCCCGGTCCCCGGCGCTTGAGAAACTGACGTTGAGCTGGCGCAGGGTGCCCGCCGGCTGATGGATCTCAAGCACGTTCTGCCACGGCTCCGACAGATAGCTGCTGGCCCGGGCGGCGACCGCCAAATCCGCCAGCGGCAGCCAGTCGGCGGCCAGGGAATAGGTATCGCCGTCCCGCCCCAGCGAGACACCGGACGCGGGCCACGGGCCGGATTGGCTAATGACCTCTCCTTCCAGCAGCTGCCCCACCCACCCCGTGTCGGTGCGGCTGAAGCGGGCCGCCGCGCCCAGCAGCGTGACGCCGGCGTCCTCCAGGGTCAGATCCTCGACGCTGCCGCTCCACTCAAGGTCCGTCAGGCGACCCGCGGCGACATGGCTCCAGAGCTCGCCGCTGACGCTGCCCCGGGGACTTTGCCCGGCGATCAGCGGCAGGTCCCCCAGCCAGCGCTCGAGCGTGAGGCCGGAGCTTGCGGCATACAGGCGCAGACCGTTGCGCGACGTCTCCGCCATCAGGCGAAGCGATTCGTCCGCCAGCCGCAGCACGCCGGAAAAGCGCACCGCGGCACCGCTGGTGCTGACGTCGACGTCCAACCCGTCGAAGCTGATCTGGGCTGCGCTTGCCTCATCGCGGATGCTTAAGCGGTCCGCCCGCAGGCCCATGCCGGCAAGCATGCCCAGATCGACGGCGCCCGGCGATCCGGCAAATCCCGGCAGGCCCTGCACCCGCCAGCCGCCTTCGCCGGAGCGGGTCAGGACGACCTCGTCCACGAGGACACGGAAGTGGGCGACACCCTGACTGGGGCGCAGCCAGGCCAGCGCATCCAGCGACACCTCGGCGTTTTCGATCATGAGCAGGTCCCGCCCGGAACCCACGGCAATGTTCTGCAGGCTCAGTCGCGGGCCGCGGCCTTCCCAGCGACCGGCCAGGCTCCCCACGCTGACGGGCTGGCCCAGGCGCTCAGCCAGCCAGTCGGACACCTCGGGCTGCCAACGGTCCGCGTAGGGCAGCAGCAGACTGGCCACACCCACCAGGACGGCCAGGCCGATTGCGCACATGGCAAAAGCCGTCCAGGCAAAAGACCTGAGCTGGCTCAGCCGTCGCCGGATTGTCAAAGGAGCGGTCAGACAGGCCCCCCGCCCGGCTGCGCAGTTGATCTAACGATGGAAAAGCCTCCTGGGACCTTTGCGTCCTTAGTTGGACCACCGAAACGGCCATTCCGATGCACGGTGTTGGCCTCACGGTTAGAACAGAACGACATCGAACTGTTCCTGCGTGTACTGTTCTTCCGGTTGAAAGCGGATGGTTTTCTGAATCCCGTCTTCCAGGGCTTCGATGGTTTCCGCCTCTTCCTCAAGGATCTTGTCGACGATGTTCGGCGCCGCCATCACCATAAGCCGATCCGCCTCAAACTGGCGCACAGCGCGGGTAATTTCTCGGAAAATCTCGTTGCAGACCGTTTCGGTGCTTTTAATCCGGCCGATGCCGCTGCATACCGGGCAGGGCTCGCACAGCAGCCGCTCAAGGCTCTCGCTGGTGCGCTTGCGGGTCATCTCCACCAGCCCCAGGGCGGAGATATCGGAGACAAAGCTGCGCGCGTGATCTTTCGCCAGCGCTTTTTTTAGCGTTTTCATCACCTGCTCGCGGTGATCTTCCTCCTCCATATCGATGAAATCGATGATGATGATGCCGCCGAGATTGCGCAGCCGAAGCTGCCGGGCGATGGCCTGGGCCGCCTCCAGATTGGTTTTGAAGATGGTCTCTTCCAGGTTGCGATGGCCCACAAACCCGCCGGTGTTGACGTCGATGGTGGTCATCGCCTCGGTTTGGTCGATCACCAGATGGCCCCCGGACTTGAGCGTCACCTGGTTCTGCAGCGCATTGCTGATATCGTCCTCCGCGCCGTAAAGATCGAAGATGGGCCGTTCACTCTGGTAGAGCTCAATCCGGTTGGAGCGCTCCGGCATGAACTGCTGCACAAACTCCACGGTACGGGCGAACGCCTCCGGCGAGTCGATGCGTACCCGCTCCACCTCGGTGTTCATCATGTCCCGCAGGGCGCGGATTTCCAGCGACAGGTCTTCGTAGACACACTCCCCGGCTTCCGCCTTGGCGGAACGCTCCTGAATCAGATCCCACAGCTTGTTGAGGTAGCTGAGATCAGCACGAATGGCGAAGGTATCGACCCCCTCGGCGTTGGTGCGCACGATATAACCGGTGGAGGTGTCCAGCGTCCGCGCCGCTTCCACCATGGATCGCAGGCGCTCCCGCTCTTCATCGTCCTCGATGCGCACCGACACGCCGATTTGTGACGCCGACGGCGTGAGCACCAGAAACCGGGACGGTATCGAGATATTGGTGGTGAGGCGGGCGCCCTTGGTCCCGATGGGATCTTTGATCACCTGCACCAGGATTTTCTGACCGTCGCGCAGCAGCTGGGTGATGGGGATAGGTTCGCTCAGCTCCCGGTCGTCGTCCTCCGAATGGGGCCGGGCGATATCGGAGGCGTGCAAAAATGCGGCACGCTGCAGTCCGATGTCGACAAACGCCGCCTGCATGCCCGGCAAAACCCGAGCAACGGTGCCCTGATAGATGTTACCGAGGTAGGCACGGCGGGACCGGCGCTCAATGATGAGCTCCTGCAGCATGCCGTTTTCCAGCACCGCCACCCGCGTCTCGCTGCGGGTAACGTTGATTAGAATTTCTTCACTCATCCGTGCCCTTCGTCCTGGCCAAGCAGGTTTGCCACGCCAGCGCGGCGCAGCAGAGCCGCCGTCTCGTAGAGCGGCAGCCCCATAACACCGGAAAAACTTCCCGTTAATTGTTCCACCAGGAGGCTCCCCAACCCCTGGATCGCATAGGCCCCAGCCCGGCCAGCGTACTCGCCCGACGCACAATAAGCGTTAATCCGCTCCCGGGACAGCGGCGCGAAGGTCACCTGGCTGATCTGCTGGCGGTAGTCCAGCGCGCCGGCCGCGTCGACGACCGCAACCGTGCTCAACACTTCATGGGTCTTGCCGGCCAGTTTTTCCAGCATCTGGCGCGCCGCGGCAGCGTCCGCGGGTTTGCCAAAAACCTCCTCGTTCAGCACCACTTCGGTGTCGGCGCCCAGCACCGGCCGGAGGTCGGTGCGCCGCTTCGCGCCGGCACGGGCTTTGTCGCAGGCTACGCGGATATTGTAGTTCCGAGGAGTTTCGTCCCCACCGGGCACCTCGGGCACGGAGATCTCAAGCAGATCAAAGGCCACCCCGATCTGCGTGAGCAGCTCCCGGCGGCGGGGCGACCGGGAAGCCAGCC
>JBCCVP010000180.1:0-9549 GCA_039195135.1 Pseudomonadota bacterium | reverse complement strand
GGCGTTTGCCACCACCACAAAAGACCTGACACAAAATGGGTACAGTTTAACTTCCCCAAATAATTTTACCCGGACCCCTTTTTCTCTTCTCCCCTCAGTCGGCAGTCAACCGTTTTAGGGCCTCTTCGTATTTTTGTGCCGTGACCTTGGCGATTTCGGCCGGCAGTTCCGGTCCCGGAGCCGTTTTGTCCCAGTCCAGGGTTTCCAGGTAGTCCCGCACGAACTGTTTGTCGAAGGAGGGGGGGCTGATGCCGGTTTGGTATTGGTCCGCCGGCCAGAAGCGGCTGGAGTCGGGGGTCAGGATTTCGTCCATCAGGACAAGCTGATCGTCGTTGTCGATGCCGAATTCGAACTTGGTGTCGGCGATGATGATGCCCCGATGGTTGGCGTAGCTGCGGGCTTCGCTGTAGAGCTTCAGGCTCACCTGCTCCATTTCCTCGGCCCGCTCTTTGCCGATCAGGTCTGCCGCGGCGTCCCTGGAGATGTTTTCGTCGTGGGCGCCGACCGCCGCTTTGGTGCTCGGCGTGAAAATGGGCGCCGGCAGCTGTTCGGCCTGGGCCAGGCCCGGCGGCAGCTCATGGCCGCAGATGGCGCCGGTGCGCTGGTAGTCGGTCCAGCCAGATCCCGCCACGTAGCCGCGCACGATGGCCTCTACCGGCAGTGCCTGGAGTTTTTTCACCACCACGCCCCGGCGCTCCAGCGCCGCCAGGTTGGGCTGGGGGCCCGTGACGTTCGCCACCGTGTCCGGGAGCAGGTGGTTGCGGATCACCGAGGCGGTACGGGCGAACCAGAAATTGGACAGCTCCGTCAGCAGAGCGCCCTTGCCGGGGATGGCGGTCGGCAGTACCACGTCGAAGGCCGACAGGCGGTCGCAGGCCACCATCAGCAGGCGGTTTTCCCCCGCGTCGTAGACGTCGCGGACCTTGCCTCGGTGCAGCAGTTTCAGGTGGGGCAGGTGGGTTTCGTAGAGCACGCCCGGGGCCGTCGGGTTCATGTGGGTGCGGTCTTTTTTATGCGTTATCGCAACAGAGCGATTGTACAATGACGGGGTGACTTCCATCTGGGGAAAACTTGTCGGCGGGGGACTGGGTCTGGTCTTCGGCGGCCCGGTCGGTGCGTTTGTCGGCGCCGCCGTCGGCCACGCGGTGGACCTCAATCTGGAAAACATCACGCTAAGCATCGGCAACCCCAGCTCCGCCCAGGCGGCCTTTTTTGAGGCCGTGTTTTTGATCATGGGCCATACCGCCAAGGCCGACGGCCGCGTGTCCGAGAACGAGATTCGGGTGGCGGAGCAGGTGATGACCCGGCTGCAGCTGAATGCCTCCCAGCGCCAGCTTGCCATCAGCCTGTTTAACCGGGGCAAGCGCAACGATTTTGACCTGCCCGGCACCCTGGCCAACCTGCGGAAAGCCTGCGGGTCCCAGCCCCAGCTGTTCCGGCTGCTGATTGAGACGCTGCTGGATGCCGGTTTTGCCGACGGTCAGCTGGCGCCCAAGCCGCGCTATGTGATCGAGCAGTGCGCTATTGCCCTCGGTATCACCGACCACGAGCTCAACAACATGACTGAGCAGCGGCAGCAGGGGTATCGCCGCAGCAAGACCGGGCGGGTGCTGGTGGATCCCTACCAGGTGCTGGGCCTGCGGGAGGGGGCCGATGAGAAATCGGTCAAGCAGGCCTATCGCCGGCTCATCAGCCAGAACCACCCGGACAAGCTTGTTGCCAAGGGGCTCCCGCAGGAGATGCTGGAGCTCGCCAAAGAAAAAACGTCAGAGATCCGCGCAGCCTACGAGCAGATTCGTGAGGCGCGGGGGTTTCGCTGAACAACAAAAAGGACTCGCTATGGCTTCGGTGATCGCTCCCTCTCTGCTGTCGGCTGATTTTGCGCGCCTGGGTGAAGATGCCCAGGCGGTGCTGGATGCCGGCGCGGACTGGCTGCATTTTGACGTGATGGACAATCACTACGTGCCTAACCTCACCATCGGGCCGCTGGTGTGTCAGGCGCTCAGGGACTACGGCATTACCGCCCCCATCGACGTGCATCTGATGGTGGAACCGGTGGACCGGCTGGTGCCGGATTTTGCGTCGGCCGGGGCCTCCTTCATCACCTTCCATCCGGAGGCCAGCCGTCATGTGGACCGCACCTTAAGCCTGATTCGCGAGGAGGGGTGCAAAAGTGGGCTGGTATTCAATCCCTCGTCTTCCCTGGATTCGCTGCGCTACGTCATGGACAAGGTGGACATGGTGCTGCTGATGTCGGTTAATCCGGGCTTTGGCGGGCAGAAGTTTATTCCCGCCGTGCTGGACAAGGTGGCGGAGGCCCGGCAGCTGATCGATGAGTCCGGCTTTGACGTGCGGCTGGAGATTGACGGCGGCGTGAAAACCGACAACATCGGCGACATTGCGGCGGCCGGTGCCGATACGTTTGTTGCCGGTTCGGCCATCTTTGGCAGCGAGAACTACGCCGAGACCATCAGCCGAATGCGCTCGGCGATCTCCTAGCCGCCCACGCGGGAGCGCCCGCGTCAGGTCTGCATCTGCTCGATAAACGACCGGGCCTCGGTGATCGACTGGTTCATGGCGGCGATCAGATCCTCCACGTCCCCCTCAATGTCGGTGAGCTGGGTCCGTAGGCTGGCCACGGCCCGGGCGTTCAGATTGTGCTTGAGAAACAGCACCTGGTCCCGAAAGCGGCTGAGCACCGGGTCGATCCGATCCTCGGCGGATTCCATGGCGCCGATCAGGCGCTGGTAGCGCCGGCGGGTATCGCGCAGCGACTGCTCGCTCTGGCGCCGCAGGGAGGCGTCGGAGTACTGACCGAGTTCCGTCTCCCACTCATCGAACAGGTCTTCGGCCACCTTGCGCACCGCGTCGACCCGCTCGTGCACGTCCACCGCCCGCGCCTCGCTGCGCTCGTAGCTGCCGTTCAGGTCGTCGTAGAGATCTTCCAGATCACCGCCGTCAAAGCCGGTAACGGCCGAAAACTGCTCCAGCGCGCTGGCAAACTGTTCCCGCGCGTCCTCCTGGCTTTCCAGCGCCTCATCCACGCGATCCACCAGGATTTCCCGCTTGTGAATGCCGAACGATTCGAGCGTGCCGTAGTAGGCACTGGAGCAGCCGGCCAGGATCAGGAAGCTGCAAAGCAGAGCAAGGGATCGCGCCATGGCTGGGGGTTCTCGAGTCAAGGTGGCGCCAGTGTAGCGTTACGTCCGCTTGTGATCATCCACTGCGTAAGCGGCGCCTTCCGGTGCCAGATCCACCACCAGCCGGTACGGAGTGCGGCCGGTAAGGCTCGCGGGCCAGCAGGTGACCAGGCTGAGCAGGTTCAGGTCCGGCTGGTAGGGCAGGCCCGCCTGCCGCGTGTCGATCACCTGGCGGCCGGTGACCCGGTAGCGGGTCACGCCGCCCACGTGTTCCAGCTCCAGCCGGTCGCCGGGGGTGAGCTGATCCAGAAACCGAAAGTGGGTGTCCTGATGGGCCGTCAGCACGATATGCCCGGGGCGGCCCGGCCGGGCGCTGGGCGGCAGATGTCCGGGACCAAACGCCATGCCCCGCGCTGACGCGTGGCTCAGCACAATCTGGCTGATATCCCGGTCCGGCCAGCGCAGGCGGGCCAGCGGGCTGGCGTCGGCCCAGGGCCATGGGCGAGGGCTGACGGCTCCGGCCAGGGTTTGCTTCCAGGCCCGATGGAGCAGCTGCTGCGCCACCCACGCCTTGGCGGGGATGTAAAGGCCCTGGGCTAGTAGCCCAAAGCCCAGCAGGGCAATGGCAAAGGCCGTTCCCCGGGCAACCCGGCGGGTACGCTCCCGCATCCTCAAAGATCGCTGCGCAGCAGCCGGGTCACGATCACGCCCAGCAGCAGGACCATCAGGCCCAGCGTGATGCGGCCCAGGGCACCGGTGGCGGTGGCCGGCATAGTAAGGTTGAGCGGCGCCATCGCCGCCATACGGGTACTGCTCAAGGGCAGGTCCGCCGGCCGCACCGGTGAGCGGTCCACGGCCACAAAGCTGGTGTAGCGCGTCACCAGCTGGTGGTCGAGGCCAAGCTTCAGCACGTCTTCGCGGATCTGGTCCGCGTCGCCGCCGAGCGCCAGCTCATCCATCAGCGACTCGACTTTTTTCCGCGCCCACAGGGTGGCAAGGCCCACGCCGGGACGACCGCCGGCCAGGTCCAGGTGCTGATTCCAGCTCGCCAGCGCCGTCATGCCGCAGACCTCCGCCAGCCCCGACAGCTCATCCAGCTGCGCGTGAATCACCAGCGGTTCGCCCTGATACAGGTCAGGAAGCCGCGCCGGATACGCTTCGGCGCTCGACGGCCAGTCGACGCACACCTCTTTGAGCGCGGGGTACTCAAGGCGTGTTAGCAGTTCGTCCATCCGCTCCGCCACCTGGTCTGTTGCGCTGACGTAGGTGTAGCTGCCCCGGCCAAAGTGGGCCGCCTTGCGCATGAAATAGCTGTTCGGGGTGGGCCCGATACCCACAGTAAACAGGCGGCTGGCGCCCAGGTCCGCCTCAATCTGCGCAAACAGTTCCGTTTCGTTCGCCACGCTGCCGTCGGTGATAAACACCACCTGCCGCAGGTAGCCAGCGGGGGCCTGGCCGGTCAGCGCCAGATCGAGGGCCGCCCGGATCTCGGTACCACCGTCCGCTTCCAGCCCGGCGACGAAGTCCAGCGCCTGGCCAACATGCGCCAGGGTAGCGGGTCGGGCTTCGGCAAACAGCGCCCGGGCTTCGCTGTCGAAATCGATGACATTAAAACGGTCCTGGTCCGTGAGGCTGCCCAAAGCCATCTCGATGGACTGCTGCGCCTGCGTCAGGGACGCGCCGAACATGGACCCGGAGGAGTCGACGACCAGCACCAGCTCCCGGGGCTGGCCGTGCTCGTGGTCCGCTTGCGGCGGCAGCACCATCAGCAGCCCGTAGTCGCCCTGATCGGTCGCCTCCACAAACAGCGCCGCCTGAGGTCCCTTGTTAAGCGCCGGCTCCCAGATAAGTTCAAAATCTGCCGCCGAGGCGACCACTTCGTCGGTCAGGTGCACCTCGTAATGGCTGGCGTGTTCTTTGATGGACACGTCGTGGTTCACGCTCTTGAGGCGGCTCAGGGCAAAACCCGGGTCGAGGTTGACCCGGATGGTGGTGGGGTTGACGACCGCTTCCTGGAAGGCCTGCGGGATGGCCTCGAGAGCCGCCGGCAGGGTCTCCGCCGATTTGGGTTCCGGCGCCGGGGGATCGATTGCGGGTGTCTCGCGGGGATCAAAACGGGGAAGAATCGCCATGGGATAGCGCAGGCGGTAAAGGCCGGACCGGTAGGTGAGCGGCTGCACGTAGGTGATCTCAACCTGGATGGTCTCGCCGGGCCCAAGGTTAGCCACCTTGGAGGTAAACAGATTCGGCCGGTCCTGGCTGAGCAGTGACGCGCGGCGCCCTGATCGGGCCGCCTCCCGGTAGGTGTCGGCGGCGCGCTTTTTCTCCTGCACCTCGCCCTCAATCAGCCGGTCGCCGATGCGCATGGTCAGCGCGTTAACCGCCGCCTCGTCCGGCAGGGGAAACACGTAGGTGCCTTCGGCAAATTCTGCACTTTCGTTGGAAAAGCGCTGGCTCACATTCACCGTGGCCACCATGCCGTAGATGTCCACCACAACGTCGGTGCTGAGCCGCAGGCCCGATACGCTCGCGCCGCTGCGAAGATCCAGAAACAGCGAGCCGGTGCTGACCTCGTCCAGCGGATCCGCCGCCGCCCGGGCGGCCAGGGCCAGTCCGAAGTAAAGCGCCAGGCCGATCAATACCCAGTCCCGATGGTTCAGCTTGTTAAGCCAGCGCCGCAGCAGCTGCCGGAAGGAGGGCTTAAAAGGCTGGGGTGGGGATTCGCAGTTCATCGTTCTCTCCATGTGGCCTTGCTCCCGGCCCCGTCCCTGGGGCCTGGCGCCGTCCTGGCGCTTGCGGGAGGATTTGAGGAGTGGACAGTTAAGCCAACCCGGGGGGCTTACCGCCGCGCCATTCATGGACTGCGGGTGATCAGTTGTGGCAAAGATGTGGCCTTCGGCCAGGACGGCCCCGGGCCGGCCACCCGGAGCGCGGAGTTTGGGTACGATGGAGGTCGAGGAAACCCCGGGGATTTGAGCTTGAGCCGAAAAGTAGCCATCGTCGAAGACGACACCGCCATCCGCGAAAACTACCTGTCCGCCTTTCGCCGCTACGGCTACGAGTGCGACGGCTATGCGGACCGGCCCAGCGCCCAGCACGCTTTTGCCGGCCGGCTGCCGGATCTGGTGATTATCGATATTGGTCTGGGCACCGAACCGGAGGGCGGCTTTGAGCTGTGCCGGGAGCTGCGCGGCCGATCCCGATCCCTGCCGATCATTTTTCTCACCGCCCGGGACAGCGACCTGGACGTGATTTCCGGGCTGCGGCTGGGAGCGGACGACTACCTCACCAAGGACATCAGCCTGCAGCACCTGCTGGCCCGAGTGGTGGCCCTGTTCCGCCGCATCGAGGCGCTCAGGTCCCCCGATCCCGATGCCAGTCTCGTTGCCCAGGGGGAGCTGACGCTCGCCCTGGAAAGCATGACAGTGACCTGGAAATCGCAGACGGTGCCGCTTACGGTGACCGAATTCTGGATGGTCCACACGCTGGCCCGCTACCCCGGTCATGTGAAATCCCGTGACCAGCTGATGGACGATGCCAACGTGGTGGTGGACGCGTCCACCATCACCAGCCACATTAAGCGGATACGCAAAAAATTTGTCGCCGTTGACCCTGACTTTGACTGGATCGATACCGTCCACGGCGCCGGCTACCGCTGGCGCGCCAGCCCGGCCTGACTGCCGCCCGGGTCGGGGCTCGCTGTGAGCCTGCGGCGCCGGCTGCTGGCCTTTTACCTGCTGCTGCTTACCCTGCCCGTGGTGGGCTGGCAGAGCGTGCGGCAGGTCGAGACGTTTCTGCGCGATGCCCAGGGACAGGCTCTGCTGGCCCAGGCCACCACCCTCGCTGGACTCGTCACCGAGGGCGTCAGCACCGAGCCCGGCGGTATCTATGTCAACGAACTCCCCCAGCCGCTGCAGATCGATGGTTATGCCGACGACTGGCAGCCCTGGCGCGACTACGCCCAGGTCGTCGACGGCACCCGGGACCGTTTTTCCCTGCGCCTGCAGGCCGCCGCCTGGCAGCGCGAGCTGTACCTGCTCGTGGAAGTGCGCGACGCCACCAGCCGCCCGGCCGCGGAAACGGCGGGGCGTTATCAGGACGGTGATCACCTTCAGCTTCGCCTGCTCGACGGCCGGGGCTTTGGCGACTACCGCATCGTGCCCAGCGTTCCCGGTGAGATCACCGTCCTGCCGGTGGGAGCCGCCGGCGCTGGCGCCGGGCCCAACCTGCGGGGCCGCTGGCGCAGCACCGAGGATGGCTACCGGGTGGAGCTGGCGCTGCCCCGGTCCCTGACGGGGCAGGACCTTAAGCTGACGGTGCTGGACACCGGCGATCAACCCACCGGACCCCAGTCGCTGTCGCTGGCTCCGGACGGCCAGGCGGTGCCGCTGATCTGGCCCCAGGAGCAGCGGCTGGCCCCGGTGGCGGTGGCGCTGGCTCCCCGGGAGCGAGTCTGGCTGCTGAATCGGGAAGGCTGGGTGCTGGGGCGCCGGGGTGAACTGCCGCCGGACGATGCCCAGTCCGCCGGCGGCTGGCAGCGGCTGGCCTACCGGCTGCTCACGGGCAGCGCGGTCAAGGCGGCGGCGCCGCGGGTGGCGCCTTTTGCCCTGGCCCTGGACGGGCCGGAGATCCGGGCCGCCCGGCAGGGGCAGGCGCAGGTGTCCTGGCGCCGCGTTTCGGCCAATCGGGTGGAGGGGTCCGCAGCGGTGCCGCTCAAAAATGCCGCCGGTATCTTAGTGCTGGAGCGACGCGGGGACCCGCTGCTGCTGGCCACCAACCGCAGCGCGCTGCGCCTGCTGGGCCTAACGGTTGCCGTCGTGGCGGTAGTGTTTATCGGGCTGCTGGCCTACACCACGGTGCTCTCGCTGCGCATCCGGCGCCTGCGGGACGCGGTGGAGGCGGGCAGCTTTGCCAACCCGACCGTGGCCGCAGACGAGCGTTCCGACGACGCGCTGCTGCTCCCCGGCGAACACGCCAGCGACGAAATTGGCGACCTGACCCGCAGCTTCGGTGGCCTGTATCGCGAGCTCAACACCTATAACCAATACCTCAAGACGCTCGCCGGGAAGCTGTCCCACGAGCTCAACACGCCGCTGGCCGTGGTCCGCTCCTCGCTGGACAACCTGCGCCATGAGCCGCTGGGGGAAGAGGCCCAGGCGTTTGCCGACCGGGCGGACAGCGGCGCCGCCCGGCTGCAGCAGATACTCCGCGCCATGAGCGCGGCCAATCGGCTGGAGCAGACGGTCAAATCCGCCGAGCGGATCGAGTTTGACCTGGTGGAGGTGATCGAAGGCTGCGTGGCCGGCTACCGCAGCCTGAGCCCCCAACCGGCCTTTGAGACTCACCTGCCGGCCCGGGCTCCCGCCCAGGGGGCACCGGAACTGCTCGCCCAGATGCTGGATAAGCTGGTCGACAACGCCCGGGACTTCTGCCCTGCGGACGGCAGCATCCGGCTCACGCTGGAAGCCGTTCGCGGCGGCTGGCGCCTGACCGTCGCCAACGATGGCCCGCTGCTGCCGGATCACCTGAAAGGGCAGATCTTCGAGTCCCTCGTCTCGGCCCGGGCGGAGGACAGCGCCGCCACCCATCTCGGGCTCGGACTGCACATCGTCCGCATCATTGCCCGGGCCCACGGCGGTCGGGTCCAGGCCCGTAACCTGAGCGACGGCAGCGGCGTGGAATTCCTGGTGTGGCTGAAGGCCTGATCCGGTCGAGAAGCCGTTACAATGCGGCCCGAGATGGATACCGCCACCTTTGAATCGTTTGCCCGCGACGGCTGCAACCGGATTCCGGTGCACCGGCAGGTCCTGTCGGACCTTGATACCCCGTTAAGCGTCTACCGCAAGCTGGTGGATGGGCCTAATGCCTATCTGCTGGAGTCCGTGCAGGGGGGAGAGCAGTGGTCCCGCTTTTCCATCATTGGCCTGCCGGCGCGTACAGTATTTAGCGTGCGCGGCCAGGAACTGATTCGCATTGAAGATGGCGAAGCGGTGGAGCGCACCCGGGTTGCTGATCCGCTGCGCGCCATCGATGAGCTGCAGCGCCGTTTCAAGGTGGCCCAACCTGAGGGCCTGCCCGGCTTCTGCGGAGGCCTGGTCGGCTATTTCGGCTATGAGTGTGTGAGCTACATCGAGCCGCGCCTCGCCGGGCTCAGCGGGCCGGATCAGCTCGGCACGCCGGAGATCACCCTGCTGCTGTCGGAAGAGGTGGCGGTTTTTGACAACCTCCACGGTCGTCTCTACCTCATCGTGTGCGCTGACCCGTCCGAGCCCCGGGCGCTGCCCCGGGCCCAGCGCCGCCTCGATCAGCTGGTGCATCGGCTGCGCAACAGTGCCGCCAGCTATCCCGAAGTGGCCGGGGCACCGCCGCTGGCGGAGACCGATTTTCAATCCGGCTTCACCCGGGACGC
>JBCCVP010000179.1:0-9642 GCA_039195135.1 Pseudomonadota bacterium | reverse complement strand
TGGCCGCGTTCGATGAGCTGTGGCAGCTCCGATCGGCGGGGGTGGTCCGGCGGCAGAAAGCGATTGATGAAGCGAGCCACAGCGATATAGGGCTCGTGGGAATACTGCTCAAAAAACAGCCACTGGAACAGCGTCGCCCGGGGCCAGCGCTGCTCCGGCACCAGCGTCGTGCCCTCGCCAAAATACAGCAGGATGGCGTTCGACTCGGCCAGAAACTGGCCTGGCGCCACTTCCGCGGTGGGGACCCGGCCGTTGGGATTACGCGCCAGAAAATCCGGCTCCCGGGTGGCGCCGGTCAGGATGTCCACTTCTTCCCAGCGATAGGGGAGGTTCAGCAGCGCAAGCGCCAGTTGGATCTTGTAGCAGTTGCCCGAAGCGGACATGCCGTAAATGAGCGGGGTCATCAGCGATCCTTTCTTGTGGCCCTGATCTGCGACGGTTCAGCTTACCCGCCGGCGCGCCGGGGAAAAGACACAAATCTGGCCCGCCGGCCGGTGAGATTGTGCTAGCGCAGCGGCTTGAGCCGCTGGCAGACGAGCTCCGAAGCCAGCTCCCAGTTCACATCCTCAAGCCGATCAACGTTTTCCGTCAGCGCAAGAAGAATTTCAAGGTTCGTGCGGCCGCGGGTGCGGGCCCGGGTATAGTCAACGGTGCGAAACATCACCAGCGTGTAGCGCGAGACGAAGTGACCGGGAAACCGTCGCTCCAGCTCCTGCTCGAGGGCTCGGCGAAGACGATAGCGCGGATCCGCCACGGCGCTGCGCATCTCGTGATAGTTCTCCAGGGCCATTTCGGCAATCGCGTCGGCGTTGTCTTCCCGGCGGGCCTGGAAGCGGGCAAAGGCGGTGCTGAAGTCCTGGCTGTCGGTCAGGCACCGGGCCAGCTCCACCACGTCTTCGAAGGCGCAGTTCATGCCCTGGCCGTGAAAGGGTACCAGGGCGTGGGCCGCGTCTCCGAGGACCACCGCTTGCCCCTCGTGGTGCCAGTGATCGCAGTACAGCGTGCCCATCACTCCGATCGGGGCGTCTTCATGGCTCACCAGGCAATCCGCCACGTTGCTGAATTCTTCGCCGAGAAACGCGCGCAGCGCGGCCGGTTCGCTCATGGCGTCGAAGGATCGCGGGTCACCTTCCCGGCGCATGAACAGAGTGGCGGTAAAGCTGCCGTCGGTATTAGGTAGTGCGATCAGCATCAGATCCCCCCGCGGCCAGATGTGCAGGGCCTCGGGCGGGATGGCGTGCTTGCCGTCCGCAGCCGGCGGCAGCTGCAGTTCCAGGTAACCGTGGTCCAGCAGCTGGCTCACCGCCGGGCTGCCGTAGATATCGCTGATCGCCTGGCGTACCGGCGAGCCAACCCCGTCGGCGCCGATAATGGGGCATACGGCTCGCTCGTAGCGGCGATTGGAGGCGTGGTCGAAAAAAACCGCGGTGCCCTGGTTCAGATCGAGGCCCTGCAGCTCCTGCTGAAAGTGGACGCGCACCCGCTGGGTCGCCTCGGCGGCTTCGATCAGCGTCAGGTTGAGCTCTTCCCGATGCACTGAGTAGATAATCTCGTCCTCAGCGATGCCGTAGGGCAGCATCATCGGCTCGTGATCGGCCGGCTGGTCTTTGAGGTGCACCATGCGTCCCCGCATGGGCAACGCAATGGCGCCGACCCGATGGTGCATCCCGATTCCCTTCAACGCCTGTATGCCCCGCTCGGCGAGCGCCAGGTTGATAGATCGGCCAGCTGGCGTGTCGGTTTGCCGGGGATCGGCGAAGCGCTCAAACACCTCAACCTTGAAACCCATGCGGGCCAGATAGATGGCCAGCAGACTGCCGGCCAGTCCGGCGCCGATAATATGGATAGTCTCGCAGTCCGCGATGCGATCAGGGGCATTCATGGCGGCAGATTCTATCGTGGCCTGGGAGCGCGCGGTACACTTCCCGCCGGTTTCCCGATGCGTTCACCATGAGTTCTGATCTGAGAGCCCAGCTTGCCGTCAGCGCCCAGCGCCTGGCAGAGCAGGACTACCTCGGCGCCGCCGCCGGCGCCCGCCAGGTGCTTGAGCGTGATCCCGGCCAGGCGGACGCGCAGCATCTGCTGGGCGTGGCGCTGATCGGCCAGGGAGAGGTGCAAGCCGGTGCCCGGCTGCTCGAGGCGCTGGCGGAGCGTCAGCCAGGAAACCCGGAGATTCCCTATAACTACGGCAGTGCGCTGCTGCGCCAGGATGAGGCGGCGGCGGCGCTGGCGCAGTTCGACCGGGCGCTGACGCTGAACCCGGATCACGTGCAGGCCCTGAACAACCGGGGCACAGCGCTTCTGTTGCTCCGCCGCTCAGACGAAGCCCGGGATACCTACCGGGAGGTGCTGAAGCGGGCGCCGGAGCACGCCAGCGCCTGGTTCAACCTGGCAAACCTTGAGGCTGAAGCGGGCGCCGCGGCGGCGGCTCAGAGTGCCTACCGGCGGGCGCTGGCGCTGCGGCCGGACTATTTTGATGCCCAGCTCAATCTCGGCCAGCTGCTGCTGAACCAGGGGGATTGCCGGCAGGCGGAACGCGCGCTGCGCGAGGCCACCCGGATCGGCCCGACGAGCGCTGGCGCCTTTCGCCTGCTGGGTCAGGCCCTGGCCGGTTCGAATCAGTTCGAAGCGGCCGTGACGGCGGCCCGGCGTGCCACCGAGCTCGACCCGGATTCTGCGCAAGCCTGGAACAGCCTGGGGGCCCAGCTCACCTCGCTGGGACAGCTTGAGGAAAGCGAAGCTGCGCTGCGGCGGGCGCTGGAACTGGATAGCGGCCTCGTATCAGCGTGGAGCAACCTCGCTGCGCTGCTTGAGCTGGCCAATCGGCGAGAGGAAAGTGCCGCGGTGGTGGATCAGGCCCGGGTTCAGTGGCCTGGCGATCCCGGCCTCGCCCTCACCCGGGCCCGGCTCAGCCGCCGCGCCGGGAACGAAGAGGACGCTTTGGCGGCGCTGGCGGACCTCGATCTCAGCCAGGCCCCGGCGACGCAGCAGCGGGAGGCCCACTTTCTGCTGGGCCAGCTCAAAGACAGGCTGGGTGCCTACCCGGAGGCCTTCGATCACTACCTGAAAGGCAATCGGATCGCGGCCCGGGAATGGCTGCGGGGGAATCCTCCTGCGGACACGCTGCTGCCGGCCATGAACACCCTGGCGGCCACGGTCACGGAAGGGTTTGTGGCGGACTGGCCGGCAGCGGGCGAGCAGCGCAGCCCGGCGTTTCTGTTGAGCTTTCAGCGCTCCGGCACCACTTTGCTCGATACGCTGCTGGGGGCCCGCGGCGACGTGACGATCATGGAAGAACTGCCGGTGGTCAACGCGGTGATCCGGGACGTGAGGGACTATCCCCGCGCCCTTGCCGGCGCCGACGAGGCCACCCTCGATGGCTGGCGGCGGTCCTACTTTCGCCAAGCGGACGCGCTGCTGGGCAGGCCGGTGCCGGAGGACGAGCTCCTGCTGGACAAATCACCGCTCAACACGGTGCACCTGCCGCTGATCCAGCGCCTGTTTCCCGGCGCCCCGATTATTCTCGCCCTGCGGCACCCGCTCGACGTGGTGCTGAGCTGCTTCATGCAGGACTTTACGCTGTCTTCCTTCATGCTCAACTACACGGACCTCACGAGCATCGCCCGGGTGTACCAGAGGGTTATGAGTCTTTATCAGCACTATCGCCGGGTGCTGCCGCTGAACGTGCACGAGATCCGCTATGAGACGCTGGTTCAGGAACCGGAGCCGGCGCTCCGTTCGCTGGTGGACTTTCTGGGGTTGCGCTGGTCCGCCGCGATGCTGGATCACACCACGCATGCGCAGGACCGGGGCCTGATCAACACGCCCAGCTATCACCAGGTGACGCAGCCGATCTATCAGTCGTCCGCCTTTCGCTGGGTGAACTACGCGGAGCAGCTTAAGGCAGTACGCCCGGTGCTCGAGCCGTTCTGCGAGGCGTTTGGCTATCGCCTCGACCCGTCCCGCTAGAAGTCGGCGTTGCCCGGCACCCGGGGATAGGGAATCACGTCGCGAATGTTCTGCATGCCCGTGATGTAGCTCACCAGCCGCTCAAAACCCAGGCCAAAGCCGGCGTGGGGCACGGTGCCGTAGCGCCGCAGGTCCAGGAACCAGCGGTACTGCTCAAGATCCATGCCGTGTTCGGTCATGCGCCGGGTCAGCACGTCCAGCCGCTCCTCGCGCTGCGATCCGCCGATAATCTCGCCGATGCCGGGCGCCAGCACGTCCATCGCGGCCACCGTGTCTTCTCCATCGTTGAGGCGCATGTAGAACGCTTTGATCTCCCGCGGATAGTTCATCACCACCACCGGCCGCCGGGCGTACTGTTCGCTTAGGAAACGCTCGTGTTCGGTCTGCAGGTCCAAGCCCCACTGAACCGGAAACTCGAAGCGCTTTTCCACCTTTTTCAGCAGCTCGATGGCTTCCGCGTAGTCCATGCGGGCAAAGTCGCCCGCCAGGATCTGCTCTAGTCGCTTGATGGCGTTGGATTCCACGTTTTTCTGAAAAAAACTCATGTCATCGGCACACTCATCCAGTACCGCGGCGAAGATGAATTTCAGGAAATCTTCCGCCAGGTCGGCCAGGTCGGCGAGGGCGGCAAACGCAATTTCCGGCTCGATCATCCAGAATTCGGCGAGGTGGCGGGAAGTGTTTGAGTTTTCCGCCCGAAACGTCGGGCCAAAGGTATACACCTTGGACAGCGCCAGGCAGTAGGCCTCGACGTTGAGCTGGCCGGACACGGTGAGGAAGGTCTCCCGGCCAAAAAAATCTTCGCTGAAGTCGATGGCGCCGGACTCAGTTTTCGGCAGGTTTTCAAGATCCAGCGTACTCACCCGAAACAGCTCACCGGCCCCCTCGGCATCGCTGGCGGTAATAATCGGCGTGTTGATCCACAGATACCCGTGGCTGTGAAAGTAGCGGTGGATCGCCTGCGCCACCACGTGCCGCACCCGGGTGACGGCGCCGAAGGTGTTGGTGCGCGGCCGCAGATGCGCCACTTCCCGCAGGTATTCATAGCTGTGCTGCTTGGGTTGAATAGGATAGGTGTCGGGGTCTTCGACCCAGCCCAGCACGGTTACCTGGTCGGCGTGGATCTCCACCGATTGCCCGCGGCCCCGGGATTCCACCAGCGTGCCGGTGACGCGCACCGAGCAGCCGGGGGTGAGCCGCTGTACCTCGGAGGCGTAATTTTCCGCATCGGCATTGACGACCGCTTGAAGCACCGAGAAACAGGAGCCGTCGGACACGTGCAGGAAAGAAAAGCCGGCTTTGGAGTCCCGGCGCGTGCGGACCCAGCCCTCGACGGTGACGGGAGAATCGACGGCTACTTCGCCCGCCAGGAGCTGGCGGATGGCGTTTGTCTGCATGGTGATCAGTGCATGGCTGAAAGCGCGCCATCATACCAGCGTCGAATGGAGGAAACGGGTGAAAATCGGGCGGCGGGACTCCTTGCCAAAGCCGGTCCAAAAACGCTTGAAGTCCAAGGCTACTGGGCGCATATTTGACGTTATGACAAACGTTGCCTACGAAGCCCTGACGCTGACCCCTGCTGCGGCAGATCACGTGCGCCGGTATCTGGCCCGAGAAGGGGCCCGGGCCCTGCGCCTGACCCTCACCCGCACCGGCTGCTCCGGCTGGGCGCATGAGGTCAGCCTGGTCGATGACTACGATGCCGAAGCTGATGTGGTTTTTGAAGATCAGGGTATCGCCCTGGTGGTCGACGGCGAGGTCATCGACAAGGTGGCGGGCACGGAGATCGATTTTGTCACCCAGGGCCTGAACCGGGTTTTTGTGTTTGCCAACCCCCAGGCCGGCGAGGCCTGTGGTTGTGGTGAAAGTTTCACCTTGCAGGAAGCTGACGAAAGCGCGTAGAATCGCGCGGCCGCGGGCGGTCTGCCCGCTTTTTTGACTTTTTCCTTGCTCTACCGCGTCGCAGGCGGGGGGCGTTAACCAAAAGGACACACAATGCGACACTACGAGATTGTTTTTCTGGTCCATCCGGACCAGAGCGAACAGGTGCCGGCCATGGTCGAGCGGTACCGCGGCATCATCGAGGGCGGTGAGGGCATCATCCATCGCCTGGAAGACTGGGGCCGTCGCCAGTTGGCCTATCCCATTCAGAAGCTCGCCAAGGCGCACTACGTGATGCTGAACATCGAGTGCAGCGCCGAAGTGCTGGCCGAGATTGAATCTGCATTCCGCTTCAACGACGCCGTGCTGCGCAACATGGTTATCCGGCGCAACAAGCCGATCACCGATTCTTCCCTGATGCTGAAAGCCAAGGAAGAAAAGGACCAGCGCGAGAAGGCCGAAGCAGAGCGCCAGGCGGCGAGCGCCGCGGCCCGTGCTCAGGCCCGGGAAGAGCAGGCGAAAACGCCGGCACCCAGCGACGACAGCAGTGCCCCGGCGGAAAGCGCAGCCAGCAGCGATGAGCCGGCAGCCGAGCCGGTGGCCGAAGCTGCAGCAGAAGATAAAGAGGAGGCCTGATCATGGCGCGTTTTTTCCGTCGTAGAAAATACTGCCGATTCACCGCGGAAGGGGTTGAGGAGATCGACTACAAAGATCTCGCCACCCTGAAGCAGTACGTCGGCGAGTCCGGCAAGATTGTGCCCAGCCGGATTACCGGTACGAAGGCCCGTTACCAGCGACAGCTGGCGACCGCAGTAAAGCGGGCGCGCTACCTGGCGCTGCTGCCTTACACCGACAACCACTGACAGGCGACGCCTCCGCTGCGGGGCACGGTCCGATTCTGTGCTGGCATCGCTGATTGACCGAAGCCGGGTCACATCGGCGCTGCTGGTCTCGCTGGGCATCGGCATCCCCATGGGGCTGGTGCTGAGCGGGGCAGTTGTCTCGCTAGCCACGCTCCGGCGCGGCGCCACCGACGGCGTGGTCGTGGCGATTGGCGGCCTGGCGGTGTTTGTTGCGCTGACCGCGTTTGCCGGTTTTGCGCCGGGCAGCGGCGCGCTGACGCCAGCGGCATTTATGGCCGCCAGCATCGTCATTGCCGTGGGGCTGCGGAATACGCGCAGTCTCGCCTTTGCGGTCTGGATGGCCGTCGCGGCTACGCTGACGTGGCTGCTGGCCTTCTGGCTGTCGGTCACGAGCCCGGCGGAGTACTGGCGAGGCCTGTTTGAACAGCTGATCCGTTCATTTAGCGAGACGGGGCAGGTTGAATTTGCCGCCCAGCTGAAGGCGCTGTCGGAAAAGATTGCCTGGCGGGGCGTGACCGGCCAGGTGTTTGGCACGCTGTTTGTGCTGCTTGCGTTGGCCTTATTCTGGGGTCGCAGCTGGCACGCCAGGCTGGCCAACCCCGGCGGTTTCCAGGCCGAGTTTCACGAGCTGGAACTGGGTCGGCTGGGTGCCCTGACGGCGGCGGCCTTGTTCATGGCGGCCGCCGCGACGGGCCACGAGCTGGTGCTGAGCGCCGCGGCCATCATGCTCTACGTGTGGCTGGTGCCGGCGTTTGCGCTGATTCACTGGCAGGTGAAGCGGCGCGAGCTCGGGAGCGGCTGGCTCTGGGCTGCCTACCTGGTGTGTGTGTTTTCACTGGGCGGCAACAATATGATTTTTCTGGCGTTCCCGCTGGTGGGAATGCTGAATGAGTTTTTGAGTTTTCGGCGTGGACCCGGCAAACCCGGAGCAGGCCAAAGCTGACGCCAAAACTAATGAAAGAGGCAAGACGATGGAACTGATTCTTCTTGAGAACATTCAAAATCTGGGTGGCCTGGGGGACGTGGTCAAGGTGAAGTCCGGCTACGGCCGCAACTACCTGGTGCCCCAGGGCAAAGCGGTGCCGGCAACCAAAGCCAACCGCGAGGAGTTCGAAGCCCGCCGGGCGGAGCTCGAAGAACGGGCCGCAGATCGGCTCAAGGCAGCCATTGCCCGTCGCGACGCGGTCAACGGTCAGACGGTCACCATTCACGCCAACGCCTCGAGCGAGGGCAAGCTCTACGGCTCCGTGGGGCCGCGCGAAATTGCCGATGCCCTGACCCAGGGCGGCTACGCCGTGGAAAAGCAGGAAGTGATCCTGCCGGAAGGCCTGATTCGCCAGACCGGCGAGTACCCCATCGATCTGCACTTCTACGCTGACGTCGACGGCCAGGTGGTACTGGTCATCGTCGGCGACGAAACCTGATCGGACCCTGAGTCCGGCCCGGGTGGCGGTCAGCGTCGATTCGATCCGGGTACCGCCTCATTCGGTAGAGGCGGAACAATCGGTGCTGGGTGGTCTGATGCTGACCGCAGACGCCTGGGATCAGGTGGCGGATCTTGTCACCGAAGACGATTTCTACCGCCGGGACCATCGCCTGCTGTTTCGCGCCCTGGCATCGCTGCGGCAGGCAGACCAGCCCTGCGACGCGGTTACGCTGGGTGAGTGGCTTGAATCCAACGAGCTGACGGACCAGGTGGGCGGCGTCGGCTACGTCATCTCGCTGGCAAACAACACGCCGAGCGCGGCCAATATCAAAGCCTACGCCGGCATCGTTCGGGAAAAATCCATTCTTCGCCAGCTGATTGACGTCAGCAATGAAATTGCCGGCGATGCCTTCCATCCCGAGGGCCGCAGCAGCGGCGAGCTGCTGGAGTCTGCGGAGAAAAAGGTTTTTGATATTCGGGACAAGGGAGCGCGCCAGCAGGCGGGCTTCGCCCACGTTCGGGAAGGGGTCAAAGCCGCCTTTCACCAGATCGAGTTTCTCACCGAACTGGACGGCAACATCACCGGCGTGCCGACCGGCTTCAACGACTTTGACGAGAAAACCGCCGGCCTGCAGCGCTCGGATCTCATTATTGTGGCGGGTCGCCCCGCCATGGGCAAAACCAGCTTTGCGCTCAACATTGCCGAGCACGCGGCCATTTCCGCCGGCTGCACCGTCGCCGTTTTTTCCATGGAGATGTCCGCTCAGCAGCTGGTGATGCGACTGCTGTCGTCGCTGGGCCGCATCAACCAGCAGCGGCTGCGCACCGGCAACCTGCACGATGACGACTGGCCCCGGCTCACGTCCGCCATGAATATGCTGGTCAAAACCAACATTTTCATCGACGAAACGCCGGCGCTTTCGCCGACGGAGCTGCGGGCCCGGGCCCGGCGCCTTAAGCGGGAGCATGACCTTGGCTTGATCGTCATCGACTATCTGCAGCTCATGCAGGTGCCCGGCAGCAGCGAAAACCGGGCCACGGAAATAGCCGAAATCTCCCGCTCGCTGAAGGCCCTGGCCAAAGAGCTGGACGTGCCGGTGATTGCCCTGTCGCAGCTCAACCGGGCGCTGGAGCAGCGGCCGAATAAGCGGCCGGTAATGGCGGATCTGCGCGAGTCCGGCTCCATCGAGCAGGACGCGGATGTGATCGCGTTTATCTACCGCGATGAGGTCTACAACGAGGACAGCCCGGACAAGGGCAAAGCCGAGATCATCATCGGCAAACAGCGAAACGGTTCCACCGGCATGGTTCCGCTGACATTTCTGGGCCAGTACACCCGCTTCGAGAACTTCGCCGCCGACCACCTGCGCATGGGGTAGAAAAAAAATGGGGTCAGGTTAAATATACTACTAAACTTGTAGGAAATTTAACCTTACCCATTTTTTATCTCAAATTTTTTTTGTACGCATCTGTATATGGGAAAAGCTTTGTGCGATAAAAAAC
>JBCCVP010000178.1:0-9648 GCA_039195135.1 Pseudomonadota bacterium | reverse complement strand
GGGTTTTCAGCTGCTGCCAGGCCTTCTGCCACTTCGTCCGCAGCTGGGTCAGGGACGATTGGGAGCCGCCCTTGCTTTCAGCCTGTTTGCACAGCCGCAGGAGCGAAGGATCGGGGTTCTGCTCGGCCAGCAGCTGCTCCCGGCGTCCGGTGAGCTCGGTCAGCGCTTCGCCAACCTGCTTTTGCCAGTTGGGCGCCCTGAGTTCCGCCGCCAGCTGCTGCCCCTGCCGCAGCAGGTCTTCCACCGCTTCGAGCCGATCGGAGGTACTTGCGACGCGGATTCGGGCCAGCAGCTGTTCAACTTGCGGCTGCTGGTTCTCGACCGACGCCGCCGGGGAGTCGGTCAGCGCCTGATTGAGGATATGCCGGGCACCGTTCCAGCGCGCGAGCAGCTCATCGGGAATGGGCCCGCGTTCGGCGAGGTCCGCCCAGCGCGCCGATAGCTCCTCCTGGGCCTTTTGCTTCTGGGCCCTCAGCTCGTCGGAGGTCTGCAGACGCTCCAGGGCCTGGCAGATTTCTAGCGCCGCCTGTTCCCTCGTCTCCTCCCGCTGGCCTTCGAGTTTAGCAAGGCGGCCGGTGATGGCGTTGTAGAGTGCCTTATCCGAGCGTCGGACCTTGTCGGCAATTCGCTTAAGCGTCGACACGTGGGTAACGCGGTCCGCTGCCGCGTGACGCAGCTCCCGGCTTGGATCACCGATCGCCAGATCCCCCAGCAACCCCTCCCGGGTAACCCGCTCCTGGGCGGCGCCGCGCAGCGCTTCCGATGCAGCGCGCTGCGCCAGCTGCTCGATCAGCTTGCCGTCTTCGATACGGCCCAGCACCGCGACCCGGGACTCAAGGTCCTCCTTGGCGGTTTCGCCCAGGAGCGCCTTCATCACCTGCCGCAGTGCGTAATCGCGCACGTCCGCGCTGGCGTCATCGAAGGCCAGTTTTGCGACGGGCGTAAATCCGTCGAGGCGACGCAGCGCCGCCAGCCGCACGTCCGCGTCCGGATCGGAAAGGGCGATGTCTTCCAGCTTCTCCAGCAGCGCTACCTCTTCACTGCGGGCGACGGCCCAGGCGCGCACGGCCGGGTCTTTGTGCTGCCAGCGGGGTTTAAACAGCAGGTCCTTAAGGCCCATCTCAGGCGGCCTCCGGCAGCTGGGTCAGCCCAAACCAGCGGGCGATGTGTTCGCGCTGGCGCCCGCCTGAGTCGATCGTCATCACCTCGCGCTTCAGCGCGCTGCTGTCGTTAAGCTGCGCCAGATACCAGCCAATGTGTTTGCGGCCAATCTTGGGGCCCATGAGCGGTCCATAAAACGCTTCCAGGGTAGCCAGATGCTGAAGCAGCATGCTGCCGATCTCCGTCCGCGACGCCGGCCGCGGTACCGGCAGTCCCGCCAGCCTTGCGTGCACCCGCTGCAGCAGCCAGGGATCCCCCTGGGCGCCCCGGCCGATCATCACGCCGGCGGCGCCGGTCTGCCGCAGCACCGTCGCCGCGACTTCATCGCTGGTGATGTCGCCGTTGGCAATAACCGGGATGGACACCCGGCTGACGCACTCGGCGATCGTGTCGTACTCCGCCTGGCCCCGGAATCGGTCCGCCCGGGTGCGTCCGTGAATCACCAGCGCCTGAATACCGGCCTGTTCCGCCAGCCGCGCGATCTCCGGCGCGTTGCGCTGCTCCGGGGCGGGGCCGGTGCGCATTTTCATCGTGACCGGAATCGCTACGGCCGCAACCACCCGCTCGAGGATCTGCTGGATCAGGCCGGGATCGCTCATCAACGCGGAACCGGCCATCACCTGGCACACCTTCTTGGCCGGACATCCCATGTTGATATCCACCAGGTCCGCACCGCGGGCTTCGCAGGCCCGGGCCGCCTGCGCCAGCTGCTCCGGATCGGCGCCGGCAATCTGCATGGATACCAGGCCGGCGCTGCGATCAACCCGCAGCCGGCTGGCGGACTTGCGGCTTTCCCACAGGCGCTGATCGGCGTGGAGCATCTCGGTGGTGGCGAGGGCCGCGCCGAGGCGCCGGCAGATCTGCCGGAAGGGCAGGTCGCTGATGCCCGCCATGGGCGCGAGCAATACCCGGCCATCCAGCGTATGCGGGCCGATGCTAAGGGCCGATTTGACGTCAGGTCTCAACTCAGCGCTCCAAAAATTCTGAACCCGGCGATCCAGGTCCCCAGGGCAGATCCGAGGTTTGAGAATACAAAAACCAGCAGCACCCGGGAAACGCGGTTACCCCACCAGCCGCCGACGCTCGTCACGTCGTCCCGCAGCGACGAAAAATCCGAGACGCGGGGCCGCCGGATCCAGGCCTCTATCGATGCGGTCACCATGCCCGCGGCGATGGTGGGATTCAGCGAGGTCAGCGGCGCCGCCAGGAAGCCTGAGGCGATGGTCAGGGGGTGGGCACGGGCGGCGGCGGCGCCCACCGCCGCGAGCGTGCCGTTGATGAGCACCCAGAGCGTTACCAGCTGCCAGCCAAGCTCGGGGCTTCGAGCAAAGCCAATGGCGAACCCGAGCAGAATCACCACGGTGATGGCCCAGGGAAGCAGCTTGAGCCACGGGGAACGGGGTGGGATCTGACTGAGTCGTTCCTGCGTTTCGGCCGGCTCGTCTTCGGAGGATGCGAGGCGCTCCCGAAGGCCCTTCAGATGGCCAGCGCCCACCACAGCCAGTACCCGGGTGGCGCCTTTGGCGGCGCTGCCTTCGCGCAGCGCGGCCGCCATGTAGGCGTCTCGCTCGGCAATGAGCGCGGTGTAGATCGGCTCGGATTGGGCGGCAAACTCGGCAAAGGTGTTTTCGAGCATGTCGCCTTCTTTGAGGCGCTCGATGTCTTCTTCGCTGATCTCGTCCTTGGTGACCAGGCTGGCCACCAGGCCGCCGAGGATGGAAAGTTTGTCGAAAAAACCGACGCCGGCAAAAACCCGCCGGAGCGTTGTGCCGATATCCCGGTCCACCAGCAGGTGGGGGACACCCCGGTTTTCCGCTTCCACAAGCGCCTGCTTCATCTCCGCGCCGGGTTCCACGCCGAATTGTTCCGCCAGCCGCCGCTGGTAGGCCCCCAGCGCGAGGTTGGCCGCCACCAGTCCCGCCTTGCGATCCCGGATGATGCGGAACAGGTCCGTTTTCTGCCACGCGTCGGGATTGGACAGCGCCTCATAGCGACTGTCGCACAGTTCGACCGCAATGGCGTCAAACTCTCCCTGCGAGGCGAGTTCCTCCACCGCCTCCACCGACCGGCGGGACACGTGGGCGGTGCCGAGCAGGGTGTAGTGAACTCCGTCCCGGGTGACCTCGTTGACCGGTTGGTCGGTTTGTATGCTGGGCTCGTTAGCGGGCTCGTTCATGGTGAAGCAATGGATGAGTTGGTAAGGCCTAAGTCACGCTCGTCACGGGCGCAGCGTGCCCCGGGGCAACTGCATGCTGGAGCAGTGCAGGGCGCCACCCTGGGTGATCAGCACGCGACAGTCAACCGATCGGATGTCCCGGCCGGGAAATGCCGCGCCGATGATGTCCGCCGCGCGGGCATCATTGTCCGCATCGCCGTAGGAGGGTACAAGCACCGCGTCGTTTAAAACCAGGAAATTGGCGTAGGTGGCGGGGCAGCGAAAGCGGCCTTTGCCCAGCGCGTCGGGCAGCGGCAGGGCCAGCAGTCGAAAACGCGACCCATCGAGCGTACGAAAGGACTCCAGCTGCCGAGCCATGGCGGTCAGAAAAGGATAGTGCGGATCCTGCACGTCCTGACAGCCCTGGTAGACAATCGTGTGGTCCGGAGCAAAGCGTGCCAGCATGTCGATGTGGCCGTCGGTTTCGTCACCCAGCAGCTCGCCGTGATCCAGCCACAGCACCCGTTCGACACCCAGCTCAAGGCGCAACATTTCCTCCGTGGCGGCTCGGCTGAAATCTGTGGCGCGGCAGGCCCAGGTGCGGCTGCTGGTCAGCAGGAGGCCCTGGCCGTCCGAGTCCAGCGCGCCGCCTTCGAGCACGTGGGGCGGCGCTTCGCGGGCCAGGTGGCTGAACAGCGGCTCCCGCCACAGACGCTCGGCGAGGGTCGCATCCAGCGGGCGATGGTAGCGACCGCCCCAGCCGTCGAAGGCAAAGTCGACCCAGGCGACGCTGCCGCCTTCGCTGACCACCGACAGGGGGCCCGTGTCCCGTACCCAGGTATCGTCGTAATCGATGGCCACCACCTGCACCGCATGGTCACCTCCGGTGTCCTCCCAGCAGCCATCGGTGAGGAGTTCGTCCGGACGAATGAGCAGAATGACCGGCTGGTGCCGGCGCGTTTCGGTGATGATGTCGGCGCAGGCTTTGCGCGCATAGCGCAGCACCGGGTCCCAGTCGGAGCCCTCAAAGGGCCAGGCAAGCAGCACCGCGTCCTGCGCTTCCCATTCAGCCGGGAGGCGCCAGCGGGTCCTGACGGGGGCGGAGGTCACCAGCGAAGGCCAACCGACAGCCGGCTCGCCGGCAGCTCAGTTGTTTGTGTGCTGTCCCAGATCAGCCCTGCAGCTGACCCGGTTTTTCCGTGTCCGTCGCGCGGTTGATCACCGCATGAATCACGCGCTGGTATTCAAAATAGACCGTAAAGCCATCATAAACCCAGCGGGTGATCGGCGGGTCGCCGACGGACCCGTAGCGATTGGCCGGTTCGCCGAACTGGCTGGTGACCTGATCCATGGTCAGCCCGTTGCCGGGAACGCTCCGGTGAGCGGTTTTTTCCATCCGGTCGATCAGCAGCACGTCCTTGCGCGGCGCGTCCTGCGCCAGCGCGGCGCTGCCGGCCGAAAGCAGCAGCCCTGCGGCCAGAGTCGAGACCATCCGGGTGATTTGCGGTTGGGCCGCTGAGCGGTCGCCGCGGGTTGGGAATAGTGCCATCTTGCTGTGCCTCTCGAAGTTCCGCATCTGGTGGACCAGATTTTCCAGGAAATTTTCGAAGGATTTTAACAAAATAGAAGCGGTATCGGGCCAAATGGTTCACATTTGGCGCTATCCGAAGGCTTTGGGTAGTCAGCCCACCGGTCCTGAGGTGGGGCTGGCCGGTCAACCAAAAGTGTCCGTTGAACGTTATAGATCACAGCAACCGGAGAATCGCTCATGTGCCGTGCCCTGATTTCTCGCCTTTATCGCCGCTCGCGCGGGGCGCTGGTTGTCCTCGCGCTTTGCGGAGGGACGACCGCCGGCGCGGCCCCGGTGCTGGATACCGGTCTCAATGGGTCCTGGTGGAACCCGGATCAGGACGGGCAGGGGTTTGTGATCCATCTCATCCCTGCGTCCAACCAGATCTTCGTGGCCTGGTTTACCTTCGAAAACAGCGAGTCCGGCAAACAAATGTGGCTGACGGGCTCTGGCAATCTCGACAGCAACCCTGTTTCACTGGAACTCCTGTCCAGCACCGGCGGGCGGCTGAACGCAGCCGAGCCGGCGCCGTCCAGCACGGTGTGGGGCACCGCGGAGCTTCGCTTTGACAGCTGCACCGGCGGCGTTTTCAGCTATTCCGGGGCGCGCTCCGGGTCGATCAGCATTGAGCGCCTGACGCCGGTGGTGAGCTGCACCGAGGGGGCGCGCTGATGAACGGGCAAGGGATCGCGCTACGGGGGCTCGCGGTTGCTTTACTGGTGGCGGGGCCGGCGCTGGCCTTCGCCGCAGACATCGAGGTGCGGGTGCTCTCCAATCGTTTCCTCCCGGAGGCGGTGTCCCTGACCGCAGGAGACACGCTCGTGTTTCAGGTCGAGCAGGGGCGCCACGCGCTCAGCGGCGCGGCGCAGGACGGTCTGCCGGGACTGCGCAGCGGTACGCTTCGTCCTGGCGATGAGTTTCGGCTCACCGTCAGCGAGTCTGCCGGCGTGTATTTCTTTGAGTCCGACGGCAGTGCGGACATGCGCGGCGCGGTGGAAGTCCTGAACACCGATCCGGGCTTTGCCGTGGACACACGGGTTTCCGCCGGCTGGTTCAATCCAGCCGCTAGCGGTCAGGGCCTGTTGTTCGAATTTGTGCCCTCCACCGGCCAGCTGGTGGCCTACTGGTTTACCTTCGATTTTGAGACCGGCGAGCAGTTGTGGCTGATCGGCGTCGGGCCGGTCGACGGGGCTCGGGCTGTGTTGCCCCTGCAGCGGGCGGAAGGTGGCCGGCTGGATGATCCCCGGACGGTGACCAAGCCCCTGTGGGGTGAGCTGACGGTGGATTTTGCCGACTGCAGCAATGCCACGGTCTACTTCGATGCCCGGGAGCCCCAGCGGTCCGGTCGGGTTGCGCTGGAACGTCTATACCTGAGTGATTTGTGCCAATGATGATGCAAAGCTTTGTTCCTGGAAGACCGGCGCCGGATGTTGCGGCAATCCGCCAGCGGATCGCCGACAGCGATATCTCCGCCCGGCTTAAGGCGCTGCTCGATGAGCTGCAGCGGCGCCCGCAGCAACGGTTCAAATCCGGCCGGCGGAAGGCAGCGGATCCAAATCTGATTCACCTGCTGAACCGCACCTCTTTTGGCGTCAGCCCCGCCGATCAGGCGCTGGCGGAACAGCTTGGCTTTGAGGGGTACCTGGAGTACCAGCTCAGCGCCGACCAGATCGACAACACGGGTCTCGAGGGGTTTCTTGCGGACCTGCTTCCCTCCCTGGCTATGCCCTATCAGGAGATCCTTGACCGGCTGGAGGATGATGACTTTTCGCCGGCGGTGGACCTGATCGTCGGCACCATCATCCGGCAGCTGTTCAGTCCGCGGCAGCTGTTTGAGGTGATGACCGAGTTCTGGACCAATCACTTCAATGTGTTTTTGTTTGACGGCCCGGTGCAGTATCTGAAAACCGGTGATGACCGGGACAACATCCGGCCCCATGCGCTTGGCGTGTTTGGCGATCTGCTGCGGGCCAACGCCCGCAGCCCCGCCATGCTCTATTACCTGGATAACTACTCCAATACCCGCTTTGGCCCCAATGAGAACTATGCCCGGGAGCTGCTGGAACTGCACACGCTGGGCGTGGATGGGGGTTACACCGAATTTGACGTGGTGGAGGTGGCGCGCTGTTTTACCGGCTGGACCATCGATCCACGGGCTGACGACCTGTTTGCTTTTGAGTCCCGGGAGCACGATGACGAGGCCAAAACGGTGCTGGGCGTTGAGTTGCCGGCGGGCCAGGGCATCGGTGACGGGGAACAGGTGCTTGAGTTGCTCCTGGAGCAGCCGGCTACCGCGGATTTTCTTGCCGCCAAGCTGTGCCGCCGGTTTGTGGCGGATGAGCCGCCGGCAACGCTGGTGAGCGCGGTGGCGGACACCTTTCGCGTATCCGGCGGAGATATTCCGGCCAGCCTGCGCACGCTGTTTCTGTCGCCGGAATTTGCCGCCAGCAGCGGCCAGAAATTCCGCCGTCCTGCGGAGCTCGTCGGGTCCCTGGTGCGCAACCTTCAGCCGACGGAGGGCAGCGACTATTTTTCCGTGATCTTTCGGGAGCTTGAGACGCTCGGTCAGCTGCCGTTTTTCTCCGTGCCCCCAACCGGCTATGGCGACCGGCAATCGGATTGGCTCAGCACCAACTCGCTGCTCAGTCGCTGGAATATCGGCTTTTCCATCGCCTATGGCGAGGTGCCTGTGGGCACCCGGGCCGGCGGCGACGGAGAAGGTCGGGAACAGCCCATGGCGGATTATTTCCGATTGGATATGTTCGAACTCCTGGGCGGTGCCCGGACGCCAGCGGAGATTGTGGATCAGCTGGTCGACCGGATTCTGCACGCGCCGGTGGGCAGCGCAGATCGCGATGCCCTGGCGCGCCTGGCTGCGGACGGTGAGCCCAGCAGCGTGCCCCTGGACCTGAGTCAGGCGGTGGCCGCCGGCCGGTCCGTGCTGTCCGCAATCCTGGCCTCGCGCCACTTCCAGAACCGCTAACCGGAGACGCTCATGCGCAGACGACAGTTTATTCAGCTCGGCATGCTCGCCGGTGTGCCCCTGGCGGGACCCCAGCTTGTTTTTGGCCGGGACACTGGCAAAGGCAGCGCAACCCGGGACATTCTGATTGTGGTGTTTCAGCGTGGTGCCGCCGACGGACTGAATCTGCTGGTGCCGTATAACGAAGGGCGCTACTACGATCTACGCCCGACCATCGCCATTGCGCCGCCGGGCCAGAATAATGGGGCACTGGACCTGGACGGTGAGTTTGGTCTGCACCCCAGCCTCGCCAGCCTCAAGCCCCTGTACGACCAGGGTGATCTGGGCTTTGTCCACGCGGTGGGTTCCCCGGACGATTCCCGCTCCCATTTTGACGCCCAGGACTTCATGGATAAGGGGAGCCTCAACAAGAACGCCGTGTTTGACGGCTGGCTGAACCGGTACCTGACGCAGGTCAGCGGCGATTCCGGCGAGACTTTCTCCGCCGTAGGCTTTGGCAACGCGCTGCCGCTTTCGCTGCAGGGCGCGACACCTTCGGTGGGCGTGCGGGAGCTGAGCGACTACGCACTGGCGGCGCCGGCGGAGCAGCTGCCGGCGCTGCGCGAGAGTATTGTCGATCTGTTTAACCGCGGCGACGTCATGGACGTGGTCTCTCAGAACGTACTCGCGTCGGTGGACCTGCTCGCGGCGGCGGACCCGCTATCCATCCCGGTGGACGGTGGGGCGGTATACCCCGACACCCAATTTGGTCGCCAGATGTCTCAGCTTGCTCAGCTGATCAAGGCAGATCTGGGGCTGGAGATGGCGGCGGTGGACGTCGGCGACTGGGACCACCACGACCAGGAGCGCGATGCGCTGGAGCCGCTGGCGCTGGACTACGCCAACGCCCTGACGGCTTTTCACACGGATCTGGGTTCCCGCATGGACCAGATTACGGTGGTCACGATGACGGAGTTTGGCCGGCGCGTCGCGGAAAACGCTTCGGCCGGTACGGACCACGGCCACGGATCCATCATGCTCGCGATGGGCGGCGGCGTGAATGGAGGCCAGGTGATCCGCGACTGGCCGGGGCTGCGCGAGCAGGACCTGTACCGGGGTGACCTACAGGTGACCACCGATTGGCGGACGGTGCTGTCGGAAGCGCTGCTCGCACGGACCGATGTGGCCAGCCTCGAGCCCATTTTTCCAGAGTTCGTTGGTCCCACAGAGGTTGGGCTGTTCCAGCCGCGGTAGGGCCAGGTGACTGTCCTCAGGTGCCATCTTTTGGGCACGCAATAAAAACCCCGCAGGTGCGGGGTTTTTTGTTTCAAGGCCGCTGGCGGCTTAGCGCTGGCGGGCCTTGAAGCGGGGATTAGATTTGCAGATCACAAACAGCTTTCCCCGGCGACGCACTACTTTGCAGTCGCGGTGGCGCTGTTTCGCTGATTTGAGTGATGACAGCACTTTCATAATAAACCGCCGGTTCCTGGCCAACAAAGCCGGCCATTGTATCGGTTTGTGCCGGCTAAATCACCCCCTCAATCCCCCCGTTTTCAGCCCGGTTGTGCGGTCCAATTCGGACCGTTTTCCCGAGGCCCTGACTTGTCTGGACAAGAGCCATCAGGCCGCGTACTTTGCGCGCCGAGTATTCCCGTGCCTGTGACCGGGCCCGGCAAGCACAGCAGCGGAGAACATCGTGCCCGATACACCCAAGCAGCCAGTGGCGCTGTCGGTCGTCGTTCCGGTTTACAACGAAGCGGATAATCTCGAACCTCTGGCGGAACAGGTACAGGCAGACTT
>JBCCVP010000177.1:0-9729 GCA_039195135.1 Pseudomonadota bacterium | reverse complement strand
TCCACCATCTTCAAACCCGTCTCGAAAATATATGTCCGGTTCCGAACAGGTTCCCGTCGCAGTTCCCTGGGAGACAACCTCAGCGACGGACGGAATCGCCAGACAGACCGGGTTGATGTCCGTCGTGGCGCGCAAAGTGGGCTGCGAGGTACCCATTGAGCCACCAAAGGGTTGGTAACGGAGTCCGTCAAAGCCCCGGTAGTTGGTGGCAACGCCGTTGGTATCGGTAACCGCCAGGCGGACCCCTGTCTGGGTGCCATTCTGCAGGCACATCACGTCGTCAGCCAACGTGAGGGAGATTGTGGCGGGGCTTCCAAACACTGCGTAGTCGATGCCCCCGATGATGCCGAGCGAAATGGGCGGCACGCCCAGCACGTCGAATTCAACACTGAGGCCGGACGGACCCTTCGCGACACCGGAGCTCCAAAGTGATCTAGTACTGCTCGGGACAGTGCACAACGGGAACATATCGCCCGGGATCACTGGCGATACCGACACCAGCTTTTCTTTTTCTCCGCTGACATGGAACCGTTCGATCGCGTACTCGAACCCGTCCAGCACCAAGGTCTGCGCCCCGCTCTTGGCGGCAGACAACCCGCAGCGGCGATTGCCGTCTTTCGTATCAACAATCAGTCGACCGGTGGTCGCATCAAAATGCCAGTGGTCGATCGCGATCGCCTGGATAATGGAACCGGCGTCGTTTCGCTCTAGTCGCAGAGATCCGCCCTCGGCGGTCCACGCGGGGGTGGCGCTGACGATCAGCGCACATAGGGAAGTCAGGCGGACCAGATCAGCCGGTCGGCCGGGGAAGCGGGACCGGGGAAGGCCAGCCCCTAGGGGTGCGTTATTCATTTTGCTCTCGAGTGCCCGCAAGCACTTCATCTATGTGGTGCGCGTCGGTCAGCCACCGGATGTGGGTGCCGCACACCAACAAATCAAGTCTCGACCGAGGTTGGTTGCATTGCCAGAAGCGAACCCACCCGCGGGGATTGTCAATTCGTGTTCTCCGATCGTTACCGGCACAACTTAAAGTAGTTTAGCAAATACCAGCTCAAAACTGCCGTCGACCGTCCCAAATTCCGCGACAGGCTAACACTTAAACATTAGCTCGGCGTTAAATTTACGTTCCGTTTTTGCATTGCAAATACCCGTGTTCCTCGCGCAGAATGACGGGCCGTCGCTCAAGGCTCTATCGCCGCCGCGTTTATGATCTCGACCAGCCGATTTATCTGCCTTTTCGTTTTCGCTCTGCTTGCCGCGCCCGCGGCCGCTCAGGTTGCAGAGGGCACACTTCAGGAACGCATGAGCGGTGAGGAGTTCGAGCGAGCCGGGCTCGGCAAGCTGTCGCCTCAGGAGCTTGAGTTCCTAAATCGATGGCTTAAGGACGAACGACCCCCGCCTCCCCCCCCAACAGCCTCCGCCCAGCCGATGGCGGCGGAGCCTGCGCCGGTAGCGGACACCCGGGGCCTGCGACAGAAAAAACAGTCGTCCCGCACCGTGATCGAATCGCAGATCGAAGGCGATTTCACCGGCTGGTCCGGCCGCACCCGCTTCAAGCTCGCCAACGGCATGGTGTGGCAGCAGGTCGGCTCCGGCGAGTTTCGCCACCGGGCGGAAAACCCGAACGTGCGCATCGAACCCAAATCGTTGGGTTCCTGGAAGCTTTATGTTGAAGGGCTCAGCCGCTCGGTGAAGGTTAAGCGGATCAAGTAGCCGGCGGCGCCGGCGCTGCCGCGTTGATCAGGCGCGGCGTGAGCCATCCCAGCAGTAAACCCCGCGCGACAAAAAACACCATAAACGCGGCCCACAGGCCGTGGTTGCCCCAGGCCTGCAGCAGCCACCAGGCCGGTAGAAACGCCAGAAAGGTCGAAGCGATCATGGTGTTGCGCATGTCCCGGCCGCGGGTGGCGCCGATAAAAATACCGTCCAGCCAGAAGCTCCAGACCGACAGCAGCGGAGAGATAATCAGCCAGGGCAGAAACTCCCGGCTGGTTTCTAGCACCCCCTCAATATCGGTCAGCAGCCCGACGAGGACGCCGCCCCCCAGCAGGTAGGCCAGCGAGAACACCCCAGCAACCCCCAGCGACCACCAGCCGGTGAGGCGAATCGCGGCCACGAGGTGGCCGCGCCGGCGCTGGCCGATGGCCCGCCCCACCAGCGCTTCCGCCGCATGGGCAAAGCCGTCCAGCCCGTAGGACAGGAATGTCTGCAGATTGAGCAGGATCGCGTTCGCCGCCAGCACCACTTCCCCCTGCCGGGCGCCCTGGCGGGTAAAAAATGCAAAGGTGAAGATCAGGCACAGGGTGCGCAGCATGATGTCGCCGTTGACCCGCAGCAGGGCCGTCAGGTCTCCGCCCAGCACGGCGTGCCGCTGGCGCCAGGCGCGGCCCAGCGTACCGCGGCGGGCCACCAGCCAAAGCCCCACCACCACCGCCAGATATTCACCGATCAACGAGGCCCAGGCTACCCCGGCAACGCCCAGGTCCAGACCCACAACAAACACGAGATCCAGCACCATGTTGACGACGTTGGCGGTCAGCATGATGACCAGCGGCGAGCGTGCGTCCTGGGCCCCTAGAAACCATCCCACCAGCGCGTAGGTAACAAGGGTGGCGGGCGCCGCCCAGATCCGGATATGGAAATAGATCTGCGCCTCCGCCGCCACCGCGGTCGGGGGATCGATCAGCAGCAGCGCCAGGCGGATGATCGGCACCTGCAGCGTCATCACCAGCAGCGCCAGCCCAACCGCCAGAAACGTGGCCTGAGCGAGCAACCGGGCCATGCGCTGCGGGTCTTCTTCGCCGTGGGCCTGGGCGACGAACCCGGTGGTGCCCATGCGCAGAAACCCAAAGCCCCAGAAAATCATGCTGAAAATGGTGGCCCCCACCGCGACGGCGCCGAGGTGATGAGGTTCCGGCAGGTGCCCAACCACCGCCGTGTCCACCATCCCCAGCAGCGGGATGGAGATATTGGAGATGATCATGGGCACCGCCAGCCGCAGCACGTGCTGGTGCCGGGGCAGGGAATTCAAAGCTGGTTCCACGCCGTTTTCAGGCGCTTGCCGGAAACCGGCAGGGCGGTTTTCAATGGCTGGGCAAACAGTGAAACGCGGTATTCCTCAAGCAGCCAGTGGAACGCGTCCAGGTCTGCCGGATACTCGGCCTGCGCCTCGCAGCGGGCCACGTAGGCTTCCCAGAAGCCGCGCATCTGCTCGTGCCGCTCCCGATCCCGGACCGGGTTTTCCGCCAGCCGCTCGATTCTGATTTTGGCAGCCTCCAGATAGCGCGGGTAATCTGCCAGGCGAGACCGGGGCACCTCGGTCAGAAATCCGGGATAGACCAGGTACTCCAGCTGCTGGCGGATGTCCGCCACGGCCGCCCCGGAACGCTTTTCAAGCTCCTCATCAAGCAGTCGGCTGACCGCATGATGCTGGTCCAGCACCTGCGCCACCAGATCGGTCAACTCAGTGCCGAAGGGCACCACCTGGGTGCGCACCCGGGCCACCAGCTCAGCAAACGTGTCCGGGTCTCGGGGCGGCGCCGGCGCGCTGTCGACCAGGGCCATGGAAACGGCAAATACGAGGTCGGCCTGCAGGTCCTCGCCGGACCCGAGGCCGGCGTACTGAAGCCGCGTCTGCACCGGCAGCTTGAGCTGTCGGGACAGGTAGCGAAACTTGTCCGAAAGCGTCAGCTCGAGCAGCCTGCGCAGGCCGTAGCGGTGATGGTCCTGCGCCTCCGCCGCATCGTCGAAGACGCGCACGCCCACGGCATCTCCCTGGTCCACCAGGGCGGGACAGGCGGTGATGCCGCCATCCAGCTCCGTGGTGGGCGGCAGCGGACCAAAATCCCACGCCACCGCCCCATCTCGACGCAGCGATTCTTCGCTGAGCTTCAGAAACTGTCGGCGTCCCTGCTCAGCCCACTCGCCCTGAATCGCCGTCAGGCTGCGGGACTGGGCCATCTGCCGGTCGCCGTCCCATAAGCGCACGTTCATCTTGAGCCAGGGCTCCAGCACCGCCGGGTCAAAGTCATCCGGCGACAGGGGCTGCCCCGTCTCGCCGGCCAGAAAATCGGCCAGGCTCTCAAGCAATCCGGCGCCGGACGCGGGATCGGCCTGGGCGCTGTTAAGGAAGGCCGCGGCGTGGTCCGGCACCGGCACCACGCGCCGTCGGATTGGCTTGGGCAGGGACTTGATCAGCGCCACCACCTTGTTCTCGAGATAACCCGGCACCAGCCATTCCAACCGCTCGGGCTTTGGCAGGTTCACGAGCGCCAGCGGCAGCTCAAGCGTCACCCCATCATCCTCTGTGCCGGGTTCAAAGGTATAGGAGAGCGGGAGGTTGGTGCCGCCGGCGGTGAGGGCCTGGGGAAACCCACCGGCGGGATGACGGCCCGCGTGGGTGAAGACATCTTCCGGCGCAAGCCACAGACGCCTGGGTTCGGTTTTTTCCTCCTCGACGCGCCACTTCTCAAACGCTTTGGTGGTGTAGATATCCTCCGGCACCCGCTGCGCAAACCAGGCGGCCAGCGTCTCCGGATCGATCACCAGATCCCGGCGCCGCTGCTGGCGCTCCCGCAGGTCTGCCTCCTTGAGCACCTGGCGGTTGTGGGCCAGGAACTTGCCGCGGGTTTGGAGTTGATTGGTCGCCAGCGCTTCCCGCAGGAAGATCTCCCGCGCGCCGGCGGGATCGTGGGGACCGTAGTGGACCTTGCGACGACCCACGAGCACCAGGCCGAACAGGCTGACCTGCTCATAGCCGAGCACCCGGCCGCTACGCGGTGACCACTGGGGATCGAAGTAGCGTCGCTGCACGAGGTGGTCGGCCGCCGCCTCGATCCAGCCTGGCTCCACAGCGGCGTTCATCCGGGCGTAGAGCCGCTGGGTTTCCACCAGAAAGCCGCTGACCATCCAGCGCGGCCCTTTCTTGAACAGGCCAGAGCCGGGAAAAATCTGGTAGCGCCGGTCCCGGGCGCCCAGGTAGGACTTTTCGTCTTTAACGCCGACATGGCCCAGAAAGGCGCTCAGAAACGCACGGTGCAACGGGGCAGCTTTCTCCGGGACCTCGACAAGCGGTTCCGGCGCCTTTTTCATCTGTTCGCGGGCGAGATCACTGAGCTGGCGCACCAGATCAGACCATTCGCGCATGCGCAGGTAGCTCAGAAAGTGCTCCCGGCACCAGTTGCGCTGACCACGGTTACTCTCACTTTTTCGGGTTGCCTGCCAGTCGGCCCAGAGCCGCAGGACCCCGGCGAGGTCCGACTCCGGATCCTGCCAGATAGCCTGCTTCTCATCCGCCGCCTGCTGCGCGTCCAGCGGGCGCTCGCGGGGGTCCTGCAGCGATAGAAAAGCCGCCAGCACCATTGCCGGGGCGAGGCAGTCCTGCTCCTGGCCGGCAAGCACCAGCCGCGCCAGGCGCACGTCCAGCGGCCAGCGCGCCATATCCCGGCCCAGGCGGGTGAGGCGTTGATCCGCCGTCATGGCCTTCAGCTCCCGGAGCAGCTGATAGCCATCGCGGACAAACGCCGGCGCCGGCGGATCGAGAAACGGGTAGTCCTCCACCTGCCCCAGCCGCAGCAGCGCCATCTGCAGAATCACCGAGGCCAGATTGGTGCGCAGGATTTCCGGCTCGGTGTACGCCGGGCGGCCGGCGAAGTCGTCTTCGTCGTAGAGCCGCACGCAAATGCCTGGCCCCAGGCGCCCGCAGCGTCCGGCCCGCTGGTTGGCGCTGGCCTGACTAACCGGCTCGATCGGCAGGCGCTGCACCTTGCTGCGCTGGCTGTAGCGGGAAATGCGCGCCAGGCCCGAGTCGATCACGTAGCGGATCCGCGGCACGGTGAGCGAAGTCTCGGCCACGTTGGTGGCCAGCACGATGCGCCGCGCCGGGCCCGGGCGAAAGATCTTCTGCTGCTCGTTCCGCGACAGGCGGGCGTAAAGCGGCAGCACCTCGGTATTGCGCAGACCGGCACGATTCAGGGCTTCCCCCGCCTCCCGAATGTCTCTTTCGCCGGGCAGAAAAACCAGCGCGTCACCGCGCCGGTCGACCCGATCCAGCTCCGTGACCGCCTCAACGATAGCCTGGGATACGTCCCGGGTGGTGCCCGACTCGTCAATCAGGGGCCGATAGCGCACCTCAACAGGATACGTGCGGCCGCTGACCGAAATCACCGGCGCGTTGTCAAAATGTGCAGAAAAACGTTCCGTATCAATCGTGGCGGAGGTGATCAGGACCCGCAGGTCCGGCCGCCGCGGCAGCAGGCGCTTCAGGTATCCCAGCAGAAAATCGATGTTGAGCGATCGCTCGTGGGCCTCGTCGATGATCAGCGTGTCGTACTGGCGCAGGTCCCGGTCGCGCTCGGTCTCCGACAGCAGCACCCCGTCCGTCATGATCTTAAACAGGCTGTCGCCGGTGACCCGCTGATCAAAACGAACCTGGTAACCCACTTCCCGACCCACCTCCGCTTCGAGCTCCTCCGCCAGCCGGGCCGAGATGCTGCGGGCGGCAATGCGTCGCGGCTGGGTGCAGCCGATCCAGCCGTCCCGGCCCCGACCCGCCAGCCAGCAGGCTTTGGGCAGCTGAGTGGTCTTGCCGGAACCGGTCTCCCCCGCCACCACCAGCACCTGGTGGGTTTTCATGGCCTCGGCAATGGCATCAACATGACCGGAAATCGGCAGGTCGGGATCAAACGTCAGCTTGAGCGGCGTTTGCTCCCGCTGCTTCCGCGCCTGTGCCGAAGCAGCGAGGGCCTGGCACAGCTGCGCCTCCCCCCGATCGACGGGCAAACCGTTCCGGCGGCGCTTTTCGATGCCGGCGAAACGGCGCCGAAGGGCGGCCTGATCCCGACCCATCGCTTGCTCAACCGCCCACTCGAAGGCGGCAGCGTCTTTCAGCTGCTGCAGGTCCAGGTCCTCGGCCGACGGCGGTTGAGTGGTGGGGTCAGTCATAAGATAGTAAAAATCTATCGATAGTATATTTACTATTGATTTGATATATCAAACAGCGCCCCGTAAACTGGGCTCATCGATAAGGGAGAACAACAAATGAGCATCAATATCGGAATCAACGAAACGGATCGGGAAAAGATTGCGGACGGACTGTCGCGCCTGCTGGCGGACAGCTATACATTATATCTGAAGACCCACAACTTCCATTGGAACGTCACCGGGCCGATGTTTGCCACGCTCCACACGCTGTTTGAGCAGCACTATACGGAGCTTGCCACCGCCGTGGACGAGATTGCAGAGCGCATTCGGGCTCTCGGCGTTGCCGCGCCGGGCTCCTATAAGCAGTTTGCCGAGCTGTCGAGCATCGAGGAAGAAACCAGCGTGCCGAGCGCCGAGGCGATGATTCAGCAACTGGTGGAAGGTCAGGAAGCGGTCGTGCGCACCGCGCGGAGCATTTTTCCGCTGGCCGATGACGCCAATGACGAGCCCACGGCCGATCTGCTAACGCAGCGGATGAATATCCACGAGAAAAACGCCTGGATGCTGCGCAGCCTGCTGGCCTGAGGCCATAGGACCTGCTACAAATCCGCACCCGCGGCAGTGCCGCGGGTGTTTCGTATGGAGAGCTGATGATCGACCCGACGCTGCCGCTGACGGACCTGCACCGCCATTTGGACGGAAACGTGCGGCTGCAGACCATTTTGGATCTTGCGGCTCAGCATAAAGTTCCGCTCCCCGGCAATACGCCGGAGACCCTTCGGCCCTACGTGGAGGTGGACGACAGCGAACCGGGCCTGATGGCGTTTCTCAAACGCTTCAAATATCTCACGGCCATCCTGGTCGACTATGACGCCTGCCGCCGCATCGGTTACGAAAACGTGCTGGACCTTGAGAACGAAGGTATCGACTACGCCGAGCTGCGTTTCAGCCCCTGGTTTATGGCCGAGGCCCACGGGCTGGAGGCAGCCAGCGTGGTTGCAGCGGTCGCCGACGGCGTTGCCGCGGGCCGAGCGGAGACGGGTGGCAACTGCCAGCTGATCGGTATCTTAAGCCGCACCTACGGCACCGAGGTCTGCGCGCTTGAGCTGGACGCGCTGCTCAGCCAGCGCGAGCATCTCGTCGCCATCGACCTGGCCGGCGACGAGGCGGGATTTCCGGCTCGAGATTTTCACGAGCACTTTGCCCGGGTGCGCGACGCCGGACTCCACGTGACGGTGCATGCGGGCGAGGCGGACGGTGCGCACAGCGTGCGCACGGCGGTGCACGAGCTTGGCGCCACTCGCATCGGCCATGGGTTTAAGGTGCTGGAGGACCCGGCGCTGGTGGAGGAACTGGCTGAGCGCCAGATTGGTTTTGAAGTCTGCATTACGTCCAACGTGCAGATTTCCGCCGTTGACGACGTTCACCAGCATCCGATTACCGAGATGATGCAGGCTGGCCTGCGGGTAAACCTAAACACCGACGATCCCTCCATCAGCGGCATCGACCTGGCGCACGAATATCAGATTGCGGCGCCGAAGGCGGGCTTGAGCCCTGAGCAGATTCGCCAGGCCCAGATCAACGGGCTCGAGATGGCGTTTTTGTCCCCGGACCAGAAACAAACCCTGCGTGATTCCAAGGCATAGCCGCCTCGTGATGAGCCGGGTCCGACCCGTAGCTACAAATAGAAGTCAGCAATCTGCCGGGCGGCGTTTAGGAAGCGCCCGTCACCGCTTTCGGCAAACGCCAGCAATAATCCCTCCACCACGTGCGAGACATCAACCTCTTTTTCCCGCCCCAGAAACTGCTCGCCACCAGGGTGAACCCGCGCATTGCCATCGGTGCTGATCTCGCCGCTGGGCAGGATGCGGGTCAGCTGCCACCGGGCGGAATCTTCAAGCGCAACTCGGAGCGACTCAAGCTCCGGGTTTTGCAGCAGCAGTCGATAGCCCACCGCCAGCGCCACGCCGTTGTAGCTCGAGTCAAACCCGCCCGCCTCGACAAAGTAGCCATCGCAGTGCTGCTGAGCCAGCGCGAGGGACAGGGAGCGATGACCGCTGGACTCGAGTTCGGGGTCCGCCAGCAGTCTTGCCAGGGAGATCAGCGCCAGCGCGTCAATGAGCAGCCGGTTGGGCGCCAGGGCGTCGTAGGTCAGCAGCGTTTCCTGCTTTCGCTGGAGGTAATCCGCTGCCGCGCGAAGTCGCCCCGGTAAGGCCGCGGCATCTGCCTCACCTCGCGCCAGACGGCCGCTTTCACGCTCAAATGCGCGCAGGCCGCTGGCGGCGGAAGCCAGGAAAAAGGCCGCGCCGCTGGCCAGGTCCCCGGCGCTGGGCCGCTGGCCGGATAACCCGGACGGTGGTTGAAACCGAAAGCTGCCCGCCGCTTGCTGCTGGTTGAAGCCGTAGCGTAGCGCCTTAAAAAAGGCGCTGGCGTAGCGCTGGTCACCGGTGTGAACGGCGTAGTCCATCAGGTGGTGCATGCGGTACTGGAACCGCACGTGGAAGTAGCCCTTCCGGTTGCGACCAAGAGCCCCATCACCAGCCGGCCACTGCGCCTGCGCCAGGCGCTCCAGAAACGGCTGCGGGATCGAGCCGACAAAACCTGCTCGGACCCTGACTTGGTTTTCCGCACCGCCGTCTGACAGCGGCAGGAGCAGGCAGAAAAAGAGGAAGCATCGAACTTTGGGCATCGGGCGGTCGTCAAATGGCAGATGTCCGTTAAACGCCGCCGCGCTATAGACGGTTGACAACCACCAACCGTGGCGGGGGGAGACCCCCAGTTGGTGTTGACCATAAAAAAAGCCCGGAG
>JBCCVP010000176.1:0-9753 GCA_039195135.1 Pseudomonadota bacterium | reverse complement strand
TGTTCCTTGTGGGATTTGCCGCCAAGGTCATCGACGGCTGGCTCTGGTCCGATGCGTTTCTCGACCATCTCAACGCACGCCTGCTGGATCCGCCGGCGCTTACCGCGTTTCAGCAGTCGTTTCTAACCCAGTTTGCGATTCCCCACTACTTCCCGCTGGGTTGGGTTGTGACGCTGGGAGAACTACCGATCGCGCTCGGGTTGTTATTCTCCGTTCACATCCGTTTCTTTGCGATCTGCGCCGTTGCGATGATGATCGGGTTCGCGGCCGGTGGGTACGTCGATATTTCAACGCTCTTTCTGATGGCGTTTGCCATTGCCATGGCGATTTACCCCCTCAAAGCGCGTCACCCACTGACGCTATAAGACCTGCTCGCTAGGATTTACCAAAAAACAGCCGCTTGATTTTGGCCCAGCTCAAGGGTGGTCGGCGCCGCATGAAGTTGCGGATGATTCGCTTGTCGTTGGGCAGGGTGCCCAGGCGAACGTGTTTGGCGATGGTGCGGGCCATCGTCGGCCATTCAGCCTTGTCAATCTCTGCGTAGTGCACCCAGTCATCACGCGACGCGCGCGCCCACTCTTTCCAGAAACGCAGCGCCAGTTTGTAGATCGGTTCGGGGATGTTGTTGATCGGCAGAACCTGGCGACGCACGTCCTCGATGTGAGCGTCGACATCCGTAAGTTCGTCAAGGTCGTGAGCGTCGGCATCGCGTTCAAGCGCGTCTGCCATGATGTTGGCGGCTTTGGCTTGCATGGTACTCATTTCATCGATGCTGGCGGCGGGAGTTTAGCAGACTGAGATGGCGAGACTCCGACGCCGCAGCCTGTATTAACCTCAAGTTAAGCGGTTGCTGCTAACGTGCGGCGTCCAATTGTCACGGCTGCCATCCCATGCGTATTGCTTTCCGATTCATCCTGCTTGCGATCGCCCTCCTGGTAAGCGTCGGCGCCGGCGCTCAAGAACGCCAGATTGCGCTCACGTTCGACGACGCGCCGCGGGGAGACGGGATACTCCTTTCAGGCGCTGAGCGCACGGAGAGACTGATCGAGGCGCTGGCGGCGGCGGAGGTCCGCGGCGCTATGTTCTTTGCCAATTCCAACAAGGTGCTGGACACGGAGCCGGCGGGCCGCGAGCGGCTCCGGCAATATGCGGCGGCCGGCCATACCATCGCCAACCACTCGCACAGCCACCCCTCCGCGAACGCTCTTCCCGCCGACGCGTTTCTGGATGACGTTCGCCAGGCTGAGGAGGTTCTTGGAAAACTGCCGGGGTATGAGCGGTTTTTCCGATTTCCGTTTCTGCACGAAGGTCGACCCCGGGAGCGACGCGATGCGATTCGCGCCGGGCTTGCTGAGCTGGGCCTCAAGCAGGGCTATGTCACCGTAGACAACTACGATTACTACCTGCAGGCGCTGCTCAGCGAATCCATCAAAAGCGGTGCAGAGTTTGACGAAGCCGCCTGGCGGGACTTATACGTCTCGGTGCTGACCGAGGCAATCGAGTTTTACGACGCCATCGCCAGCCAGGCCTTTGGCCGGTCCCCGCGGCATGTACTGCTGCTGCATGAAAATGACCTGGCTGCGCTGTTCATTGACGACCTGGTCGCCGCCTTAAGAAAAAGTGGGTGGCAGATCATTCCCGCCACGGCAGCGTATGAGGACCCGATTGCAGACAATGAGCCGGAAACGCTCTTCCTGAATCAGGGGCGGGTGGCCGCCCTCGCGGCGGACGCTGGCTGGCAACCCCGGGACCTGGTGCACGCGATGGAAAATGAAGCCGCGCTGCGCGCGCGGGTGGTGCGAGCCGGCATGATGAATCCGCCGGAGGGTGCCTACCTGAAGCAGTCGCCACCGGGCAAAACGCCGCAGAAGTTTGCACCGGGCATCGTATCGCTGGAGGACCGGCACGAGTACGGCATCACGTTTTCCAGCGACGGCCGGGAGATGTACTTCGGCGTTGAGCTGGGTCACCGCGCCGAGATTCGCGGGGCGCGATTTGAGGCCGGCCAGTGGACCGAGGAAGCGGTGGTGGCGCGCGACGATGCGCACACGTTTGGCGACCCGTACCTGACCCTCGACGGCTACCGGCTCTACTTCATCTCCAACACGCCAAACGCCGTCAGCGATGATCCCAAAACGTTTGATATCGGGTACCTCCAGCGCGGTCGCGACGGCTGGTCTGAACCCCGATTTCTGCCCCCACCGATCAACACCCCAACCAACGAGTACTACACGTCCTTCTCTTTTGACGGCGCGCTGGCGTTCGCCTCCGACCGCAACGCCGAACGCGAGGGCGATATGGATCTGTATCTGGCGGGCAGGACCAGGGCCACGCCGGGAACCATTCCCCAGACCGAAGTCACCCGACTGCCGGGCAGCGTTAACACGCTCGCCTACGAAGCTGATCCGTTCCTTGCGCATGACGGCAGCTACCTGATTTTTGGGAGTACCCGCCGGTCCGGCCTTGGCTATGGAGATCTCTACATCACTTTTCGCGGGAAGGACGGGGTCTGGGGCAAAGCCGTTAGCCTGGGTGAACCTTTCAACACAGCGGGCCACGAGCTGTGCCCGTTCGTCACCCACGACGGCCGCTACTTTTTCTACACCAGCAGCAAAGATATCTACTGGGTCGACGCCAGCGTGCTGGAGCCGTTTCGTGCCGCAAGTCTGAGCCCGGAGTAGCCTTGAGTCGCTCTGGTACGCCGCGGCTGGCGTCTGAACGGGGGCTTCTGGGCGGTCGACTTCGAGCCCGTCGATACGCTGTTCCGCGACAGCTTCGAAAACGCACGCGGCCAAAGTAAACGGTCGGACTAAGACTTTACTCTGACCGCAACGTTAGCAATCGACCTGGTTCTTTCGGATCACCCGACCGGCGTAGGTCGGCAGCAGCTGCGAATCCCGGATCACGAGTTCGCCGTTGACCCACAGGTAGCGCACGCCCTCTGACAGTTCTGTAGCGCGGTAGTAGTCGGCGCGGGCGACGTACCGCTGCGGATCGATCACCACCAGGTCCGCCTGGTAGCCCGCGGCTACGTAGCCGCGGTTGCAGAGGCCGAAGGTGTCGGCCACCTGGCCGCTGGAGCGCCGCACAAACCGCTCAGCGCTCATCAGCTCATCTTCCACCACAAACTTCTTGTAGGCCCAGGGGTAGGTGGCGTACTTGCGGGGGTGACCGCTGGAACCGTCCGAGCCGGTCATCACCCAGTCCTGTATCGCCAGCGCGGCGATGTCCGCCGGGCTCATGACAAAAGAGGCGATCGGTGGATCGCCGGCCAGCACCTGGGCCACCGCCGCGGTCAGCGGATCAACGCCGGTCGCCTCGGCAACTTCCCGCAGGGTTTTGCCCCGATAGGGGCTGGCCGGGCCGGTGATCAGCATGGCGTCGGGTCCGCCCCGCCGCTCTAAGGCCGCCAGCATCTCGTCCCGGTGCTCCGCGAGCACCGCCGGATCCCGCAGCCGCGCCGCCATGGCCTCCCGGGATCCGGTCATCAGGCTGCGGGGAATCAGGGCGTTGGAAAATCGGGTACCGGACGCCTCCCAGGGATATTGATTGGCGGTCACGGTCAGCCCCTCGCTGCGGGCCGCCTCCACCTTTTCGATCAGCGTCTGGCTCTGGCCCCAGGCGTCGGTGCCCAGCGCCTTCAGGTGGGAAATGTGCACATCGATGCCCGTTTCGCGGCCGATCGTCAGGGCCTCGTCCACCGCGGGCAGCAGACCCACCGCACTCTCGCTTCGCAGATGCGTGTCATAAACACCGCCGGCTTCCGCCGCCACCCGGGCCAGCGCAATCACCTCGTCGGTTTTGCTGTAGGTGCCGGGCACGTAGTAAAGGCCGGTGGACAGCCCCAGCGCGCCCCGCTCCATGGCGTCGCTCAGGCGCCGCTCCATGTCGCTCAGCTCATCCGCTGTCGGCGCCCGATCCTCGCGTCCCAGGGCCGCTTCCCGGATGCGGTTGTGGCCGGCAAAAAAGCCAACGTTTGTACCCACGCCCGCGGCCGCCATATCGTCCAGCCGGGCAAGGCCACCGGGGACACCGCCGCCGTCGTTGCCGATCATCACGGTCGTCACGCCCTGGGTCAGGTAGTTCACGTTTTGCCGGCTGCTGGCCTCGCGAAGGTCGCTGCTGGCATGGGTGTGGGGATCGATAAAGCCCGGGACCAGCCACAGGCCGTCAAGATCAATTTCCTGCTCCGCCGTTGCGCCGGGCGGCAGGGTCAGCGCCGCAATCCGCTCGCCGATCAGGGCAACGTCGCTTTGAAACCGGGGGCGGCCGGTGCCGTCCAGCAGCGTGGCGTTGCGCAGCACCAGATCGTAGTGGGGCGGCGTGGGTGGCGTGGCCAGCAGCGCGAGCATGGCTTCCTCGGCAAAAACTCTGGCGGCGGCGGCGTTTACAGCGAGCGGTGTGGCATCCCCCACCTCGTAGGTGACGGCCGGTATGCCGAAGCGCCCGTGTACGTAGTTTTTTGAATTGGCCTGGGGGCTGCGGCGGCTTTTCTCCTCGGTGAACGGATAGTCCGTCAGGCGTGGCCGGGCAGCCTCCAGCCACTGCTCAGAAAACCCTGCGGGATGGGTCGGGTTGGCGTCCGACTGGGTGTAGAAAAGGTTGCGCCAGGTCGAGTGAAAGTCGAGAAACAGTCGCAGTGAGCGATTGTCTGTCACCTGATCATCCAGCAGCGATTTCACCAGCCGGGTCTCAGCCTGGGTGAAAGGGCCCCAGTCGCGATTAAGGTCCAGGCCTCCGGTGCCGTGCCGCCAGAAACCCCCGACGATGCCATCGGGATTGAGCACCGGTACACCAATGACGCCAAACCGCTCCCGAAACCGCCGGGCCAGCGCCGTGTCGCCCCAGATGGTTTCGGCGAAGGCCCGGAACGCGTCCCGGCCGGTGGTCTCCGGCGGATGCTGGCCGGAAACAAGCACGATGTATTCATGCTTTTCCCGGCCGCTTTCGAGATAGTCGATGGGCCGGCCCTGGGCGGAGCGGCCCAGGCGGTGGCGTTTAAGTTCCCGCGACTCCTGCTGGTCCATCCAGCCAGAATCATCCCGGGGCATGCGCAGCGGCTGCGCCGCCACCCAGAGGTTGCCCGGGACCACCGGCAGGCGCAGCCGGGCCTCGTCGCGGGCCTCGTTGACCGTGAAACGATCGGCGCTGAGGAGCGACCAACGCCGGCCGTCCCGGCTGATTTTCGGGTGGTAACGGTGCGTGCCACCGAGGTAGTGGAGCGCTACCGTCACCTCTTTTTCAACCTGGGCCTCAACGCGAAACGCATACCAGGGACTGTTGTTGATGGGTGGTGCATCTTCCGGCTCGATATCGATGTGCACCGAGTCTGGACCGCGGCGGAAACAGGCGCTGCCCGGCGCACCGGCGAAGGACTGATCGATCACGAATCCGTCGCCGCCGCAGCTTTTTGAGTCCCGCACGAAAAGGCCGCAAGCGGCGACCAGCGCGCTAAGAACCAGGGCGGCAGCAAGTCTCGCGGCCCGCAGCGTGGGTCCGCGGTGGCGGCTGGTCAGGATCGGCTCAAATCCGCGGGCTGACCGCATCGGCGATGTCCTTGCTGGTGGCACAGGCCAGGGTCCAGCCCAAGGCGCCGTGCCCGGTATTGAAGTAAAGGCCGGGGGTGGCCCCGGCTCCCACCTGCGGGCGGCTGCTTGGCGTCATCGGCCGCACGCCGCTCCAGGCCTGATTGCGGGGTTCATCATACAGGGCCGCCTGGGGCGCCAGCCGCCGCGCCGTGTCCAGCAGCTGCTGCTGGCGCCGGGCGACGTGGGTGGTCTGGTCGCCGACAAAATCGGTGTAGCCGGCGATGCGTACCCGGTCCCCCAGCGGCCCAAAGACAATTTTTTCCTTGAGGTCGGTGATGCTGGCCCGGGGGGTGGCGGCGCCCCGCGGGAGCGTGACGCTGTACCCGCGCACCGGGTAGATCAGCGGGCCCTGGCGGCGCGCCGCCGCCAGCCTCGCGCTGCCCGCTCCGAGGCACACCACGGCGCTGTCGACGGCGACCCGCTCGCCGCCGGCGAGGGAGACGGCCTGCACGCCGCCGGAGCGCACGTCGAGATCAGCGACCCGGGTGCCAAAGCGGAACTTGACCTGTCCGGAATTGCTGAGCCATTGGCTAAGCCCGGTGGTGAAGCGCCGCGCGTCTCCCACCTGATCTCCCGGACCGTAAACGGCACCGCAGTAGCTGCCGGTGAGCCCTTCCAGCGCCGGCTCCACCTCTCGCGCCTGGGCCGCACTCAGCAGTTCGATCTGGCAGCCGGCGGCCTTCTTGAGTCCGGCACCCCGGCGGAGCCGATCGAAGGTGCTGGGGCTGTGGACCAGCACCAGTTTGCCTACCTGCTGGTGGCCAAATTCGAAACCCACCTCCGCGGTCAGCTCCGCGAGAAGGTCCCGGGAACGCAGCGCCAGCCGTAGCAGCTCGGCAGAATTCGCCCGGGCCCGGGCCGGCAGACATTCGCGCAGCACGCTCAGTCCCCAGCGCAGCAGCCGTGGGCTGCTCAGGTCGCGTACTTCGATCGCGGGATCCCGCCCAAGGAGGATTGAGGGGATCTGGCGCAGCAGGGCAGGGCCGGCGAGAGCGTCGGCGTAGCTGTAGGACAACTGCCCGCCGTTCCCCCCGGTTGCCCCGCTGGCCGGCTCGGTGGCTTCATCAAACACCACCACCTCAAACCCCCGACGGGCCAGGTAATAAGCGGTGGTAACGCCGATGACCCCGGCGCCCAGCACGGCCACTGTCATGGTTTCCCTCGCATGGCCGAATCATAGGCAGGCAGCCGATGCCCGCTCCAATAGCGAATCGGGCGTCAGTCATAACCCCGGTTTATAGGCTGGGCCAGGCGATGGCGGCTGCGAGCGTGGGTTCAGCCATCGGCTGGCAGGTACTCCGCCAGCGCGGCTTTCAGGTGATGGATAAACCGGGTGGCGCCGTGGGACAGGGGCGCATCGGCGAAATGCAGCGCCGCAATATCGATGCTCAGGGGCGGGTCCAGGGGCCAGGCGCGCAGGCCGTCCCGCCGCGGCGACGCGGCGGTGACCGCGTCGACAATGGTCAATCCCGCGCCTGCGCCCGCCAGCGCGCGAGCCACGTGATAGGTCTCCGTCACCGCCACAACCTTGGGTTTCGCGCGACCGTTTTCCAGATAGGACTGGAGCCGCCGCCCCAGCGGACCGTGGCTGTTCAAGGCGATAAAAGGCAGCCCCGCCAGTTCCTCCACCCGCACCCGGGAGGTGTCAAAGCGTTTCGCTTCCGGCGCCAGCAGCACACACTCGGAGGTCACCAGGCGGTCCACGGCAATCCCTGGCTGCGGCTGCCGATTTGAGGAGAAACACAGGCCCACATCAAAGCGCGACTGCAGCAGACCCTGATGGATGCCGTCCAGATGCGCCGTTTCGATCTCAAAGTCCGACTCGGGGTGGCGGGCCAGAAAGCGGGCGATGGTCTGCGGTAGAAAGTCGGTGCCAAAGGCCGGGGTGCTGACAATCCGCAGCGTGCTGGAGGCAACGGACTTTAGATTGCGCGCCACGCTGCGCAGCTCATCCACCTGCTGGTAGACCCCGGCCACGTGACCAAATAGCCGATGCGCCTCGGGCGTGGGTATCAGCTTGCCTTTCACCCGGTCAAACAGGGGATAGCCCAGCTGCTGTTCCGCATGGGCCAGAACCTTGCTAACCGACGGCTGGGACACGTGGAGCAGCCGCGCGGCGTTGGTCATGGAGCCGCTGGTATAGATGGCATGAAACACTTCGATCTGTCGCAGGCGCACGGTCGGTCCTCGCTGGCCGGCTGCACCTTAGCACAGAAAGGTCCACCTATAGCCTCAGGTTATGACGTCACGAAAGGCGGTCATTAGTCGTTGATTTGCCATCTTGCTAGCATCCTATTCGTCGTTTCACGCCATACTCACAAAGTTAAAAACGCGTTAAGCTGGCGCGAAATGACAATGAAAAGCTGACCAGCTCTGGCTGCGTCAGCACCGCCCACCGACCCAACCCGAGGGGAGAGAGCATGGCTAAAAATCACCGATGGTCCTACCTGGCAAGCCTGGCGCTGCTGCCCAATCTGGCGCTGGCCCAGGAGCCACCCGAGAACGACAACGACACCGTCGAAGAGGTCATCGTGACCGGTACCCATATCCGGGGTGCTTCCATTACGGACGCGCTGCCGGTTTCGGTGATCAGCGCCGAGGATATCGAGGTGCTGGGTATTGATTCCGGTGATGAGCTGCTCGACCAGCTGGCGGAGAACGGTCAGAACTTCGTCAACGAGGCGGAGAACATCAGCGGCGGCGTGAACGCAGCACGTGGCGACGTGGGGGCTTTCAACCTGCGCAACCTCGGCACCGGTAATACGCTGGTGCTGCTGAACGGTCGCCGGGTGGTGAATTCTGCTGCGTTCCAGACCGAAGAAGTGGGCGGCAGTTTTGTGCCGGTGAATAGCGCCAACTCGGCGGCGATGCCGGTCTACGGCATCCAGCGCCTGGAGATCCTGAAGGACGGGGCATCAGCGCTCTACGGTGCCGACGCCGTAGCCGGCGTGGTCAACACCGTGCTCAAGTCCAACCAGGAAGGTTTCATGTTCCGCGTGAAACAGAATGAGTTTCCCGGCCTTGAGCGCAGCGACACCAACCTCGCGGTGGAGTGGGGACGCTACTTCAACGGCGGCGCGACCAACATCGGGGTGTTTTACAACTATCTGGATCGCGGCCGGGTCAACGCGCAGGAAGACGAGCGCTGGGCCGACAGCGACTTTCGCCGGCGCATTCCGGACGACTCGCCGTTTGCTGGCGACATTCGCTTCCGCAACAACAGTGCCAACTCCAACTTCGGCCAGTTTGACGCCGCGTCGAGCGTATCCGGACTGGGTCTCAGCGGCCTGATTACCGACAGTTCGGGCGAGTTTGAGGTTTTCCCTTCCGATAGCCCGAACTGCGAGGTGCAGCTCAACTTCGATACCTGCCTGGCGCCGGACGGCAACGGCACGGTGCGCTACAACCTGAACGAATTTCGCGATCTGAATTCCGATCTTGAGCGACACAATCTGTTCGTTTATCTGAATCATGATTTCGAAAACGGCATGCAGGCGTTTACCGAACTGCACTACTACGATTCGACCACCAATCTGTCGCGGCATCCCTCGGCGCCCTTCACCTCAGTTCGCCTGCGCGTGGGCGCAGAGAACTACTACAACCCGCTGGGCCCCTGTGGTTCGCCCAACCGCCTGCCTGATGAGCTGATCCCGGACGTGCCCTGCGAGGGCCTTGAGCTGCTGATCGACAACTATCGCTTTGCCGAGGTGCCGCGGATCGTCGACAACGACAAAACCCAGTGGCGCTTCCTGCAAGGGCTGCGAGGCACCTGGGGCGAGTGGGACTGGGAAACGGCCCTGGTGTTCTCCGAAGCCGAATCCACCGACATCACCCGCAACCGGGTCTCCAACATCCTGATGAGCGAGGCTCTGTTCGATCCTACGCCGGCCGCCTACAATCCGTTCAGCGGCGGTGTGGACACCAACATTGAACGCGCCCTGGTGGACGTGTTCCGGGAAAACGAAGCGGACCTCAAGATGTTTGACTTCCGTATTTCAAACCCGAACGCCTATGAGCTGCCGGCGGGACCGGTCGGCGCTTTCGTTGGATTTGAGTACCGCGAAGAGTCGTTTATCGACGACCGGGATGAGCGACTGGACGGCACCATTGCGTTCACCGACTTTGACGGCGATACCTTCCCGTTCGTGTCGGACGTGGTGAACTC
>JBCCVP010000175.1:0-9760 GCA_039195135.1 Pseudomonadota bacterium | reverse complement strand
GCTGTGCACCCGCGCAACGCCCGGAAGCCGCGTCAGATGATCCCGGTGAATGCGCTCGAAGTCGTCCATGTCCTTCGCGACCACGCGCAGCAGGTAGTCGAACTCGCCGGTCATGAGAAAGCACTCCATTACCTCCGGCACCTCCTGCACGGCGGCCTCAAACGCGGCCAGCTCATCCCCCTCTTCCCGCTGCAGCACGATGTGCACGAATACGTTGCCGGGCAGTCCCGCCGCCCGTGCGTTAATCAGCCCCACATAGCGTTCCACCAGCCCCTGCTCCTCCAGCGCGCGGACCCGGCGCAGGCAGGCGGACTCGGACAGATTCACCTGCCGGGCGAGCTGCACGTTGCTGATACGACCGTCCTGCTGCAGCGCGCGGAGGATCAAAACGTCCTGGCGATCGAGCTTCATGACACTATCTTCCGATTTTTTTATATTCTGCGCAATTTTCTGCTTTTTTTGGGTAACAGAGTCAAATATTTGCAAGGAAAAATCTCGAATGGACTCGTATTCTTTCGTGACTAGCCGAATTTGGGGACGATCATGCGGATCGGGGTACCGAAAGAAATCAAGACACTGGAATTCCGTGTAGGCCTAACGCCGGGCGGCGTGCGGGAACTGGCGCATGCAGGCCACGAAGTCGTCGTGGAAACCACCGCCGGCGAAGGCATCGGTATGGACGACGCGGCCTACGAGGCGGCCGGCGCCACCATTGCCACCAGCGCCGCCGCGGTGTTTGAAACCGCTGACATGATTGTGAAAGTGAAAGAGCCCCAGCTTCCGGAATGCCGCATGCTGCGGGAAGGCCAGGTGCTCTTCACCTACCTTCATCTGGCGGCGGACCCGGACCAGACCGCCGCCCTCGTGGAATCCGGCGCTACCGCCATCGCCTATGAAACGGTCACCGCTGATGACGGCTCGCTGCCGCTGCTCACGCCCATGTCAGAGGTGGCCGGTCGTCTGTCGATTCAATCCGGCGCGTTTGCCCTGCAGAAGGCCAACGGCGGCCGCGGCGTGCTGCTCGGCGGCGTGGCCGGCGTCTCCCCGGCCAAGGTGGTGGTCATCGGCGGCGGCGTGGCCGGCCTGAACGCTGCGGACATGGCGGTCGGCCTGGGCGCGGACGTGACGATTTTGGATCGCTCCCTGCCCCGGCTGCGGGAAATCGAAGACACCTGGGGTGGCCGGATCAAGACCATCTACTCCACACGGGCAGCGATTGACGAACTGGTACCGGACGCAAGCCTGGTGGTTGGGGCGGTACTGATTACCGGCGCGGCGGCGCCGAAGCTGGTGAGCCGGCAAAATGTCACCGACATGGTGGCGGGCAGTGTGCTGGTGGACATCTCCATCGACCAGGGCGGCTGCTTCGAAACCAGCCGGCCCACCACCCACGCCGAACCCACCTACCTGGTGGACGAGGTGGTGCACTACTGCGTGACCAACATGCCGGGCGCGGTACCCCGAACGAGCACCTTTGCGCTCACCAATGCCACCTTGCCGTTTGTGAAGGTGCTGGCGAAAAAGGGCTGGTCCGCGGCACTCAAGGGCGACGCACATCTGGCCAACGGACTGAACGTTCACGCGGGTCAGGTGACCCACGCGGCGGTGGCGGAAGATCTGGGCTACGACTACCGGCCCGTGGCGGAGGTGCTCAGCTAAGCGGTGAGGCCGGCGTCTTTGGCGAGATGTTCAACCACCAGAGCCTCGTGCGCGCCGGTGAGGGCCGCGGCAATGGCGCGGGCAAATCGCTCCCGGTACACCGGCCGACCCAGGGAGGCGAGGCCGCCGTCCGCCACGTCCTGCGGCACCGACTTGCCGGCCGTAACTTCCAATAGGCGGCGTGCGTAGGCGTCGCCAAACTCGGGATGAAACTGCACCGAGAAAATCGGCGCGTGTTCGTAAACGAATCCGGCCAGCGGACAGTTATCGGCATTGAGAATGGTGGTGGCTGCCGGCGGCGACTCCAGCACCTGGTCCTGATGGAACGCATACCCGGAAACCACACCGCCGGCGGAGGAGTGCACCAGCTGATAGTCGCAGACCCCAACGCTCCAGCCTCCCGGTGACCGCCCCACCTCTCCCCCCAGGGCCTGGGCGATGGCCTGGTGGCCAAAGCAGATGCCCACCAGTGGAATTTTGTGTGCCGCCACCTGACGGATCCATTCGGCGAGCGCCGGAAACCACGGCAGCCCGTCGCAAACGCCGTGGACGGAGCCCATAATGATGTAGCCTTTAAACGCCATTGGTGGCGGCAGGGCCGCGCCGGTCACGATGCTGGCCACGTCAAACTGGCCTGGGGCGAGGTGGCTCTCGAGCAGTTGCTTGACCATGCCCGGGTAGTCGCCAAACTGTTCCCGCAGCGGCCCCCGGACCAGGCCGGGCTCAATTATGCCGTAGCGGGCCTTATTCAGACCGAGTGGATCAGATCGTTGCGCTCCCATTCCGGCACTTTCTCCTGAAACTCGCGACACTCAGTTTCCTTGACCCCTGTGTAAGTGGCAACAAAAGATTTGCCCAGCAGGTCGGCCAGCTCTTCGCTGGCCCGCAGCGCGTCGATCGCTTCGTAGATATGCCGGCGCAGCGCAAAGGGGTGTTTGTAGGCCGATCCCTGCTCCGCCGGCCGGCAGTTGATGCCGCGCTCGATGCCCAGCCAGCCGCAGGCCAGCGAACCGGCGATAGCCAGATACGGATTGACGTCGCTGCCCGCGATGCGGTTTTCCACCCGCCGCGCTGCCGGGTCAGATCGCGGTACGCGCAAGCCCGCGGTCCGGTTGTCCACGCCCCACTCCAGGTTCATGGGAGACGAAAAGTAGCTCAGGTAGCGGCGGTAGGAATTGGCGTAGGGTGCAAACAGCAGCAGGGCATCTGCCAGGTAGTGCTGCAGTCCACCGACAAAGTGCTGAAAGTGCTCCGTAGCTTCGCCATCCGCGCCGGAGAAAACGTTGCCGCCGTCGTCATCGACAACGCTCTGATGCAGATGCAGAGAGCTGCCGGCGATTTCGGCATCCAGCTTGGACAGAAAGGTCGCGCGCATCCCGTGTTCCCGAGCCAGCGCTTTCAGCGTTCGCTTGAAGCTGCACAGATCGTCCGCGAGCCTGACCGGATTGCCGTGTTTGAAGTTCACCTCAAACTGGCCGGGCCCCAGTTCCTGCGACACCGCCCCAAGCGCAATCTCCTGCGCGTCACACTGGGCGTTCAGCTGCTCAAAAAAATGGCCGAGTTCATGCACTTCATCGAGACCATAGGGGTCTGGCGCGGGACCGGTTCCGGGTCCCGCCGCGGCGGCGGCGCCTTTCTCGCCCATCAGGTAAAACTCCACCTCCGGGGCAACCACCGGATGCCATCCGCGATCAGCGTAGCGCTCTAGCACCCGCTTCAAAACCTGCCGCGGATTGGCCTCCACTACCTCCCCCGTCAGCTCATGACAGTCGGCGATGACGCAGGCGGTTTTGGTCTTGGCCCAGGGCACCACGCGCATGGTTGTTGGGTCGACGGTGAGACCCATGTCCCGGTCGTCCACGTTGTCCGGTGCCTCGTAATAATCGCCGGTGATCGTTTGATGGAAAATGGCGAGCGGGAGCCGAGCGCTGTGCCCGTCAAAATCGGCCAGCGGCAACAGCTTTCCGCGGGGCACCCCCCCCATATCAGAAACTACCACCTCGACACGCTCATATTGCGATTGCTTCAGACGCGCAATCAGCTCGGCGATCTGGCTCATGTTATTTGTTTCCCCCGTAGGGATCGCTCTCCCGAGCCATCTTATTGTTCATGCCCTTACGCTCGCGCCGCACCGGATCATCTTCAGGTCGCACTGACCCGGGCATCGCTGGCTGTGGGGGTCGTCGTCATCAGCATGGCGCCGATCCCGATGGCAAAAAGCGGCAGGAATGGCTCGAAGGGCCAGAACGGCAGCCAGAGTTCGAGCGTCGCAGACCACTGCGCGGAGGTCAGCAACTCGGTTGTGAACTCCTGCCAGCGCAGACCGACAACCGCCGCTGCAAGGCCCGCAGCAACGAATCCTATGCCCAGTACCCGCGCCACCAGCGGCGTAGCCAGGCCATTCTTTTCCGCCGCCCGCCGGCGCTTTTTACCCCAGGCCGCGATGCGCAGGGCCACCGCCAGGAAGCCCAGCAAATAAAAAATGTAGTCGTGGATCTGAGGGTTGGGATAGTAGGAGATGCTCCACCAGTAGGTGCTGAAGGGATAGGCCCAGAGAAAGTACATGCCGGTGCGGTGCAGAAACTTCCACTGGCGCTGGCTGAGCAACTGGCGCCCGAAACGGAAAGATGTGATCACCATGGCGGTGAGAAACAGATATCCCGTGCTGCCTTCCAGTTCGTCGCGAAAGTAAAAAATCTCGTCGTAGTAATAGTCGCTGTGGATCGTCGAAATGATGGCGATGAACAGTCCCTGCCAGGCCATGGCGACGGCAAAACTTAAACCCAGGTACTTGCGATTGCGCAGGAGCCAAAGCGAAATCCGGGATGGGAACAGGGTTTGCAGCGCCGATGAGGCGGCGACCAGGAAAATAAACGGTATCGACCAGCGCACCGAGTAGCCGATCATGTGGGACACTTCGGCCGGCCCGACAAGGCCCGTTGACCACGCCTCCCGGATCATCGCCGCCGACATCACGGCCGCCAGCAGAGTAAATAGCGTCCAGCCGTTCAGAAAAGGACGGTTGAGGACACCTTTTGAGTTACTGCTCACTGCAGACATGGCCAAATACTGCACCATGGCGCCGCCGCCGTCGAATGCACCGATAGGCGCGGAAGAAAGGAACCGTCTCAGTGCTACCATGCGCGCATGGCCGAACCGCTCAGCCGCCGTTTACTGATGTTTGTTGCCCGCATTCTGGCAACAGTGCCGTGGCTGCTGGCGATGTACCTGTTTTACTGGCTCGACAGCAGCGGTACCTGGACCGTTGAGACTCCACACCGCGGCAAGCTGTCGGTAATGATCCTTGGGACCGGCATGCTCCTGTCGTTTTTTGCGCATTCGCTCCTGCTGAGAAAACGTCAGTAAACTCTGAGCGATGGACATAGGCGAACCACTCCGGGACCTGGGCCCGGTCAACTCCGCGGCATTGCGCGATGCCATCTTAGGTCTGGATGAGCCCGCCTGGCAGGAAGAGCAGATTCGTCAGCAAAAGTACCAGGACGTCCACTACAACACGGAGTCGGTCATTCTGATCTTCTGCGACCATGACGACTGGCCGAATATTGACGTGGTCAAAGGCAATGGCTGGAGCCGGCTGGCCGAACATGCCATCCCGGTGATGCACGACATCATCGACCGCTTCTATCCCAAGGGCGGAACCATCATTCGCGCCATGGCGGCAAGACTCAAAGCCGGTACGACCATCACGCCGCACACCGATCATCACCCTTCCTTTCACGCCGGCCACCGGATTCATGTGCCGGTGACAACCAATCGCAAGGTTCGTTTCATGATTGACGGCCGGCCGCACCGCCTGGAAGTTGGGAAAGCCTATGAAATCAACAACCAGCTGCGCCACGGCGTGATCAACAGCGGCGACGAGGATCGAATCACGTTTATCTTCGACTACATCCCGGGTACGGCGTCCTGAGTTCATCGGGCCTGCTGCGATGACGAACGCGCTGATTGCAACCTCTGTGGTGCGGGGCAGCCATCAAGGCGAAAGCCACGGCGGCGTCTACCTGATCAACCTCGAAAATGATGAGATCCTCAAGCCCGTCGACTGGAACACGGTGGACATCGACTGGCGGGGCCGCGGCTGGGATCGCGGATTACGAGGCATCGAGTTTCATGATCAGCAAACCTACATCGCCGCCAGCGACGAGCTGTTTGTGTTTGATCAGGATTTCAATATCACGGCGTCCTATAAAAACCACTATCTCAAACACTGCCACGAGATGTGCGTGTACCGGGAACACCTGTTCATCACCTCCACGGGCTATGACAGCATCCTGGGCTTCAACCTCGAGAAGAAAGCATTCGATTGGGCACTGAACATCACCCGCGACGGGCTGGCTTTTTCCGGGCGGCGCTACGACCCGCAGGGCGACGATGGCCCTCTGCAGCTCAACAAGCTGCATCTGAACAACGTGTTCTGCGATGCCGGCGGCATGTATATCAGCGGGATTCGCACCGGCGCGCTGCTGAATTTCAGCGGGCGCGCGATCGGGGTGATGGCAACTTTGCCGGAGGGTGTTCACAACGCCCGGCCTTTCAAAGACGGCGTTTTGTTTAACGATACGCGGTCGGATGCGCTGCGATTTGAAAGCCCGGATAAACGCCGCGCTGTTCGCCTACCGCGCTTTCCGATCCACAAGCTCACGCATACGGACCTGGCTGACTCACGCATCGCCCGCCCGGGCTTCGGTCGTGGACTTTGCGTCCTTGCCGATGAGCACGTCGCCGCCGGATCGTCACCTTCCACGCTGACGATCTACGATCTCGATAAAGAAAAACCGCTTAAGGTAGTCAACCTGTCGATGGACGTGCGCAATGCGATTCATGGCCTGCGCGCCTGGCCGTACCCGTGGCCCAGCGGGACTCGCTGAGCTAGGAGCCGGCCCCGAGAGACCGCGGCTGGTCGCTCGTCGGCAATCGTCCCAGTACCGGCTCAAGATAATCGATCAGCTCCTCCAGCTGCGTCTCGTAGTGACGCCACAGGTTGACGGAGCTGCTGTAGATGGGCTGGCGCACCTGCTCGGAGCTTGCCGTCTTCACCGCTCGCTTTGTCTCATGAAAGCTCAACATCCGGTCTTCCCAGGGCAGCCCGCAGTGTTCCGCAATTCGCCGGGCCTGGGTATCCAGATCGGCGACAACATCCTCGTAGTTCACCCGCAGCACCTTCCCCGGCAGCACCTGGTTCCAGTGATCCATCAGGCGCTCGTATTCACAGTAGTAGTGCGCCAGATCATAGAGGTCGTAAGAAAACAGCTGGCCGCTGGCGAAGAGTTGTTTGAAGGTGCCGAGGCAGCTGTCCAGCGGATGTCGTCGGGCGTCAATCACCTTGGCGTTGGGCAAAATCGTGTGCAGGAACCCGACACCGGTGAAGTTGTTGGGCATTTTGTCGGTGAAATAGGGTTTGTCGGTGCGATGTGGCGCGGTCTTTTCGATGTATTCAAGGCCAAGGCCGGCAATCTGATGGGCTTTGAGTTCGTGCATCACCTCCGGATACCGGATGCCATCGGTGCGGTTGAGGCCGGCCTCCATGGCACCGCGGAGCAGGTAGTGGAGCTCCGCGGTCCCCTCCACCTGCGAATGACTCGCCAGGATCTGTTCGAGCAGTGTGGATCCGGACCGGGGCAGACCGACAATCAGGATCGGGGCGTCGTCGTCATGCCCCTGATCCTGGTGCTGCTCGAAGTAGTCCCGGCTGAACACCTCGATGATCCGATCGTTTTGTCGCTGAAACTCGATCGGGTCGTAGCTGACCTTGAGCCGCTTCCTGTCGTTGCCGCGAGCATAGTGAGAAAACGCCTGGACATAGTCTTTGCGGTCCTCACAGCCTTTGCCCAAAGCAAAAGAAAATGCGATGGCGGCTTCTTCGCTCTCCTCACTTTCATCGAGCCCAGCCAGCTGCTCCTTCATCTCCCCCATTTCCTGATCGGTGAAGCGGAACGTCTTGAGGTTAGCCAGGCTCCAGTAGGCTTCGCCAAAATCAGGCTTGGCCTCGACACATTGCCGGTAAGCATCGATGGCTTCCGCCTGCTTGCCCACCGTTTTCAGCGCATGCCCCAGACAGAGCAGCGAGGGGTAATGATCAGGTTTTTGCGCCAGCGCCTGGTGTAACCACTGGATAGACTCCTCCAGCAGCCCGGCCTTTAATGCATTTGCGCCAAGCCGCTCGAGAATCGGTACGGAGGCAGGCGCAATCGGCAGCGCTTTCTTCAGGGCCTCCTCGGCCTGGTCAAACTTCTGCTGTTCGCCCAGCGCCGCGCCGAGGTTGACCCAGGCCTTCCAGAAATCCGGCGCCAGCTCCACCGCGCGGCGGAACATGGCGACCCCATCGTCATAGCGTTCGTTCCTGATGCAGAGCACGCCAAACAGGCGGAGCGCATCCACGTTGTCCGGGTCTCGGCGGAGCACCTCCCGGTAGCGCTTCTCTGCCTCAACGAGCTGGCCCCCATTTGCCAGCTCCAGCGCCTCGGCAATAGCCCTTCGATCAGGGTTATCCGCCAGGGCAGCCTCGAAAACCGCTTCTGCGTCACCGCCGCGGCCCATGAGCGTCAGCAGCTCCCCCAGACGCTGGCTGGCTCGATCCGGGTTGCTTGAGTGTTTGACCGCCTTGCGCAGCGTGGCGATGGCCTCGTCGAGTTTCCCCTGGCGCAGCTGCGCGTGGGCGAGGTCCTCGTAGGCCGAACCGAACCCCGGAACCAGTCGAACGGCGTGGGTGAGTTTTTGCTCCGCTTCTTCGTGCCGGCCAAGCCGGCTCAGCGACACGCCGAGCAGGCGAAGCAGGTTGGGGTCGTTTGGATGATCGGCGAGGCCGGCTTCAAGGGAAGACGCAGCCTCTTCAAATCGCTCTTTCTCGAGGAGGCGTACCGCTGCGTCAAACGCCGATCTGGCGCTCGAGTTGTGATCGCTTGAACCGGTGATTGCTGCGCTCATGCTGCGACCATTGGAAATGAGGAGGTGCCCCGGATGCAAGACCCGAGCCCCCTGGGGGCGTGAGGCAAGACGCCCGCTGCCCTGTCCGTGGTAGAGAATTCAGCCCAAGAGCGGATTAGAAATCAATATAGAAGCCCATAACGACTTCTCTCGGCCGCAGGGTGAACGCGCGGTCATCTCCAAAACGCGGCCAGATATAGGTAATTGCCCGTTCGTCCCACAGGTTGTCGATGCCGACGTAAAACGACCAGCCGTTGGGTGAATCGACGTTGAAGTAAAGCGACCCCACGTCGTAGGAAGGCTGGGTGCGGGGTGTCGTGCCTGTGCCGCCGTAGAGGGAAACGGACGCGGTTGTGCCGTTGACAGATTCGTCGACAAAGCTGTAGTCAAAGCGGCCCGTGAAATCCAGCCCCCGCCAATTCAGCGGTGTCCGATAGACCACACTGGCATTCACCTTCCACTCCGGCACCGCCGGCAGCGGGTCCCCGCCTGCGCCAACGGTAATCGCGTCACTCACCTGGACGGGTCCGTCGAGCCTCGCGTCCAGGTAGGTAAAGCCGGTAGACAGCTCCCATTTCTCGCTCGCGACGAGGGCAAACTGGCCTTCCGCGCCGTCGATCGAGGCGCTGCCCGCGTTGGTGGTGAAGGTGCCAGCTCCGGCCACGAAGGTCTGTAGCTGATAGTCCTCCCAGTCCATGGAGAACAGGCTCATATTTGCCAGGATTCGACCCTGCATCCAGGTCGTCTTGGTACCAACTTCGTAGTTAATCAACCGATCCGCATCAAACTCCCGAGGAAACCCCAGGGCAATCGCCGTTGGATTGGTCGTCACACCGCCGTTTTGCTGCCCCGGCCGAACACCCTCAGAGTATGTGGCGTACACCATCGCGTTCTCCGTGGGTGTCCAGGTCGCGTTCACTCGCGGACTGAAATCGTCGGTGGTTTTTGTCACGTCAAAGTTGTCCGAGACGGTGTTTACGTACAGCGAGTTTTCCGAGACCCGCCGATCCGTCTCAAACCACCGCCCGCCGGCCGTTAGGCGCAGGGTTTCGGTGATGTCGTAGCTCAGCTCACCAAACACGGCGATGGTTTCGATGTCCTGTAGCTGCCCCTGCAGACTCGCGCCGGGGCGACCGTTATAGGTCAGGCCCGGCCG
>JBCCVP010000174.1:0-9847 GCA_039195135.1 Pseudomonadota bacterium | reverse complement strand
GCCGAGCTTAAGGATCGGGGGATGATGCTGGCCTGGGATACGCTGCGTACCGGTCTGGATGGCTGGCGGGTTGCCGACGTCAAAAACGACGATGAGTTACCCCTCGTCATTCAGTTCGCTCAGACCGATGAGCACTCGTAGGAACGAGCATAAACAGCCGCTCCCCATTCAGCAGGCTTAGACCGATGGCCGTTGCCGAATACAAACCAGAACTACCCCTCGCGATTCCGTTTACCGAAACTGAAGGATGCTGGCGTTCGGCAGAATCGTTTTGTACCCGTTGTTATGCTCGTTTTGACCACGAGGTGTCACGGCAAAATGATTAATCGATCAATGCGGATTGGGTTATAGCCTGCTATAGTTCACGCGCAGTAAGTGGTCGCACATACCTGGGGGGAGTGATCACCAACCAGGAAGACCGGAAACACGTTCACTTAATGGTGATCATCACGTTGATGACAACGTGTTGATCGAAGACCCGATCAGCCAGAAAGTTTGTCAGCAGCAAGAGGAGAGTTCAGTGGCGAAGAAGACTTCGAAAAAGGCCAAGAAGAAGGCCGCTAAGAAGGTAGCCAAAAAAGCAGCGTCCAAGGTAGCCAAGAAAAAGGTTGCCAAGAAAAAAGTAGCGAAGAAAGCGGCAGCGAAAAAGGTTGCCCGCAAGGTCGCGAAGAAGAAGGTTGCCAAGAAAAAAGTTGCCAAGAAAAAGGTAGCCAAAAAGAAAGTAGCTAAGAAAAAAGCTGCCAAGAAAGCGGCCAAGAAAAAGGCAGCTAAGAAAAAGGTAGCCAAGAAAAAGGTAGCCAAGAAGAAGGTAGCCAAGAAGAAGGTTGCCAAGAAGAAGGCAGCGAAGAAAAAAGTCGCTAAGAAAAAAGTAGCCAAGAAGAAAGTTGCTAAGAAAAAGGTCGCGAAGAAAAAAGTTGCCAAGAAGAAGCCCGCCAAAAAGAAAGCGGCCAAGAAAAAGGCAGCCAAGAAGGTAGCGAAGAAGGCCACCAGGAAGAAGGCCACTCGCAAGACCACACGCCGCAAGCGCTGATTGCGGCCCGGGTACCGGCGTCACCAGGTTTACCGCCGTGGTGATGCCGGTACTGTTTTTTTACGCTGCTCTCGCGGCGGGGGATATCTTTCGCTGTACCGGCAGCGACGGCACCGTCGTCTTCCAGGATAATCCCTGTTCCCGTGGTGGCGGGCAGGTTCTCAGATCAGACCGATCCGGAAACATTTCCAACGAGCGCCTGCGGCAGTGGCTTGAGGAAGCTCGACCCTCTTCGGCCACGGAGCCTGCTCGCCAGCCGTTGCCGCGCTCGCCGGTGCGCAGCACTTCAAGCTACTCCGAAACGCAGCTTCCGGCACGGCCGGTTTCCGAAATCGCGCTGGCGCAATGTTCGCAGCTGTTTCTGGACTGTACCGCGGGCGGCCGCATGGACGCCTGCATTGCGGACCTGCCGCGCTGCAGTCGGAGCGCGGGCACCTGCTGCGCGGACCCATTTATTGATCGGTATCAGACGCTGCGGACCGCGGGCGCGACACAGCGCGATGCGGTGCGTCAGGCCCTGCTGGGCGATCGCTGATAAACGTCACGACCTGCTCGCGGCTCTTAAGCGTATCCCGATAGCCAAGATCGATCAGTGCCCTGGTGTAAGCCTGGTCAAACAGCAGGTAGCTGGCCAGTCGGTTGTCCCGGCCCCAGGCGCCGATACCGGCCAGCAGCGTTTTCACGCTGGCTGGCATGGCGCCGATGTGAGTGGCGACCAATGCCCGCAGGTCCGCGGAAGGCCGCAGGACCAGCGTCTCTACGGGCCTTAGCGTGCTCTGGCGGCTCTGGGTCTCCGGCACCAGAGACAGCGTGTGGTTAACGCGGTGCAGCCGCTCCAGATCCGAATCCAGATGGTCCATAAAGACCAGGTCCAGCAGGTGGCCAGCGATATCGCCGGCGCTGGGCATGCCCGCAGGCACGGTAGGCTCCCGGTCCTGCTGGCCGTCACGTGCCGTGATCACCAGGATCTTCCTGGCGCCAAGATGTATCGCTGGCGACAGCGGGGCGGTCTGACGCAGACTCCCGTCACCAAAGAACTCGTTGTTCAGCCGCACCGGCGGAAACAGCAGCGGCAGCGCGGTGGATGCCAGCAGGTGATCGGTGGTGATGAGATCGCGTACGCTGACCCGACGTCCCTGGCCCCAAGGTTTCTGCTCCGGCGGTGCCTGAAAAAAGCTGACGCTGCGCCCGGTGCTGTACCCGGAGGCGGACACGGCAACTCCCCGCAGCAGCTGCTGACTGATGAGCTGCTCGATTCGGTCCAGCTGGGTCTCCGCTTCCAGCAGCCGCTTCAGCGGCTGCGTGTTGAGGAGCGAAGCGGGCGCCGGCACGCCCAGGCGGCCTAGAAACGCGGCACCGATCCAGCGCACCGCGGAGGCGAGCACGGTGGGCCAGTCGACGCGATAAATGTGCTTGCATCGCATGGCGGACCAGAACTTGTCGAGGCGCTCGACGCCGTGCGGAAAGCGGTCCGCGTGGGACGCCAGCACCAGCGCGTTGATGGCCCCGGCGGAGGTGCCGGTGAAGACCTGAAACGGGCTGCAGGATTCGTTGCATATTTCCGTCACGGCCTTCAGCGCGCCCACCTGGTAGGCGCCCCGCGCGCCGCCGCCGGGTAGATGCAGCGCCAACGTCATCGTGCCGCCAGCATTTCCGGGTTGAGCTTACTCAGGCGGTCCACGCCCATCAGCATCATGTTGCGGGTGACCTCTTCTTTCAGCAGCTCGGCGGCGCGCAGCACCGCCGGCGCCCCGCCTGCCGCCAGTGGATAAAGATAAAACCGTCCACCGGACACGGCGGTGGCGCCGGCGGCGATGGCCTTCAGCACGTGGGTGCCGCGGCGAACGCCGCCGTCGAGGATAATCTCGATCTCGCCACCCACCGCGTCGGCGATGGCCGGCAGCTGGTCGAAGGGAGACCGGGACCCGTCAAGCTGGCGTCCGCCGTGGTTGGAAACCATGATGGCGCTGGCACCGATGTCCACCGCCCGCCGGGCGTCTGCCACCGACATGATGCCCTTGATCGCAAAAGGGCCATCCCACTGCTGGACCAGCTCCGCCGCGTCGTCCCAGGAAATGTCCGGCTTCATCTGGCTGTCGATGTACTCCATGACCGAGGCAGCAACGCCCGAGCCGGCGCTGATGTAACGGCTGACGTTCGGTAGATCAAATTTCTCCCGCAGCAGGTAGTTGAACGTCCAGCCCGGATGGGTGGCAAAGCTGGCCAGGCTTTTCAGGGTGAGCCGGGGCGGGGTGGTCATGCCGGTATGAAAGTCCCGTTCCCGGTTGCCCGCCACCACCGTGTCCACGGTTAGCGCCAGGGCTGAAAATCCCGCCGCCCGGCACCGCTGCACCAGGTCCTGATTCAGCTCCGGGTCCCGGTGTATGTAGATCTGAAACAGCTTTGGGCCGGCATACCCGCTGCCGAGCTCTTCGATACTGCGGGTGCCGATGGTGGATACACCAAACAGTGTGCCGAGCTGCTCCGCGGCCCTGGCGATAGCGAATTCCCCGTCGTGATGGAATAGGCGCTGCATGGCTGTGGGGGAGAAGAAAAACGGCACCTTGAGCGTCTGCCCAAGTACCTGGGTCGTGAGATCCACGTTGCTGACGCCCGCCAGCACGTTGGGCACCAGGTCGACCTCTTCAAACGCGTCGGTGTTGCGGCGCAGTGTGGTTTCGTCGTCAGCGCCCCCGTCGATGTAGTGGTAGAGCGGAGAAGGCAGCCGGCGCCGCGCCAGGCGCCGAAAGTCTTCAGTTCGATAGCAGCGATTGATGCCCATGAAGCCCGGTCGTTTTTTGACGCGCAAAGAATAACAGCCCCGGCAAAGCGGGGCTGTTGTCAGATGCGATTTTCTGATGCCGGACCAGCCGGGGTAGGGGCAGGCCTAGGCCATGAATCCCAGATTGCTCTGGTTGAAGTTGCCGAGGTTTGGAAACACAGTATCCATATCGCCGTTGGTCACCCCAAACCAGCTGGCCAGCGTCGCCGCGTACTGCTCGACGGAAAGGGCGGGAATAATCCGGCCGCGGTCAATGTCCTCCGGTCCGTCCAGGGTGAGGTCCGGCAGCTGACCAAAGATCTGACCACCGTTGACCGCACCGCCCATCACAATCTGATGGCCACCCCAACCGTGGTCGGTGCCGTTACCGTTGCTGTTCAGGGTGCGGCTGAATTCGGTCTGGGTAAACGTGGTCACATTGTTGTGGACACCCAGGGCGTCGATGGCCGCGTTAAACGCGGTCAGCCCGGTATCCAGCTCTTGCATCAGCGCCGGCAGGTTAGCCAGCTGAGCGTCATGGGTGTCGAACCCACCCAGCTCCACCACAAACGTCTGCCGCTCCACCTGCAGGCTGTTTCGCACCGCGATCATGCGGGCGACGATGCGCAGCTGGTCAAAGAAGAAGCTTTCCGTCGGGAAGCTGTTGGCGACCGCGGCCCCGAACAGCTCCTCGTCCGTGCCCAAGGCTTCCAGCGCGCCAGCGATCAGGTCGTAGTTGTCCTGCGCCCGTTCCTTCACCCGAGAATACTCCTGGGCAAAAAGATTGCTGGAGGTAGCAATGATGGACTCCACGGCGGTCAGCCGGTCACCGTTCGGATCCCAGCCGGTCTGGATGCCAATCGGCCCGTCGGTGCTGATGCTGTAGGGCTGTACCAGATTACCCACCTGCAGCAGATTGCTGCCGACCACGCTCACGTTCATGGACGGCGACTGAAAGGTATTCAGCGGGCTGATCAGGTCCGCCACGCGGCCGAACCAGCCGCGGTTCAGCTGACTGTCGGACCAGGCTTTTGACCACTGGATGGACTGATCGGAGTGGGAGAAAAGCTGTGCCGGCAGCGCTGCGCCGCCCGCTTCGATCTGCGCCTTGGTCACCGGTTCGATCATGGTGCCCACGTTGCTGACCAGCGCCACGTCGCCGCTCTGATACAGCCCCCGCACGCCGGGCATCTCGGGGCTGAAGCCCATGTCCGTATTGTTGAGTGTGAGGATAGACGAGGGATTGAAGGTCCCGCTGGCATCGTCGTAGCCCACCGACATATTGGATCGGGTCTCGGTATAGACGTTGTAGTCGGTGGCGGGATTGCCGGTACCGGTCAGCCGGGGCAGCAGCATGTTGTAGCTGTCCATCCCTCCATCCAGTCGCACACAAACCAGCGCGCGATAGTCGCTGAACCCTTTCTGGGTGGCGGCGGCCTGCGCCCGCTGCAGCAGGCCGAGGGTACCGAGGGCGGAGCCGCTTACCGCAGCAAAACCGGCGGCTTTGAAAAGATTGCGACGGGTGAGTCTCGCGGAAGTTTTCTTTTTCATCACCGGCTCCTTATTGCTGCACCACGCTCTGGGGCGAGGTGATGATGTAGTAGAGGGCTTCGGCCACACGCTGGTCCGGGTTGTCCGGACGGATATCGCTGATGCGGTCGATAATGATCTGCCGCGCCGTCGGGTTCAGAGCGCCGTAAAGCAGGTCCTGATTCACCCGGTCCACCAGCGCCGTAGGGTTGCCCGCCAGCGCGGTGAGGGAGCCGATCTGCAGCTCATGCTGCGTCTGCCATGGCACCGGGGCGCCCCACGTCAGCGTGTCGAAAAAGAAATTGGCAATGCCGACAACCTGCGTCTCGGTGCTGATCTCAAACTCCGGCGAGACCAGACCCTGCGCCTCGATCGGTCCGGGCTGGGCAAAGTTAGGCTTGAAGAAGTTGAACACCGACGGCGAGCGCAGCGCCGCCTGGCCAAAAAATCGCTCCGGCGCGTAAATGGCGCCAGGCCAGCAGCAGTCCGGATTGTTGGCGAACTCGGGGCTGATCTGCGCGTTGTAGACGCGGTTGAGCTGCGTCTGGAAGAACATCGGTTCCCGCAGCTTGCCAAAGGTGGCGTTGCCGGCGGTGCCCGCCAGGGCGTCGGGATCCAGCAGGACAGCGCGGAACACCGCGCCGAGATCACCGCGGACGCCGGAGCCGTTGTCATTGAACACACCAGCCACCCGGGCGATGTATTGCGGGCTCGGGTTGCTCGTGACCAGCCGCTGAATCAGGCGAAAGGCGAGGAACGGCCCGACGTTGGGGTGGTTAAACAGCGTATTGAGGGCCTGCTGCATGTCCTGCTCGGCGCTCTGGCCGGCGGGCAGCACCACGCCGCCGACAATCGTTTTGGCCGTGCGCACATGATAGTCATCTGGCTGTTCGCCGGGATTAGGGTCGGTCACCTGGCAAGGCTCCATCGGCTCAAGCCAGTTTTGCTCCGGCCAGCGCCATTCCCACCACTCACAGTTGCCGTCGTTCTGGTCCGCCCCGGCAAAGTTCCAGCCGGTGAAAGCCTCCGCCAGGCCAACGATGTCGTCCTGGTCGTAGGTGGGGATCGGGTTGCCGCCCTGGGTGCGCACCGAGCCATCGATGTTGAGCTCCTCAAGGCCGATGGAGAACAGCTGCATGATCTCCCGGGCGTAGTTTTCATCCGGCTCGATGCTGTCCGCCGCAAACCGTGTGCTGCGGAACATGCTCAGGTAGTGACCCATAACCGGCGTCAGGGTCACGGCCTCCAGCAGGTCCCGGTAGTTCCCGAATGCGTTGGTCACCAGCAGATCGTAGTAGGCCGCCAGTGCCTGCGGCTGTCCTTCGAGGTCGCCATTGAGGTCGGATACCACCAGAATCTGGGACAATGCGAAGGCGGCGCGCTGGCGAAACTGGTCCGGCGCGTTCTGGGCCGTGTTCCACCAGACTCGCTGGCGCTCCCCCTGGCCCTGGCTTTCGCCGAACGCCTGCAGCTGGGGCAGGTGCAGCGTGGGCGGGAGGGACATTTGCCGGTCTACCCAAGCCTCGTAGCCGTTCGTCTCGAGGTCGTTGATATCGCTGGCGGTGGGTCCAAAAGTCGCCCGCCACAGGAAAGCGCCGGCTTCTGCGTTGGTGTCCGGGCTGATCGGCTCAAAGCCAGCAGAAAAAATCAGGTCGCTTCCGGCCTGGGCTTGAGCCCCGGCCACTACCAACAGCACTGCGCAAAGCAGTCGTCTCATCCGTTATTCCCCTTGCCCCGCTTGATCAGGCCTGTGATATGTTGCGCTTCGCATTACATCACCGGATCCGAATCAAAGTTGTGACCCAGTCCTCTGGTTTGCTGCCGCCCGTCGGGCGCCTAACCCCGTCAATCTTAATGCTCGTCGGTCTTCTCGCCGGCGCCACGCCGGGCGTGGTTCTGGGCGGTGCCGCGCAGCAGCTGACGCTGACCCCCGCCGCGGATAACTCGTTGTTTGAAGAGGGAGATTTGAGCAACGGTGCCGGTGTTTATCTATTCACGGGCAGAATCGCCACCGGCCCCCGGCGGCGGGCGCTGCTGCGCTTTGATTTCAGCGCTATCCCGGCCGGATCCACCATCGAATCCGTCACCCTCGACGTATCCATGTCCCGCACCATTTCCGGCACGCTCACGGTGCGGGCCCACCGCCTGCTCGCCGACTGGGGTGAAGGCACCAGCGACGCTCCGGGTCAGGAAGGCACAGGCATCGCCGCTGGGCCGAACGACGCAACCTGGGCTCAGCGCCGCGGGGGGCAGCCCTGGAGCACCCCCGGCGGGGACTTTGCGGTTCTCGAGTCGGGCCGCTCCGCCATTCGCGACGTGGGTCGCTATCAGTTTGCCGGCGCCGGCCTGGCGGCTGACGTGCAGTCCTTCGTCGACGACCCGGCCAACAACTTTGGCTGGATACTCATCGGCAATGAGGGTGCCGGTTTTGGCTCCGCGAAGCGCCTGAACAGCCGCGAAAACCCGGACCTGACCACCCGTCCGGTGCTCACCGTGACCTTTCAGCCTGGCGCTGCCCCGCCGCCGCCGGCGGTCGCCGTACCGGTACTTGGGCCCGGCGCTTTGCTGGCGCTGGCGCTGGCGCTGCTGGCCGGCGGGCTGCGCGGGGTGCAGCGCCGGGGATCATCCCAATGCTGACCTGGCTGGCCACCGCGGTGCTGGGCGTTGTTCCGCTTAACGAGGCGTACGTACAGACCTTTCCCGGAGAGGTGCAGGCGCTTTCGGGAAACGTGTTTCTGCCGCAGCTGTCCCGCAACGGACGCTACGCGCTGCTGGTGACCGGTTCCGAGGAGCTGGACCCGACGGACACCAACGAACTGAATGATGTTTATCGTATCGATCGAGCCACCGGAGCGGTGCTGCGGGTCAGCGCTCCCCCGGGGGGAGTGGCCAACGGCGCCAGCGACCGGCCGGATCTGTCGGCTTCCGGCAGCGCGGTAGCTTTTCACAGCGCGGCGGGCAATCTCTTCGCGGGCGATGACAACGGATCTATCGATGTTTTCCTGTGGCGGGCCGCTGGTGGAGACATCACGCTGATCAGCATTAATCTTGGCGGGCAGGTAGCCGACGGCGTCAGCCTGAATCCGGCGCTGGCGGACAACGAGCGGTTTGTGGCGTTTTCCTCCACCGCTCCGGATCTGGTGCCGGACGACACCAACGAGGCGTCGGACATTTTTGTGCGCGACCTGGAGCTTGGGCAGACGTTTCGCGTATCGGTCGCCAGCGACGGCAGCGAGGGTGACGCGGGCAGCATTCAGCCGACGATCTCAGCGGACGGCCGCTACGTGGCGTTTGTCAGCGAGGCGACCAATCTTTCTGACCTGGAGTTTGACCAGCTGCCAGATATCTTCCTTCACGACCGTGTAACCGGCAGCACCGAACTGATCAATGTCTCCAGCACCGGCGTGCGGTCCAACGCGGACAGCTCCGGGCCGGCCATTTCACCGGACGGCAGCGCGGTGGGCTTTTACAGCCGCGCCACCACGCTGGAGTCCGGGCTGGAAAATATCTTCTTCGACATCTTTGTGCGCGACCTGCTGTCACTCCGGACCGAGCTGATAAGCAACGGCCCGGCCGGGGCGGCCGATGCCAACAGCTTCAATCCCAGCCTGTCCGCCCGGGGACTCTGGGTAGCGTTTCAGTCCGAGGCGGACAATCTATCGCCGGCTGATACCAATGAGGTCAGCGACATTTACCTGCGCCAGCGGGAAACGGGGGAGCTTCGGGTGGCCAGCCGCCGCCCCTCCGGCGCCACCCCGAACGACGGCAGCTTCGCGGCGGCGCTGGTGCCCTCCGGGGCGGAGGTTGCGTTTCAGAGCATTGCTACCAATCTCGATCAGGCCGGTGTCAGCGGCAGCGGTGGTTTTGCGGCGGCGGCAGCGGGCGGCGCGGTGCAGCGGCTAGCCCGGGTGCCAGGTCCCGGCATGGTGCCAAACGCCTCGCTTGATCAGGTAATCACCGCCGGGCGGGGCCGCTTCCTCTGGCTGGTCACCGTGGCTGACAATCTGGTGAGTCAGGACGGCAACGGGTCCGCCGATGCGTTTGTGCTGGATCGCCTGAGCGGCACGTTGCGCCTGCTGACCCGAGGAGCTGACGGCTTGCCGCTGTCGGGCGCCGGGCTGATCGGGGATGGCGGAGGTGTGAGCGCCGACGGCTGCCGCAGCGTCTGGGTCAGCGATCGGCCGGCCCCGCTGCTCGGCGTAAACCCGGCGCTGGTGGACGCTAACGGTCTAGGGGACGTGTTTTTGCGCGATGACTGCCGTACCGGACCGGTGGAGGTGATCTCCGCTAGCGACGCGGCCCAGACCGGGGCCGGAGTCAGTGATCAGGCGGTGATCTCCGCAGACGGCGAGTGGATCGCCTTCAGCTCTGCGGGACATGACCTGGTGGCTCCCCCGGCTCCGGCGGGGGTGCGGCAGATCTACCGCCGTTCGCTGGGTGACGGGTCGCTGGAGCGGATAACCAGCGGCAGCGCCGACAGCCACAGCCCGCAGCTGTCCGGCGACGGCGCAACGCTGGTTTTTGTC
>JBCCVP010000173.1:0-10325 GCA_039195135.1 Pseudomonadota bacterium | reverse complement strand
GAGTGCTTCTTGCGGCTGGTGATAAACACCAGCATGTTGGCGCCGGCGTCGACGGCTTCGTCCGCGGCGTATTGAATCAGCGGTCGATCGACCACCGGCAGCATCTCTTTCGGAATGGACTTGGTGGCAGGCAAAAAACGGGTTCCCATGCCGGCGACGGGAAACATGACTTTCTGAATTGCGGGCATTAACGATCAGGTCCTTTAGGCGTTGAGGATCAATGCTTCGCCGGCCGGGCCGGCAAGGGCACTATGTTAGCGGCTTTGGTCTTTTTTTTGCTGTATTCCGGCACCAGTTCCTCGAGAGACCGGGCCAGCGCCGCCTCGTCAAGCTCCCGGCACGCATGATCCAGCGCAGCCACAACCTGCTGCACCTCCTGCCAGTTCTGGGGACGGTGCAGGGCCCGCAGCACCTGCTCATGCTCCGTGGGCCGGTAGCGCTCTTCGTCGTGGAACAACTCCTCGCGCAGCTTCTCCCCCGGGCGCAGGCCTTTGAAGGTGATCTCGATGTCGTCGTGCGGCTTGCGCCCCGCCAGCTGAATCATCTGTTCCGCCAGATAGCGGATCGCAATTGGCTCACCCATATCGAGCACATAGATCTCGCCGGAATCACCTACGCTGGCCACCTGCATGATCAGCTTGCAGGCTTCGGTGATCGTCATGAAATACCGCGTCACGTCGGGATGGGTGACGGTAACCGGTCCGCCGCTGCGTATCTGTTCGCGAAAAAGGGGCACAACGCTCCCCGCCGAGTCCAGAACATTGCCGAATCGAACCGTGACAAAACTGGTGGCCGAGTTGGCCGCCAGCGACTGGCAGACGCTCTCCGCGGCCCGCTTGCTCGCCCCCATCACGCTAACCGGGTTCACCGCCTTATCGGTGGAGATGAGCACAAAGCGGGAAACGCCGTGCCGGTTGGCCGCCAGCGCCAGTTCCCGGGTGCCCAGAATGTTGTTTCGCACCGCCTCGCGGATCTGACCTTCCAGCATCGGTACGTGTTTATAGGCCGCGGCGTGAAAGATAACCGCCGGCTGAAACTGCTCGATCGCGTAATCGACGGCCGCGGCGTCACACACGTCTGTGAGCAGCGGCGTCAGCAGGAGATCAGGGAAATGATCGCGCAGCTCTCGTTCAATCTCATAAAGCGCATGCTCGGATCGTTCCAGCACCGCCAGGCGGGACGGCCCGATGCGTGCGATCTGCCGGCACAGTTCGCCGCCGATGGATCCCCCGCCGCCGCTGACCAGAACGGGCTTCCCTTTCAATCCGGCCTCGATGGCGTCCCAGTCGAGGGTCGCCGGATCTCGGCCAAGCAGGTCCTCAATCGCCACGTCCTTCAGCTCGTGGATGGTGGATTTGCCCGACATCAGATCATTGATCCGGGGTACTGTGCGGAAGGTAACGCCGGCGTCTTCACACAGTTCAACGATGCGCTGCATCTCCACATTGGAGGCGGACGGTATGGCGATCACCACCAGGTCTATGGCCTTTTGTCGGACAATGCCGGCGAGGCGATCAATGCTGCCAAACACGGGCAGGCCACGCAGCTTGCGGCCGGCGAGGCGCCGCTCGTCGTCCAGAAAGCCGACGAGGTAGTAGTTGCCCTGCCGCGGCAGGTCTCGCGCCAACAGGTCGCCGGTTGCCCCAGCGCCCAGCATCAGCACGCGGGTCTGACCCGGGCGAGAGCGAAACGCCAAGCCGTGATCTTTCCACAGGCGAAACAGCAGCCGGGGCGCACCGAGAAGCACCGACAGGAGCAGCGGATAGAGAATAAAAACGGACCGGGGCACCGCCTCAAGGCGTGTCGTGAAAAAAATCAGCAGCGAGATCAGCAGCGTGCCGTAAACGCTGGCGCGAATGATGTTCCAAAGATCCGGCAGGCTGGCAAAGCGCCAGAGGCCTCGATACAGCCCGGTGACGAACAGCAGCGCTGCCTGTGCGATTAGCACGAGCGGCATTTCCGCGGGCCAGAGGGGCTGCTCCGGCGGCCGCTCCAGCAGTTGGTAGCGCAGCCAGTGAACGCTGGTCCAGGCCACCCAGACCATCACCAGGTCGTGCAACACTACCGCCGTGCGCGGATGCCACGTGGCCTGCCAGATCGACAGCCGTCCTTCATCCGCTGGCTCGTCCCGCGGCGCCGTGCTCATGATCCGCTCCGGGCCTTAAGGCCCCGATCGGTGATGAGCCAGGCGGCCCCCAGCAAAGCGTAGGTGATCATCACAATGGCTGCCTCCCGATGCGGCCAGCTTTGCAGCAACCCTAGCGCCGGCACAATGAACAGCACATTAACGGCGCCCAACCAGAGCACAACCTGCGCCGGTGACGCACCGCCGGCGATCAGGCGCTGGTACAGGTGCTGCCGGTGCGCAGTGTACCATCGCTGCCCTGTCACCATGCGCCGCACCAGGGTGATGCTGGCATCGACCACAAACGGGGCCGGGAGCACCAGCAGGAGTCCCCAGCTGGCCTGCCCCGCCGCCACCAGCAGGCATCCAAGCAGCGCCAGCACCGCCGCCAGGCCATAGCTGCCGGCGTCGCCAAGAAAAATTCTCGGCCGGGGGAAATTCCAGGGCAAAAATCCCAGGCTGGCACCAAGGGCCAGGGCCGCGTAGGCCCGGTAGGGGTCTGCGGAGACCGCCGTCAGCACCGCCGAAATAAAGATCGCCTCGGTGGCCGCCAGGCCGTTGGAGCCGTCCATGAAATTGAACAGGTTGATCCACCAGACCAGCCCGACCAGGACCATTATCCAGCCGGCAACGGACAGCGGCAGCAGCCAGCACAGGAGCACCGCCGCGAGCATCTGGGCCGCAAAGCGCAGCCGGGCTGGCTGAGGCTGGTGATCGTCCCAGAATCCCAGCGCAACCAGCAGCAGCAGAAACAGTCCCCCCTGCCACGGCAGTGGCGCATCCAGCAGCACGCCGAGAATGCCCGAACCGAGCAGATAGATGCTCAGCGGACCAATGCCGCCGCCCCGGGCGATGGAGCCGGAGTGCAGCCGACGCGGATCCGGTTCATCGATCAACCCAACCGCCTGCGCATAGCGGTGCGCCCCGGCGGTCATGGCAGCACTGGCCAGACCGCCAGCCAGAACAATCGCCAGAAGCTGGGTTAAGGACATGCCGGGCAGGCCGTGGTTATTCGCCGGCGACGCCGTGAATGGGCTTGACGCTGTTCCAGCGTTTGCAGCTTGGACATTGCCAGTGCAGCGAACGAGTTCCAAACCCGCAGTGGTTGCAGCGATAGACCGGCTTGCCTTCCAGCAGCTTGGAGGTGAGGTCCTGCAGGATCAGCAGGTTGTCCCGCGCCTGCCCCTCGCTGTCGTGAAGGTTGAGGCCAATCAGGTAGGCAAGTCCCCGCACGGAGGGTCGCTGCCGCAGCTGTCCGCTGATGAACTCCACCGCTTCCCCCCGACCTTCCGTCTCCAGCGTCAGCTCGGCAAGGGCGATCACCGGAGACACGCCCTGATAGTTCTCGATCACATGGCGGAGAAAATCGATCGCCTCATCGCGTTTTCCCGAGCTGTCGTAGCAACGTAGAATTGGCTCCAGGATGTCCGGGATGTAGTCCATGTCCTGTTCCGTGGCCCGCCGATACGAATCGATGGCGGCCTGGCACTCACCTTCGGCAATGGCCATATCACCTTCGAGCATGCTGGCCCGCACGCAGCTGGCGTCTACCGCCAGGGCACGCCGGGCCTGATTGCGGGCCGAAGCCGCATTGCCCGCCTTCCACATAGCCTCGGCAATCTCGCAGAAGTACTGGGCAATTACCGGACTCATATCCTCGCCCGAGACCTTTTCCAGCGTCCGGGCGTATTCGATGGATTTGTCCCAGTCCTTTTCCTGCTGGTAGATATCGATGAGGTGCTTCAGCGCCTGCGGCCGATGCTCCTTCATCTTGTCCAGCTCCATGAAGAGCCGCTCCGCCCGGTCCAGCAGGCCTGCGCGCATAAAGTCTTCGCCGAGTTCCAAAATGGCCGTGGTGCGCTGTTCCTGACTCAGTCCCTCCCGGGATACCAGGTTCTGGTGGAAGCGAATGGCCCGATCCATCTCACCGCGGCGGCGAAACAGGTTCCCCAGCGCCAGGTGGGTTTCCACCGTGTCGCGATCAAGTTCGGCAATTTTCAGGAACACCTCGATGGCTTTGTCCGGCTGCTCGTTGAGCAGGTAGTTCAGGCCACGAAAGTAGCTGGTGGAAAATCGCGCCAAAGCTGCCGCCCGGCGCCGCCGACGCGCAAACCCGTGAGCGATCCAGCCGGAAGCGGCCGCCACGGGAAGCAGCAGCCAGAGCAGATTAGTGCCGGTAAACATGATGTGGATGGGCCGCAGGTGGCAAGGCCCGGAACCGTTCAGCCATGACCGGCGCTGAGAGCCTTGCCGGCCTCAGCCCTTACCTGGGCCTTTTTCATTTCGCGGATGCGGCGCCGCACGCCGAACCACATGGACAGATAAACCAGCGAACCGCTCAGGAGAACGCCGGCCAGAAAGGCGCTCATGATCATCAGCGCCAGCGGCCAGTTCAGCGTGAAGAAAAAGAAATCGACCTCGACCGGCTGTTCATTGAGGGTGCCAAAGAACAGGCCGAAAGCGACAAACGCCAGAACAAGTAGGAAAGTGGCCAGGCGCGCCATGGCGCCTAGTCCTTGCGTTCGCCGTTGACGCGCTCGCGGAGTTCTTTACCGGGCTTGAAGTGGGGCACGTGTTTGCCGGGAAGCGCGACGGCTTCACCCGTTTTTGGGTTGCGCCCCATGCGCGGCGGACGGAAGTGCAGCGAGAAGCTGCCAAAGCCCCGCACCTCAATGCGCTGACCGTTGGAAAGCGAGTGGCTCATCTGCTCGATGAGCGTCTTCACCGCCATCTCCACGTCGGCGTAGGCCAGGTGGCGCTGGCTCAGGGCCAGCGCTTCGATCAGTTCGGACTTGGTCATAAGTGGTTGATGGCAGTCGAATTACGCCCTAACGCGTCGGACTCACTCATTGGTTCCAGCGCGCGCCCCTTCATCGGGAGAAGGGTAGCATGACGGGCCGGCCATTGACCACGACCAGACCGTCATGCTTCCCCGAAAGATCAGCTTTCGCCGTCTTCGTCTTTCTTGGACATCTGCTCTTTCAGAAGATCGCCCAGGCTGGTGGTGCCGGTGCTGGCGTTCTGGTATTCCTCCAGCGCTTCGGCCAGCTCGTCGTCTTCCTTGGCGCGGATCGAGAGGCTGAGCACGCGGCTCTTGCGATCGATGCCGATGAACTTGGCTTCGATTTCCTGCCCCGCTTCGAGCACCTTGGTGGCGTCATCCACCCGGTCCTTGGAGATTTCCGAGGCCCGCAGATAGGCTTCTACGCCGTCTTCCAGGTCTACAAACGCACCGCGCTGTTCCACCTCGCGGATCTTGCCGACCACCAGGCTGCCCTTCGGATTGGCCGCCATGAACGTGGCAAACGGATCCTGTTCCAGCTGCTTGATGCCGAGGGAGATACGCTCGCGCTCCGGATCCACCGCCAGTACCACCGCCTCTACGTCCTGACCCTTCTGGAATTTGCGAACAATTTCTTCGCCGGTTTCCAGCCAGGAAATATCGGACAGGTGGACCAGGCCGTCAATGCCGCCTTCCAGGCCAACAAAGATGCCGAAATCGGTGATGGACTTGATCGTGCCCTGCACCTTGTCGTTCTTGTTGTGCAGCGCTGCGAACGCTTCCCAGGGATTGGGCTGGCACTGTTTGATGCCAAGAGAGATGCGACGCCGGTCCTCGTCGATGTCGAGCACCATCACTTCCACTTCGTCGCCGATGGTTACCGCCTTGGCGGGGTTGACGTTCTTGTTGGTCCAGTCCATCTCGGAGACGTGCACCAGACCTTCCACACCGTCTTCCACCTCCACGAAGCAGCCGTAGTCGGTGATGTTGCTGACGGTGCCGAACAGGCGCGAGGTAACCGGGTAGCGCCGGGAAATGTCTTTCCACGGATCGTCACCCATCTGCTTGAGGCCGAGGGAAACCCGGTTGCGCTCCCGGTCAAACCGGAGCACCCGCACTTCCACCTCGTCACCCACGTCCACCACCTCAGAGGGATGGCGCACCCGCTTCCAGGCCATGTCGGTGATGTGCAGCAGACCGTCGATGCCGCCCAGATCGATGAAGGCGCCGTAGTCGGTGAGGTTCTTCACCACACCCTTCGCGATAGCACCTTCTTCCAGGTTGTTGAGCAGTTCTTCCCGCTCGGCGCTGTACTCGGACTCGACGACAGCGCGGCGTGAAACCACCACGTTGTTGCGGCGCCGGTCCAGCTTGATGATTTTGAATTCCAGGTCCTTGCCTTCCAGATAACTGGGATCGCGCACCGGACGCACATCCACCAGCGAGCCGGGCAGAAATGCCCGAATGTCCTGGATGTCGACGGTGAAACCGCCCTTGACCTTGCCGCTGATCTTGCCGGTGACCGTTTCCTCACCTTCCTGAGCTGATTCCAGCTCATCCCAGACGCGGGCCCGCTTGGCCTTTTCCCGCGACAGGCGCGTTTCACCAAAGCCGTCTTCCACGGCGTCCAGCGCAACTTCCACCTCGTCGCCGACGCTGACCTCGATCTCGCCGGAAGAATCCAAAAACTGTTGGATCGGGACAATGCCCTCGGACTTGAGGCCGGCGTTGACCACCACCACGTCGTTCCGGATGTCGACCACGGTGCCGGTCACAATGGCGCCGGGCTGCAGGTTGCTGTAAGCCAGGCTCTGTTCAAATAGTTCCGCAAAAGATTCGCTTGCGACGGTTTGTGTAGCTTCGTTCATAGTTAGTTAAAGGTTGGTTGAACCATTCGTTATTTGGCGCTTGTGGAGCGTTCGCAACTTTCGCCGCCGAAGGATCCAACAGGCATCCGCGCAGCGTCGACACGACGCTCCGCTCGTCAAGAAACCCAAGAAAGATTGTCAAAGGCCTCTGTCCACATCCAGGGGGCAGCAACCATTATTTGCCCGCACCCCTGAACACCCAGTTCCCTGTCTGCGCAGCCGGCCCCACTGCTGGAGGCTGACACCACAACACTATGTTTTCCCGGCTATTGCCGGCCTGTCGCGTCCTGCGGCAGGTTAAGGCGGCTTGTCACCTCGGTGAGCGCCGTGGCGAGGACCGCCTCAATGCTCATCGTGCTGGTATCGAGTACCAACGCGTCCGGTGCCGGCACCAGCGGTGCCACGACCCGTTTGCGATCACGCTCATCGCGTTCACGGATCTCCGCCAAAAGCGCGCGAAGGGTATCACCTGACCCTTTGTGCTTCAACTGCTTATGTCGCCTGCGGGCCCGCTCCTCGGCGCTGGCGGTGATGAATAACTTGACCGGTGCGTCGGGAAAAACCACTGTGCCCATATCCCGACCGTCGGCAATCAGCCCCGGCGTCTGACGAAAATCCCGCTGTCGCTGGAGCAGCGCGTCGCGCACCGCGGTGAGCGCGGCTACGCGGGAGGCAGCGGCGGCCACCTTTTCATCCCGGATGGCGTCGTCCACCGGTTCCTCCGCCAGCAGGGTCTGGTAGCCGCCGCCGGCATCAGGCACGAAGCTGACGTCCAGCGTGGCCGCCTGCCGCGCAAGCTGTTCCTCATCATCCAGCGCGGTCTGGGTGCTGAGCGCCTGCCAGGCGACCAGGCGATAGAGCGCGCCACTGTCCAGAAAATGAAATCCGAGGGCGTTCACCAGACCTACGCTTAGCGTGCCTTTGCCAGCACCGCTCGGTCCATCCACCGTGATGACCGGTACTTCAGTCCCGCTCATCAATCTGCTCCACCCGGCCGCCCAGTTCGTTCAGTGCCGGACGAAAGGACGGAAAGGAGGTGGCGACGTTGCGCACCGACGCGATGCGCACCTCCCCGGCAGCTCGCAGCCCGGCGATGGCGAAGGCCATGGCACAGCGATGGTCGTGGCGCCCGTGCACCTGCCCGCCCTGAAATCCCTCCGAACCCTGGATTTCCATGCCGTCCGTCGATTCTTTCAGGTCGACCCCGAGCGTGCGCAGGCCCGCTGCCATAACGGCCAGCCGGTCGCTCTCTTTCACCCGCAGTTCTTCCGCCCCGGTGACTCGGGTGCGGCCCTTAGCCAGCGCGGCGGCGACAAAAAACACCGGAAACTCATCGATCATCAGCGGCACCCGGTCCGGACCCACGTCAATCCCCTCAAGCGGCGCGGAACGTACGCGCAGGTCCGCCACCTGCTCACCACCAGATTCCCGTTTATCGACCAGGTCGATACGGGCGCCCATCTCCAGCAGCAGGTCGAGCAGTCCCCGGCGGGTGGGGTTGATCCCCACGTTTTTGAGCAGGATGTCCGATTCGGGCACGATGCTGCCCGCCACGAGGAAAAATGCCGCCGAAGAGAAATCTCCCGGCACCTCGATATGGCCGGGGCTGCGCAGGACCTGAGGCCCGGCCAGGTGAACCCAGCCATCGGGCTCCCGCCGCAGGGTGACGCCAAAACCTGCCAGCATAGACTCGGAATGGTCACGAGTGGGCGCCGGCTCCTGGACCGAGGTCTCCCCGGTGGCTCCTAAGCCGGCCAGCAGTAACGCTGATTTCAGCTGAGCGCTGGCCATCGGCATGACGTAGCGCAGACCGGTCAGGGGCTGCTCTCCAGCAATTGCGAGGGGCGCTCGCCCCTCAGCGGCGGTCTCGATGCGGGCGCCCATCTGCCGGAGAGGATTCACGATGCGATTCATGGGCCGGCTGCGCAGCGATGCGTCGCCGGTCAGCGTGGCGCCTACGCCCTGCCCCGCCAGCAGCCCGCAGAGCAGACGCATACCGGTACCGGAGTTTCCGAGGTCAAGTGGCTCCGCCCGGCCGGTGAGCTCCGACGGCCCGATGACCGAAGCGCGATCGCCGGCGGGCCAGTCGATCTGCGCCCCTAGGGCGGCCATGGCTGCGCCCGTCGCCCGCACGTCCCCGGCATCCAGCAGCCCGCTCACGGTGGTGCGGGCCGGCACCAGCGATGACAGCATCAGGGCGCGGTGCGACACGGATTTATCGCCGGGTACGGTCAGGGTGCCGAACAGGCCCCGCTCCGGCGCCTGGCACAGGAACACCGGTTCCGCGGTTGCGGCCGAACCGTCATGCATAGTCTTCAGGTTGCTCCTACGATGGCGTCAGATTGCCACGACCGGGCCGGTCAGGTCACGGCCTCGGGATAAGAGCCAAGGATTTTGTAGAGCGAGCTCATCTCCTTGAGCTCCTTAAGGGCGCTGCTGAGCGGGTCCGTCTCGGCGTGGCCGAGCACGTCGATAAAGAACACGTAGCCCCATTTACCCTGGCGCGAGGGCCGCGATTCGATGCGGGTCATGCTCACGCCGGCCTGGGCCAGCGGGTCCAGCAGGTGGTAAAGCAATCCGGGCCGATCCTCGGCGGACACCAGCAGCGAGGTCTTGTCATGACCGCTGGGGGCCAGCAGGCGCCGACCCACCACCAGAAAACGGGTTGAGTTGTCCGGCTGATCCTCAATCTTGGCGTGCAGCACCTTGAGTCCATAGACGCTGGCGGCCGAGTCCCCGGCAATGGCCGCCGCGTCGGGCATTTGCCGTACCCGCCGCGCCGCCACCGCGTTGGACGCAACCGGGATTCGCTCCGCGTCCGGCAGGTGATCCCGCAGCCACTGACGGCACTGGGCCAGTGATTGGGGGTGAGAGTAGACACGATCGATACTGGAGGTGTCCGGCGCGAGGCTCAGCAGGTTGTGATGGATCGCCATCTCCACCTCGCCGCAGATTTTCAGCGGCGACGACAGGAACATGTCCAGCGTGTTGCTGACCGACCCTTCGGTGGAGTTTTCCACCGGCACCACGCCGAAGTCGGCATGGCCGTTTTCCACGTCGGCAAACACCTCCTCAATTGTGCTCACCGGCAGCGACTGGATGCTGTGGCCGAAGTTCTTCAGCGTCGCCGCCTGGGAGAACGTACCCTCCGGGCCCAGAAAAGCGATCTTGAGCCCTTCCTGCTGCGCCAGGCACGCGGACATAATCTCGCGAAACAGGCGGGTCAGCTCCTCGTTCGATAGCGGACCGCTGTTGCGCTCCACCACGCCCCGCAGCACCTCCGCTTCCCGCTCCGGGCGGAACAGATCGATGCTGCGCAGGTTTTCCCCTTTTGACTTGCCCACCTCCCGGGCAATCTCCGCTCGTTCGGTGATGAGTTCCTGCAGCCTGCGATCAATATCATCAATACGCTCTCGCAACGCACCAAGACGGTTGTTGTCAGCCATGCCGGGCCATTTGAGCGTTGGCCGGAGAAAAGATGTTCATGCGTTCAGCAGTCCGGAGTTACTTTGAGAGGTATACAAAAAGCAGCCACCCCAGCATCGCCGCG
>JBCCVP010000172.1:0-10861 GCA_039195135.1 Pseudomonadota bacterium | reverse complement strand
GTTCAGCCACTGGGCGCGGGCGGCGTCGGGGCCGATGATGGCGTGGAGATTCAGGATCGCTCGGGCCCGCTCCGCGTCCGGCGCGCGCTCAAGGAATACGCTCAGAAACCGCGTATCGCCGGTCAGCCGCGCCAGTTCCGGTAGCAGGGAGCCAAGGCCTGGCTCGTTGATCACCAGCTCCGCCAGCGCAGGCTGATTCAGCGTGCTGTCCGGCAGATACGCCAGGGCGGCGCGGGCTCCGCGCAGGGCAGGGCGCCTGAACGCGTCGGGGTAGCGGGCGGCAAGGCCAGCCAGTGCTCCCAGGTCGCCGGCCCGCAGCTGGTTGAATACTTCGTCGAAGACCCAGCCGTTGCGGGTGCCCTGGGCGGCTGCGGCAACGCCGAGCGGGTCATGCAGCGCCGCGGCGCTCTCTGGATGGGGTTCGACGTAGGTTGCGGCCTGGGCCCGCACCGTATCGATCCAGCGCCGGGCGGCGGGCGTTGGCGGCAGGCCGCGCAGCTTGAGAGCTGCAAGGCGCCGCGCGCCGGCGGAGACGGCCGGTGCGGCGTCCGCAAGCAGCGATTCGGTGGGCTGCCCAATGGCGGCCGCCGGCAGCACCTGGGTCAGGTGTACCAGCTGATCGGCCAGCACCTCGCTGTGATGCTGGTCCGCCGGGCTCACCGGCGCCGGGTGACGATGGTCGCCGGCGGCGAGCGTGGGCGGTGCCAGGAAAGCCAGCAGCACGGCCAGGCCGCCGGTCTTTGCCGAGCGGCTCGAAGGACGGGTTAGGGCAAACATGCCGGGAATCTACGGCAACCATCGTTGTTTTGCCAGTCGGGGCGGCCGGTGGCCGACGGGCGGCCCCATTCAGCCGCCGGTGTTTTCCGCAACCACCAGATCCAGCTGCTCAAGCGCCTTGTCCAGCTCACCAATTTCTTTGTAGATATCGCGCAGCTTGAAGCGCACCAGGTTGCGTACGACCCGGTCGTTGGGGTGGCGCTCAAGAATGCCGGTGAGATGGCGGATGGCGCCCTGGGCGTCCCGGCGCTGCTCGTACACCTCAAAGATGCCCTCCAGCGCCATAAATACGGCCGCCTCGCGGCGGTCGGCGGTAGCCACCACTTTTTCCGCCAGGGACAGGTACTGATCCATCAGGGCGACAAAAGCGGCGGGATCGTCTTCGGCCCGGGCGGCGGACGGCCAGACGGCGCAGACGCTGAGCAGGGCGCTCAGCAGCAGGGCGGACAGGGTTGGTCGATTCATGGGTTCAGTCCTCATGGTCAGGGTTGGTTTCAGGATTAAATTCAATCTTCAGTTGTTGCATGGCGCGGTGCCGGTGGGTTTTCACCGAGCCCGCGCTGATCCCCAGGGCGGAGGCGGTTTCGGCGGTGCTGAATCCCTCCAGCTCCCGGAGCAGGATCACTTCGCGCTGCCGGGTGGGAAGCTGCTGCAGCGCTTCCCGCAGCTGTTTCAGGTCCGGCTGTTCGCTTACATCCCGCGGATCGCAGGGGCCGGTAACCGAGCCGGTCTCGGCCTCCAGTGGCCTTTCCCGGCTTGCTCTTCGCTGGTGGTCGCGGGCCAGGTTGACCGCCACGCGGTACAGCCAGGTGCGAAACGCGGCCCCCCGGAATAACGGGCGTCGGCCAGGACGCTGGCGGTTCGCGATGCGCAGGAACACCTCCTGGGCCAGATCTTCCGCAACCGATGTCCGGCCCAGTGCCATCCAGAGGATTCGATAGACGTAGTCCCGATGGCGACGAAACAGCAGGTCCATGGCCTGGGGGTCGGCCCGGTTGGCCAGCTCCCAGTCGTCCGGCGCTGAAGTCACGCTGGCGCGTCGGCTTTGTCCGGCGGCGCGGCGGGCGCAGAAAAACCGGTAGCCCGCCGCGGCGGCGCCGGCAGGCTCGGCCGCGAGGCGCTGCCGCTGAAGGTCTCCGGCATGGCGCTGCGGGCCTGCTTCAGCGCCGAGTAGGCGCTGCGCCGCGGCTCATAGTCGGCGCCGAAATCACCAGGCCCGGGGGCCAGCATCAGCACGATCAGCGCTGCCGCCGCCGCGCTTGCGGGGGCCCACACCCACCGCAGGCGGCGCGGGAACGGCGATGCCTCGGGCCACTGAGGCGTTGCGCCGGCGTAGCGGACATTCCGGTAGGCGCGGGTGGCTTCGGTGAGATTCAGCGTATTCATAACCGTTAAATGATCACACCAGGCATTTGGTTGACAAGGTTGCAGATATTGCGCAGCAGGGAGTTGTCTACGATACTCACCGTAGTTTGATTAGATTGGAGTCACCATGCGCCTGCTGACACTTCTGCTCCTGCTTGGGCTCACCAGCCCGGCCCTCCACGCGCAAATTGATTTGCAGCTTACCGAGGTGGTCACGCTTGGCGGCGTGGTCGATATCAAGCATGCCGGGGATGGCAGCCAGCGACTGTTCCTGGTGGACAAGGGGGGCCGCATTCGGATCGTCGCCGGCGGCCAGCTGCTGGACACCCCGTTTCTGAATATCGAAAGCGAAGTTGGCATCTCGTTCAACGAGCAGGGATTGCTGTCGCTGGCGTTTGCTCCGGACTACGCCCAGTCGGGCGTGTTTTACGTTTACTACACCGACAACTTTGGCGGGTCCCGTCTGTCGCGGCTTCGGGTCACCTCCGATCCGGACGTTGCCGATGCGTCCAGCGAAGAGGTGCTGCTGACCATTCCCCAGCCGGAGGTGAATCACAACGGGGGACGCCTTGAGTTTGGGCCCGACGGCATGCTGTACCTGAGCCTGGGGGACGGCGGCGGTGCCAACGATCAGTTTATGCAGAGCCAGGACACCAACACGCTTCTGGGGAGCCTGCTGCGGCTGGACGTGAGCCAGTCGACCGGCGTGGCCTCGCCACCGGACAATCCCTTTGTCGGGAGCTCGGACGGGCTGAATCAGATCTGGTCTTACGGTCTGCGCAATCCCTGGCGGATTTCTTTTGATTCGGCGACCGGGGATCTTTACATCGCGGATGTCGGGCAGGACGCCATTGAAGAAATCAACGTACAGCCGGCCAATTCCGCCGGCGGTGAAAACTACGGCTGGCCGCTGTTTGAAGGTGGTAGCGGCGGCGACCCGTCGCTGACGTTTCCCGTGTGGACCTACGATCATCTCGACGGCAGCTGCTCGGTGACCGGGGGTGAGGTGTATCGCGGCACCGACTATCCGGCGCTCCAGGGCATCTACATCTACGGCGACTTCTGCAGCGGCAAGGTGTGGGGCCTGCAGCAGGTGAACGGCCAGTGGCAAAACCAGCTGCTGCTGGACAGCGGCACGGTCGGCAATATTCAGACGTTCGGCCAGGACGAGCAGGGCAACATCTACATGGTGGCCTCGCAGAATCTGGGTTCGCGGGTTTTTCTGCTGAGTGATGGCCCGGCGGCGCAGGGCACCGCGACGCCGATCGATGGCAGCCTGTCGGGCACCTACGTGGTGGAAGGCCTGAACGACCAGGGCTTTTTTGTGACGGTGGGCAGCAATGCTAACGGCACCTTTGTGTTTATCGCCTGGTTTACCTTCGACGAGCAGGGCAACCCGCGCTGGCTGGTGGGGGTCGACGACATCGAGGACGGTGCAACCGAGGTGACGCTGACCATGCAGGAAATCAACGGGCTGCCGTTTCTGGATTTTTCCGACAATCTCGCGACGCGGAATGAGTTTGGGACCATGACGTTTCGTTCCGGCGTTTGCGGCCGGTTTGACGCCGACTACGACTTTGGGGCGAACGGCACCGGAACACTGCAGCTCGACAAGCTCACCAACATCGAAGGCCGGGATTGCTGACTTTGAGTCGGAGGGGGGGAGGGTCAGACCCCAAGCAGGTCTGACCCGGCTGCTACGATCCGCCCTTTTTTCGCCTAGCGTGGTTCGAGGGAAAAGCGGTAGGTGCGACAGTAGCTCGTGGCGACGGAGTCGGCGCCAAGGCGGGCCGGCTTAAAGGTGGCCTTGCGGATGGCTTTAAGCGTGGGTTTTCGGAACAGCTCGTGGGAGGTCTCCACCACGGATGGATTGCGCACCCGGCCCTTACGATCCACGGTGAAGCAGGCGGTGGCTGCGCCGCTCAGTTCGCGGCGGATGGCGTCCCGCGGATAGCCCGCCGTGGGCACTTTGATGGGGATGGGGGGCGAATCGACGCTGTCGGCGTGCTCCATGGGCACGAAGTCTTCAACCGGCGGTTCGCGGCCGTTTTCGGTGCTGCCCGCTTCGCCGGTTGCTGTCAGCGTCAGCCCGAGCAGCAGCGGCAGCAGCTCAGGGCTCATCCTTCACGGTCACGGTAGGGTCGTAGCGCATCAGCCTAGCTGCATCGAGCACCTTTAGAAGCGTGGGCGATTTGGGCCGCAGTTCCAGGCCCCGCTCCACCGCCGCCTCAGCCTCATCAAGCCGCCCCATCTGCAGCAGCACGTTGGCCCGGTTGCTGTGGGCGCGCCACTGGTCGGGCGTCAGTTCTAGCGCGAGGTCGCACTTCTCCAGCGCCAGATCAAACTGCTCCAGCTTGATCAGACCAGCGCAGAGATTGGACAGGCCCTGGGCCTGTTCTTTCGGGGTATGGGCAAACTCCAGCCCGATCTCGGTCAGGCGCACACCTTCGAGATAATCGCCCATGAGAAGGGCCTGCGCGCCGTCAGCCAGAAACCGGTTGTCAGGACCGATCACCGTGCGGCTGCTGGAATTGTTGACGCCGCCGAGCAAGGCCGCAGCCAGCAGAGCGGCAGACGACATCGAAAGCATCATACTGATCAGTATAGCAAGCGGATCGGGGTCAGGCGGGCACCGTCCGTGTTCGCAGGCGAGCAACGGTCTGCCAGACGGTGACCGTCACGCCCCACAGCAGACCGACCACCACGCCGGCGTCCAGGACGCCGCGCCAGGGCTGCGGCACCAGCCGCAGGGCCAGCACGAAGGCGATGATCATCACGGTGAGAACCCAGGTGGAGATCAGCACCCGCCGGGGCGCAGAAAAATAGCCCATGGCGTAGGCCGGGGCGAGCAGGGCCTCAAGCAGGCTGCCGTCAGCCTTCAGGTGGACAACGCGGCCGGCAAAGCGGGGGGAAAAACTCTGCTGAAAGCCGCGATAGCCTTCGGTGTAGGCCATGAAGGCGACCACGGCGATCAGGGTGAGCCAGTGCACCACATCCAGCGGTGCGGCCAGGGCCTCCTGGGTACGGCTGCCCAGCCGGTAGATGGCAACGCCCATCAGGGCGGCAAATCCCAGCACAGCCCAGAAGGCCGCCAGGCGCCGCAGACCGGTCATAACGTAAGTCCTTACTTCCGTGTCGGCGGCGCATGGTAGCGGTTTTGCTTAGCGCATGTCGACGCGTTCGATTTTCTCGCCGTAAATGCTGCCCACCTTGGCGGCCGGATCGATGCTCAGGCGCACGGCCTTATCAAAATACAGGTCGCCGTGGATTACCGTGCCGGCGCCAATGCGGATCAGGTTGGCCTTCTGCTTCTTGCCGCCCCAGTTCAGCCCGCGGGGCTTGTTGACCCGCAGGTCTCCCAGGACTTCCGTCTCGCTTAAATCCATATCACCGTTGTAGGTTTCCACGTTGCCCTGAACCACCACGCCCGTGAGATCGAGCATGCCGTTGACGGTTTTAACGTCCTGGCCCACGTTGGTGCCGCGCTCCAGTCGGATACGACCGTTGACGCTTTCCACGTTCTCGGCCACGAGCACGTCTTCCTGCAGCTCAATGCCCCCGTTGACCGACTCCACGGACTTGGCGGAAACGCCGGCGCGCAGGCGAATGCTGCCGTTGACCGAACCGATGTCCTCGACAATGGCGTTGGCGTCGATGCGCACGCTGCCGTTGACCGAATCCACATCGCCAATCTCGGCGCCGGCCCCTACGCGAATGGATTTATTCACGCCGCTGAGGTCGTCCCCCGGCCGCGAGACGCCGTCCGCCACCTCGATGCTGGCAGCCCCTGCGCCGGAAACAATAAACAGCGCGGTCAGCGCCAGGTAAGCGATCTTTTTCACGGTTAATCTCCCTTGTTCACGGGCCCGATGCGCCCAATTTCGATAATTGGACGCTCAAGCCGGAGCGAGGGTTTAGTCAGACATGGACGAACGTTTTGCCGCTGCCGCCACAGCCGCGGGTAGTTCCCTGGCGCGGGACACCGGCGCGGCCGAGGACATTGCGCTGCGCGACGGGCAGCTCAGATTCTGGCCCCGGGCGGTGGCGCCGGCCCTGGCGGATCAGTGGTTTAGCGGGCTGAACGACGAACTGGCCTGGCACCAGGAGCAGCTGCGGCTTTACGGACGGTGGGTTAAGGTCCCGCGGGAAGTCGCCTGGCACGGCGACGCGGGGGCCACCTACCGCTATTCCGGCAAAACCCACAATCCCGAACCATGGACGGCGACCCTCGCCGAGATTCGCAGCTGGCTCACGGCGCTGACCGGTCACCCGGTTAACAGCGTGCTCGGCAATCGCTACCGGGACGGACAGGATGCCATGGGGTGGCACGCCGACAACGAGCCGGAGCTGGGACCGGAGCCGGCCATCGTTTCGCTCAACTTGGGGGCCACCCGCCGCATGCGTTTTCGCCGCACGGACCAGCGCCGGGACACCTTTCACCTGGACCTCCCCGGCGGCAGCGTGCTGGTAATGTCCGGGCCGACGCAGCAGCACTGGCAGCACTGCATTACCCGTACCGCCAAGCCGGTGGCCCCGCGCATCAACCTGACCTTCCGTCTGGTACGGGGGCGGGATGAGGTCCCGAGCCAGGCCTGACTGGGTTCGGCCGGGCCGCGCCCAATCGGCAGGGTCCCGGTCTGCTGCGCTCGCGGTACAATAGGCGGGCTATGAATACCTTCCTGCGTAAATTTGTTGGCTTGCTGCTGCTGGTGTGGACGGTGGGCTATACCTCCGCCCTTGCCCTTTTTTGAATCCCGATCAACCGTCAAACCATGAGTGGCCTTTACGATGACTGATTCTCAGCAGGGACCCGATCTGCCGCGTTCCCTGGGCCCCAAGGCCCTGATGCTGTTTCTGCTCCCGCTGCCGCTCCTGGCCGTAGTGCTGGCCGCGGTGGTCGGCGGAGACCTGCTTAAGCTGCTCAAATCCGGTGTCTGTTTCGCGCTGTTCATGGCGGCAGCGGTGGTCATGCGCAAAGGCATGATGGAAGAGGTGGCCTTCAGCCTGCGCCGCTTCGTCGCCAAGCCCCCGGCGCCGCTTAAGCTGGCCGCGTCGCTGCTGGTGGGGGTGGCCACCGGCCTGAGCGCGTTGTTTCTGTCCGACCAGAGTCTGCTTGAGGCGGTGGGCTTTGGCCTTGGCGCCACGGTGGGGTCGGTGCTGTTTTATGGCCTCGATCCACGTCCCGCCCGGGCAACCCAGCTCGACGCGGCGGCAGCCGAAGTGCTGGCGCTGGCGGAGCAGAAAATTCTCGATATCGAGCAGGCCAACGCGTCCATTTCCTGCGTTGAGCTGACCGAACGCCTGGACCGGATTACCGGCAAGGCCCGGCGGGTGCTGGACATCCTCGACGATCGGCCAACTCAGCTCGGCAACGCCCGGCGGTTTCTCAGCACCTACCTCGAGGGCGCTGAGCGCGTGGCCCGGGGCTATGCGCGCACTCACCGGCAGGCGGAGAACATGGAGCTGGACGACAAGTTCCGCAACGTGCTGGCCACCATCGAGAATGCGTTTGACCAGCAGCGGGAGCGGCTGCTGGAAGACGAGGTGATGGACCTGGACGTGCAGATCGAGGTGCTCACCACCCAGATCGAGCGCGAAGGTGTCTGAATCGCGCAGCGCCGACGACCTCCCGGAAAACCCGCCCGAGCAAACGGCGGCGGACGAAAAGGCAGCCCTGCAGCGGGCCGCTGATGAGCTCGACCTTAAGGACGAGAAGTCCATCCTTTACTTTGGCGCCCGCGCCCAGCGGGCGCTGAGCCGCATTACCGACAAAATGGCCCGGCTGGCGGCGGCCGGCGGGCCGGATGCGGCGGCGCGGGACATGGATGCCATGCTCGGCGTGCTGCGGGAATTCAAACCCAGCGGTGGTGGCTGGCTCGGCCGCCTGTTCGGCAGCGCCCGGCGGCGCCTGATTGCGCAGACCAGCGAGCTGCTGACCCGCATCGACAATCAGGCCACCGCGCTGGAACGCCACAAGACGGTGCTCCTCACCGAAGTGGTGTCCCTGGACCGGCTGATTGAGAAGTGTCGGGCCTCGCTGGCGGAGGTGGCGCTTTATGAAAAGGCCCTGCGCCAGGCGCGCCAGGTGGCGGAACCGGCGGCGCAGCGGGAGGTGCTCGCGCGGAGCGAAGATCTGGCCCTCAGCCATCAGATCGGGCAGCAGACGCTGGCAACGCTGCTGATGGGACAGCAGGCGAGCCAGGACCTGCTGTCGCGGGTCAACGCGGTGCTGGAGCAGACGCTGCCGGCATGGCAGGTGCACTTCAGCCAGGTGCTGGCGCTGTGGCGCGGTGACGAAACGGCCCGGGCCCTGGATGAAACGCGGGGCCTGACCGATGAGCTGGGCGATCTCGGTCGGCGCCTGCGGGACGCGCGGGCTGAGGTGGCCCGGGAGCTCTCCCGTGGTCGGCTGGACCTGAAAGCGCTGGACGTGGCCAACGAAGCCCTGGCCCACGCGGTGGGGGAGGGCGTGGAGCTGGCGCGGCAGGCGGAATCGGCGGTCAAGCAGATCACCGCCGCTGCCGGTAGCAAGCGCCCGTGAAGTCGACCGCTGTCTCACCGTTTGTCTGGCCGCCGCCGGCCACCTGGCCCGCCAGCGCGTGGCTGCTGCTGGCAGCCAATCTGGTGCCGGTGTTTGGCGTGCTGGTGCTCGGCTGGGAAGTGTTTACGGTGCTGCTGCTGTTCTGGCTGGAGAACATCGCGGTGGGGGTGACCAACCTGCTGCGCATGGCGAGCAGCGAGGCGCCCTGGCGCCAGAAGCTGCCGATGATGGCGTTTTTTGCCGTTCACTACGGCGGCTTTGCCATGGCCCACGGGTTTGCCGTGACCCATTTTTTTGGCGACCGGGCCGTGTCCATCGGCGCCCCCGAAGAGCTGCTGGCTTTTGTAGCCGAGCAAGGGCTGACGCTGGCGTTTGCGGCGCTGGCGGTGAGCCATCTGGTCTCCTTTTTGCTCAACGACCTGCGCGGCGGCGAGCTTCGCGGCGTTGGAATCAATGAGCTGATGCAGCGGCCCTATCAGCGCGTGATCATCCTGCACATCACGATCTTAGTGGGCGGATTTCTGGTCGACGCGCTGGGGTCCCCGGTGTGGGCGCTGCTGGTGCTGGTCGCGATCAAGGTCGGAATTGATCTCAAGGCTCACCTGCGGACGCACTCAGGCGGCGCTGGGTAGGCGGGCAGTTCCGCTACAATGGGGTCAGGTATCGGAAGGAGACTTAAGATGCAGACCATCAAGCAGCTGCTGGAAAACAAAGGCCACGATATCTACAGCGTTTCTCCGGAAACGCCGGTTTACGACACGATCGCGCTGATGGCAGAAAAGGGCGTTGGCGCCCTGCTGGTGCTCGACGGCGGCGAACTGGCCGGCGTGGTTTCGGAGCGGGACTATGCCCGGAAGGTCATATTGAAAGGCCGCTCATCCCGGGAGACGCTGACCCGCGACATCATGACAGCTGAGGTGATCACCGCCCGTTCGGACCACACCGTTGATCATTGCCTTGCGGTGATGACGGCGCACAAGATCCGCCATCTGCCGGTGGTCGATGACGGACAGCTGAGCGGCGTGCTGTCGATTGGTGACTTGGTCAAAAGTGTGATCGAAGATCAGCGACAGCATATCGAGTCACTGGAACAGTACATCCACAGCTGACCTTCGATCAGAGCGACGGTCGGCGCTAGTCGACTTTTTTTGGTGGCACCGGATCCAGTCCCCCGCGGCTTAGCGGATGACAGCGGGCGAGGCGTTTGCCGGCCAGCCAGAGCCCGCGCAGTGAGCCATGCACCTCAATACTCTCCCGGGCATATTCCGAGCATGATGGGTGAAAGCGGCAGCGCTGTCCGAGCAGTGGGCTTAGCGTGACCTGGTAGGTCTTCAGCGCGCCGTCCAGCAGGCGCTGCGTCCAGCTGAGGCGCTCGGGCGGTGTGTGCATGAGCCACAGTTTCCTCGAGCTTTTCCGCCGCTTCGGCGCACATAAGATTCGGGAAGATGAAACTCCAGCAATTCGCGCCGGTCAAAGCCGGTCGGGCGACGGGCCCTTCAGGAGTTGCTGAAGCATCCGAGTTACGATATAACATCGCCCCTGATCGCTCAAGGGAACCCCGGATTGTGTCCCCCAAAGGCGATTATTTTGTCTATAAATCATAGATTTACGTAGCCAAAAATGACTGCAAATGCCAACGGACTGCCGGAAGGTTACAAGCCCAAAGTGAAACTGCCGAAAAACTATAAGCCAACGCTCAAAGAGGCTTATATGAGCGACAAGCAGCTGGAGTACTTCCGGCAAAAGCTACTCACCTGGCGTCAGGAGCTGATCGATGAGTCGCAGCAGACCATCGACCACCTGCGCTCCGAAGTGCGCGACGTCGGAGATGAAGCGGAGCGGGCCACCCGGGAAACGGAAAACAGTCTCGAGCTGCGTACCCGCGATCGCTACCGCAAGCTGATCAACAAGATCGAGCAGGCCCTGCGCCGCATTGACGACGGCACCTACGGATATTGCGAAGAAACCGACGAGGAGATCGGCATTAAGCGGCTGGAAGCCCGTCCGATCGCCACGCTGAGCCTCGACGCGCAGGAACGCTGGGAACTCCGCCAGCGCCAGCTTTCCCGCTAGCAACCCCGCCCGCGTAAACACGCCGGCAAATCACGTCGGGAAATCACGCCGGGAAATCACGCCGGGAAATCACGCCGGGAAATCACGCCGGGAAATCACGCCGGG
>JBCCVP010000171.1:0-11027 GCA_039195135.1 Pseudomonadota bacterium | reverse complement strand
CCCTCCCCGCGGCCCGGCAGCCGCACCCGGGGTTTGCGCGAACCGCCGTTTGGCGGCCCCCCCGCCGCGTCGCCCCAACGCACCGGGCCCGGCCTGCGCCGCCCGGCGGTCCGCGCCAGGGCATCAGCCTGCTGACTGATCTCCACCTCGACATACCAGCCGCTCCGCCGCATACGCCCGACGTAGCGCAGCGCCCGCAGGAGCAGGAACAATTGATAGACCGCCAGCAGAAACCACAGCAGAACTACAGTCAGGCCAACCTTCGGGACCGCGGCCGGTGAATTGATGGGTGCCGGGGACAAGGCCGTGTTCCGCCCCAGCGGAGGGTTCGCCGGCGCTGCTGGCCGCTCATCAATCTCCATCGCGGCGGGCGGCGGCAGGGCGGCCTCCGGCTCGGCGCGCGGCACGAGCGCCAGCAGCGGCAGCGCCAGCAGCACAAGCAGCGCAACGGCCCAGGCGCTATGCCAGTGGGCGGCGCTGGCCTTTGAGAAGAAGCGCCGCAGCAGCAGCAGGCCCAGCACCAGGGCGGCGCCCAGGGCCAGGTGGCCCAGCATCAGATTGAGCATGAGACTGTCGGTCATTCCGGCGGCTTATCCGGCGCGGTGTCGATCAGACGCCGCAGCCGGTCAATCTCCAACGGATCCACTTCATCGCTGTCGAGCAGGTTTTGCACCAGCGCAGTGGGAGATCCGGAAAAAAACTGACTGACCAGGTGCTTCAGCGCGCTGCGCTGCGCGGCTGCCCGATCCACCAGCGGTTGATACACAAACGCTCGCCCCGCCTTGCGGTGGCTGACATACCCTTTGTCTTCCAAAATGCCCAGCATGGTCTGTACCGTGTTGTAGGCCACGGTCTCGTGCTGGCTCAGCTGATCGGTGACCTCGCGCACGGAGGCCTCTCCCAATGTCCAGACCACGTCCATGATCCGGAGCTCGCCATCGGTGAGTGTCTGTGATCGCTGTCTTGCCATAACCTAATAAATTAGGACTTAGAGAAAGCTTACGCCTGTGCCAGAGGTTTATCAACTAATTCTTTAGGACTTGGGCCAGGAAAACCTTGGGGAAAGCGCCGGGTCTTTCCCCTTCTCGCGCCTAGTCTTCGCGGCGCTCCACCAGGGTGAGGATGTCGTAGATGGCGACCGGCTCCTCGTGCTGGTTGGTCACCTCGACGGCCCAGCGCACCACCCCCTGCGGCGTGTCTTCCGGCTCACGTTTTTCTTTTTTGATCTTCTGCTTCACCGTGAGCTGCACCTGGATGGTGTCGCCGATGCCAACCGGTTCAATAAAGCGCAGGTTGTCGAGGCCGTAGTTGGCCAGGACGGGTCCTGGCGCCGGATCAACAAACATGCCGGCAGCGGCGGAGATTACAAAGTAGCCGTGCGCAACCCGCTTGCCAAAGATCGGAGAAGCCTGGGCCGCCGCCTCGTCAAAATGGGCATAGAAATGATCACCGGACAGGCATCCGAAGTTGACGATGTCCGCCTCCGTCACCGTGCGTCGGTGCGTCGTGAGCGACTCGCCGATCTCGAGATCTTCGAAGTGTTTGCGGAACGGATGGACCGGGTCGCTCTGGGTCTTGGCCCCGGGTACGTACTCATTGGTAATGCGCATCAGCGTGGTCGGGGACCCCTGCAGCGCGGTGCGGCGCAGGTAGTGCTTCACCGCGCGATCCCCGCCCAGCTCCTCACCGCCGCCGGCCCGGCCGGGTCCACCGTGAATGAGCTGAGGCATGGGCGAGCCGTGGCCTGTGGACGCCTTGGCGCAGTCCCGGTTGTTGATCAGCAGCCGACCGTGATGGGCGGCGGTGCCCAGCGCCAGCGTGCGCGCTTCGGCGTCGTCGTAGGTAAAGATGGAGCCCACCAGTGAGCCGCGGCCGCGGCGGGCGATCTCGATCGCTTCCGCGCTGCCGTTGTAGGGCAGCAGCGTGGTCACCGGCCCAAAAGCCTCAATCGCGTGCGGCCCCTCTTCAATCTCCAGCGGCTTGTGACAGGCCAGCACCGTTGCCGGGAAAAACGCGCCGGCCTCGGCATCACCGCCGACAATATCAAACGATTCGGAACCACCGTGGAGCACCTCACAGCCCGACGACTTGAGCGCATTGACCGCGTCCCAGACGTCCGCCCGCTGATCGGTACCCACCAGCGGCCCCATGCGCACGCCATCGCGCTCAGGATCCCCCAGTACCGCCTTGTTCAGCCGCGCGGCCAGCGCCTCGCGCACCGCCTCCACGCGGTCCGCCGGCACGATGGCGCGGCGGATGGCGGTACACTTCTGGCCCGCCTTCACCGTCACTTCCCGGGCCACTTCTTTCACAAACAGGTCAAACTCTTCCGAACCCGGCTGCACCGTGTCACCCAGGATGCAGCAGTTGAGGGAGTCGGCCTCCATGTTGAAAGGGACCGAGCGGGCGATCAGATTCGGATGGGTGCGCAGCTTCGCCCCGGTGCTGGCGGAGCCGGTAAAGGTCACCGTGTCCTGTTCCTCGAGCAGATCCAGCAGATTGCCGGTGGATCCGCAAACCAGCTGGATCGAACCTTCGGGCAACAGGCCGGAAGCTACAATGTCTTTCACCATCAGCTCCGTCAGGTAAGAGGTCACCGTGGCGGGCTTCACAATCACCGGCATGCCGCCGGCCAGCGAAGGCGCAATCTTCTCGAGCATGCCCCAGCAGGGAAAGTTAAACGCGTTGATGTGTACCGCTACCCCTTCCCGGGGCGTGAGGATGTGGCGGCCCACAAAGCTGCCGTCCCGGGACAGCATCTCAACGCCGCCTTCCACCATCACCGTGTCGTTGGGAAACTCCCGCCGCACGAGCGATGAGTAGGCAAACAGGGTCCCGATGCCGCCCTCGATATCGATCCAGCCGTCCGCCCGGGTGGCACCGGTCCAGGCAGATTTTTCGTAGTAGCTCTCCTTGCGCTCCATCAGGTACTTGGCCAGCGCCTTGAGGGCGAGGGCCCGGTCGTGGAAAGTCATGGCCCGAAGCGCCGGCCCGCCCACCGTTTTGGCGTGGCGCACCGCGTCGGCAAAATCCACACCCTCGGAAGACACCAGCGCCACCGTTGTGCCGGTAACCGCGTGGCGAACCTCCGCGCCATCACTGGTGCCGGCCTGCCACTGGCCGGCGATATAACTTTCTAGTTTCACCATCTCGGATCTCCTGTTGGGTGCTGGCCGGAATGGACGGCCGTCGGGCTTCCTCAGCTCTTGGGTTTCGTTTGGTAGTCAGAAAAATCGAGCCGCGGCCGGGCGCGGTCGTCTTCGGTGAGCGGCTCAACTTCCCGCTGGGTGGCGCTGCTCAGCCGCGCCAGCTCCTGATATTCCTCGGTACCCCGGTGTTTCCAGCGCCGCTCATCCTCGCTCAGCTCGCGCAGGATCCGCGCCGGGGCACCCACCGCCAGATGGGCCGGCGCCACTTCGGTGCCCGCCGGCACAAAAGCGCAGGCGCCGACAAACGCGTCTTTGCCAATGATCGCGTCGTCCATCACCACGGCGTTCATGCCCACCAGAGCACCTTCGCCCACGGTGCAGCCGTGCAGCACGGCCCCGTGGCCCACGTGACCGTTGCGTTCCACCACCACGTCTTTACCAGGAAAGGCGTGCATCACGCAGGTATCCTGCACGTTGCAGCCGGCGCGCAGATCGACGCGGCCAAAATCGCCCCGGAGGCTCGCGCAGGGTCCGACATAACAATTTTCCGCCACCCAGACGTCGCCGATCAGCACCGCCGAGGGGTGGACGTAGGCCGTGGGATGCACCACCGGCCGGAGGCCATTAAATTCGTAAGCTGGCATGAGATCTCGTTGGATTTGACCGTGCTGCCGGGGTTACCCGCGGCACAAAACGGCGACGCTGTCTAAATTAAAGTGATACAAAAAACTTTGATTTTTTAATTTTTTTGTATCATATTAGATCTGGACAGCGCGGACAACAGCGATCAAGCGTTGAGATTGCCGCAAAACCTGACCACGGTGAGAAGCAAGATGGACCTGAACAGCCAAGAAAACGAGCGATTTGAGCAGCATCTGGCGAACGATCAGAAGATTGAGCCCAAAGACTGGATGCCGGCAGCTTATCGGAAATCGCTCATCCGCCAGATCAGCCAGCACGCCCACTCCGAGGTGATCGGCATGCAGCCGGAGGGCAACTGGATCACCCGGGCGCCGTCGCTGCGGCGCAAAGCGGTGCTGATGGCGAAGGTGCAGGACGAGGCGGGCCACGGTCTTTATCTCTACAGCGCCGCAGAGACGCTCGGCGAGAGCCGGGCGCAGATGGTTGCCGACCTGCAAAGCGGCAAGGCCAAGTATTCCAGCATTTTCAACTACCCCACGCTGACCTGGGCCGACATCGGCGCCATTGGCTGGCTGGTTGACGGCGCAGCCATCGTCAACCAGGTGGCGCTGTGCCGGTGCTCCTACGGCCCCTACGCCCGAGGCATGGTGCGTATCTGTAAAGAAGAGAGTTTTCACCAGCGCCAGGGGTTTGAAATCATGCTCACGCTCGCTCGCGGCTCCGACGAGCAGAAGGCTATGGCGCAGGACGCGCTGAACCGCTTCTGGTGGCCTTCCCTGATGATGTTCGGCCCCTCCGACGCCGACTCGCCCAACACGGCCCAGTCCATGGCCTGGGGCATCAAGAAATACACCAATGACGAGCTGCGACAGAAGTTTGTCGATCAATCAGTGCCGCAGGCCGATTACCTCGGACTCAAGGTGCCGGATCCGGACCTCAAATGGGACGAGGACAGCGGCCACTACGAGTTCGGCGAGATCGACTGGGATGAGTTCTGGCGGGTGGTCAAGGGTAACGGCATCTGCAACCGGGAGCGCATCGCAAAACACGTGAAGGCTCACGAAGACGGCGCCTGGGTGCGGGAGGCCGCCAAGGCCTACAACGCGAAGCGGACTGCCAAGGCGGAGGCCGCGTGATGAACGACTCTTCTCTCCCGTTATTTGAGGTGTTTCTTCGATCCCGCCGGGGCCTGGACCACAAACATGTCGGCAGCCTCCACGCGGAAAACCACGAGATGGCGCTGGGCTACGCGCGAGATGTGTATACCCGCCGAAGCGAGGGGGTGAGCATCTGGGTGGTGCGATCCGACGACATCGTCGCCAGCCAGGAAGAAGACGCCGAAGCGTTCTACGATCCGATGGACGACAAGGTCTACCGCCACGCGTCGTTTTACGACGTGCCGGACGAAGTGAAGCACATGTAATGAGCGTTGATAACTCACAGGACCTGTTTGAGTTTGCCCTGCGCCTCGGTGACGACGCCCTGACGCTGGGTCACCGGCTGTCGGAGTGGACCGCGCATGCGCCGTTCCTCGAAGAAGACATCGCGCTGGGAAACATCGCCCTCGATCTGGTTGGCCGCGCCCGACTGCTGCTGGACTATGCCGGCAAGGTAGAAGACGCCGGCCGCAGCGAAGACCAGCTTGCCTATCTGCGCGACGCCAGGGAGTACCGCAACCTGCTGATCTGCGAGCTGCCCCGGGGCGATTTTGCCGACACGATGGCGCGGCAGCTTCTGGTGGACGCGTTTGAGGTGCCCTACTTCGAAGCGCTCACAAAAAGCAACGACCGCACGCTGGCGGGTATCGCCGGTAAAGCCATCAAAGAGGTGCGCTATCACCTGCGCCACAGCGCCGGCTGGGTGACCCGACTCGGCGACGGCACGGACGAGTCGCGCGAGAAAATCGCCGGCGCACTGGAGCGGGTCTGGGGCTACGCGGCGGAGATGTTTGAGACCGACGCGACGGAACAGCGTCTGGTGGACCAGGGCATTGCCGTGCAGCGCGAGCCCCTCAAAGCCGCCTGGGACGAAACGATTCAGACGGTGCTGAGCCAGGCCACGCTGACGGTTCCCGATGCCGACTGGCAGGTGACCGGTGGACGCACGGGCGACCACACGGAGCACCTGGGTTTCCTGCTGGCGGAGCTGCAGTTTGTGCAGCGCGCCTACCCGGGACTCAGCTGGTAACGTGATGGCTACCGTGGTGTGTAAGCAGCCGATGGTCGATGAGCTCACGATTCTGAAAGAACGGCTCGCCGAGCTGCCCGATCCGGAGATTCCCGTGCTCACGCTGCAAGATCTTGGCGTGCTGCGCAGCGTGGAGGTGAAAGATGGTGAGGTGGTGGTGACCATGACCCCCACCTACAGCGGCTGTCCGGCGATGGACGCCATGGCCAACGCCGTGCGCGATGTGCTGAACGCCAGCCCCATGCCCGGCCGGGTGGAAACCGTATTCGACCCGCCGTGGACCACCGACTGGCTCAGCGAATCGGGCCGAAGAAAGCTCGAGGAATACGGCATAGCGCCGCCGGTCGGATCGTCCGACAAGCGCTCGCTGCTTGGCGAGGACGCCGCCGTTCCCTGCCCGCGGTGCCGGAGCAAAAGCACCCGCCTGATCAGTCAGTTTGGCTCCACCGCCTGCAAGGCCCTTTACCAGTGCAACGATTGCCTGGAACCGTTTGACTACTTCAAATGTCACTAAACCACGATTTCCACGAACTGACCGTAGCGGGCGTGCACCGCGATACGGCGGAGTCGGTGCGCGTCACGTTCGAGCTGCCGGAGGAGCTGGCAGACACCTTTGCGTTTATCCAGGGTCAGCACCTTACGCTGCGCAAGCAGATGAACGGCGAGGAGCTGCGGCGCAATTACTCCCTGTGTACCCCGGTAGAAGGCGATCTCACTATCGCGATCCGCGAGGTGCAGGACGGTCGGTTTTCAAGCTGGGCCAACTCGGAGCTCAAGGCCGGCGACACGCTGGACGTGATGGCGCCCCAGGGCCGGTTTTTCACCGAGCTGAAGGCGGACCAGAAGAAGCGCTACCTGGCGTTGGCCGCCGGCAGCGGTATCACGCCGATTGCGTCGATCATCGCCACCGCTCTGGAAACCGAGCCAGCGAGTCACTTCACGCTGGTCTACGGCAACCGCCGCACCAACACGATCATGCTGCGACCGCAGCTTGAACATTTGAAAAACCGCTACCTGGATCGCTTCCACGTGATTCACCTGCTCAGCCGCGAAGCTCGAGAAGCGGAAATCCTGAACGGCCGCGTCACGCCGGAAAAACTCGCGGAGCTGGGAGAACACCTGGTGAACTTCGACACGTTTGACGAGGCTTACCTCTGTGGCCCCCAGGCCATGATCCTGAGCGCGAAAGACTGGCTTGCGGAGTACACCGCCCTCGACGCCAAACAGATCCACCTGGAGCTGTTCGGCACCGAAGTGCAATCCACCGCCGTCCACGCCGATTCCGGCAAAGACCAGGGGCCGGTCCGCAAGGTCAGCATCATCGCCGACCGCCGCCGCACCGAAATCGAGGTGCCGGCCGACGGCGTACCCATCCTGGACGCCGCGCTGGCGGCAGGCGCCGACCTGCCCTTTGCTTGCAAGGGTGGCGTGTGCTGCACCTGCCGGGCAAAGGTGGTGGAAGGCGAGGTGCGCATGGACGTGAACTATGCGCTGGATCCCGAAGAGGTGGAACAGGGTTTCATCCTGACCTGCCAGTCGCACCCCACCACCGATCACGTGGTCGTCGACTTCGACCACGCGTAGCGCCCAGGCGATAAAGCCGACCGCTTTATCGCACCAGCGCACCCGTGGGTTTTCAACCTCTTGCGAGAACTACAGAAGGTAGTTCCCTCATAAGTGCCGAATATCGTCCTGAGATATCCTAAGTGTTGACCGGAAAATACCGCGTTCATCCGTCTAGGACTGCTAACAAAGGCAACGATACTCCGTGATATTCATCCAACAGAGGAGAGGACCCCAAACGTGTGGCAACCTAACAAAAAGCTGCAGCTGACCGCCTACGGCGGCAGCTGCGCATAGTCGTTAGAAGGAACGGCTGATTTCAGTGGTATGCTCTAGGTATGTCGTCAAACGCAGATGAAATTTTCAAGACAGCGCTGGAGCTGACCGCCTCAGAGCGGGCGGAGGTCGCCGCTCTGTTGCTGGAAAGCCTGGACTCCGGCAGCGACGAAGGTGTCGATGAAGCATGGAGAGTCGAGGTGGAGCGGCGAATGAAGGAACTTGATTCGGGCGCAGTCAAAACGGTCTCTTGGGCCGAGGCTAGGGAGCGTCTTTACCAGGGGCTAAATGCCTGAATATGGTCTAGAGCTTCACCCAGCCGCGGAAGCGGAGGCGGCAACAGCAAGAGATTGGTACCGGAACAGAAGCCCAGTGGCGGCCCAGGGGTTTCTTCGGGAGCTTGATCGAAGCATCGAGCGAATCTTTCGTCTCCCGAGGCATGGCCGCGGCATATTCACGGAACCCGTGCCTATGTCATGGCCAGCTATCCATTCAGTGTCATATACCGAGTCCACTCGCAGCGAATCGAGATCCTTGCTGTTACCCACCACAAGCGGCGCCCCGGGTATTGGTCGGAGAGGCGTTCCATCTAACAAAAAGCCGCAGCTGACCGCCTTCGGCGGCAGCTGAGCATAGTCGTTAGGGTTCAGTAGAGGTCTGAGAGTGCGATTCTGGAGAGAGAAACTCGACCCAAAGAAGCACAAGGATTACTTTTCAGGTGCTCAGACGCCTGGTGGGCTGCCAGCCGAGCCGCCGAAAGACAATTTTGTGCCTGCGCACGCTTACTTCGTTCAAGCAGCGGGTTATACCTTGGAGTTCGTGTCTCTAGCCCAGGTCCAAGAGGCGTTGGAATACTTCCGAAAGAAGGTGCACCCGAGCACGATGGAACCGGCGGTGCATTCGGAGCACTATTGGCAGCGCTGGTATGAAAGGCTTCCCAAGGGAATCAAATCAGGTTCCAAGCGGGCCAAGATGGCTAGGGCCTTAGAAGCTACGCTCAAAGAATATGGTTAGGAAACCTTACAAAAAGCTGCAGCTGACCGCCTACGATGGCAGCTGAGCATAGTCGTTAGAAAGGCAATGAGGATACTTGCGTTTTTGCTGGTACTGGGTCCCCTCACTGGGTACTGCACGGTTCTAGAACCGATGCCAAGGATTTTTGGGGCCGGAAAGTGCGAGAGAATTTCGTACCCGATGTTCGGGTCACATCTGTCGAAGCAGCTAGCTGCGCTGAAGTGGCACTTCAGCACCCAGCGACAGCATTTTTTCGGTGCCTTTGTTCCACAACGGCGCGAAGCACCGCTTTTGCGAGAATGCATTTGGCCAGTCGAGATTCCACCAAACCCCTCATCCGCCACTGACAGACTGGAAGATGGGCGATTTCTTTTTTCCAAAGGCTGAACACCACGAATGGTCGAGTTAGTGTTGTGTTTTCTAGAACACTTCTTGCAGCGGTCACTCTTTTCATCAGCACCGGCGCAGCGAGCTCCGAGGTAGGAGGGCAGCCGCGCGAATGGCGAGCGCAGGAAATCTCAGGGCTTATAAAGCAATCGGGCAAGGCCGTCCCCGAATTGGCCGTGCATATTGTCCGAGGCTGGAGCCGTTGCCGTTTCAGCAACAATTCTGATGTCACTAATGAATCTGGAGAGTTTTCGATCCAGGGCCCACAGTTACCGCGTGGAACTTCATTGTCGGCCACCATATGCATCTACAACGGTGCAGTGTTGGTTGCCCGTGATTGGTTTGCCAGCAATGCAGAAAAATTCAGACTCGAGTGCAATCTGTCGGCTTCGCTGGAGCGGGTCAGCACGAAACTGGACACCAATAATTGTGAATTCGCCAGAACATAACTCATGCAGCCGACCGCCCACGGGGCTGAGCAGGGTCGTCAGGTAGAAATCACAAGATGAACGCCGGCCCGGAGGCCATGCCGCTTACCGGGTTTGGCGTTCCTCGCATGACTGCCCCGCGATTCTTGCCAGCGGTACGATGTTCTGGCTACCGGAACCAAACCCGGTCACCGCCGCCTCATAGGCTAACGATCCCGAGTCACAAGCGGCGGTGAGATCTATCCGGCCCCAGTTACTCCGAATGACCTGCGATGGGTCAAAATCTGATCCAAAGCGTGCGCCAGAGGTCTGTTGCATCGAGTCAACAGTGATTGTCTCGTCGCTGATTGCGCCCACCCCGATCATCCAATGCTGGTTGCCTTCAGGGTCGTAGGTAAACCAGGTTATCGCTGCCTGATCTTCTGCAATCTGATCTACGAACCAGCCTGCTCCGTCCTGCTCCGGATCAAACCAGATTCCGTTGTAACGGCCAGCGTCACCGGTCGGGAGGACTGCCTCCGCGTCGCAATCCACTCCCATCGGGGTGCTCAGGCGCGAGAGCTCATGGCCACCGTTGGCAAAACCCGATGGGCCGGAGTAGCTGACCCAGCCATGGTCGCAATCGTCAAAAAAAATCCGCAGGTCACCCCAATGTTCTCGAACAACGTCCTGCGCAGAGAACCCGGGCCCGAAGCGTGCGCCGCGGGTGATCAGAACCGAATCGAATATCAGCTCGCTGCCCACCACGTTCGCAGTCCCAATGAGCCAGGCCTGCCTTCCGTCAACGCCAAAGGTAAACCAGGCGACCACTGCTTGACTGTCGTCGGTGACCAGCAGATGGAACCCCTCTCCATCACGGTCGGGGTTAAACCAGAGCCCACTCATCCAGGGGCCGGCGGTTTTGACTGATTTCAGAACACCGTCAAACTGATCCCGGTCCCGGCGGTCGACGTAGCGATTGCGATCCAGGTCGGCCAGAAGGTTGTAGTTACCACGACGGGGCGAAAGGCCAAATTGCTGCGAGAACAGATCACGGTCCGCTTCGTCCTTGAGCAGATTTCCGTCGAGATCGCCTGCCGGTAGCGGCGTCTTTCGACTTCCATCAATGGTCAAAAGAAAGTGACCGGGATTCAACGCCAGGGTCTGGAGCAACAGATACGCTTCAAAAGAGTTAGGGTCGGAAAACCGGGCCCAACCCAGTACGTCGCGAGCAAAGTTGTTGCTCGAACCGGTCAGCGTGCTGGGTCGGCCGGCGGCTTCGGCAAACCGGTTGTTGATGATTCGCCCTATGGCCTCATCTCCGAGCCGCATCGTAAATTGAAAATACGTGACCTGGGTGTCGAAGCCAATGGTCTGCGTTTCACCGACTCCCTGGGCACGT
>JBCCVP010000170.1:0-11205 GCA_039195135.1 Pseudomonadota bacterium | reverse complement strand
GTCCAACCCGAACCTGACGCCGGAAACGTCTGAGTCGATCACCTTCGGTTTCGTCTACAGCCCGAGCTGGGCAGACGGCCTGGACGTGACGGTTGACTACTACAACATTGAGCTGGACAACACGATCACCACCGTGGGTGCTGTGACGATCCTGCAGACCTGTGCCAACACCGGTACTCAGCTCTGCGATCTCATCCAGCGGAACCCGCAGGGTATCGTGACCGACCTGCTGAATGCGGGCACCAACGTGGGTGGCACCGAAGTTGAAGGTGTTGACTTCCTGGTCAGCTACGCCTTCCCCGAGACCGATTGGGGCTTCTTCCGGGCGGTGCTGGACGCGGCCTATCAGGGCAAGAACGAGAACACCGTTCTGGCCACTGACGGTTCTGGTGACTTCTTCACCCAGAACTTCCTGGGCTTCAACATCGGTGACGGTGCCTTCGCGCGCTGGAAGTCGAACCTCGACATCAACTGGAGCTTCGGCGATTGGGAAGCTACCTGGGGCATGCAGTACATCCACGGTTCCGAGGAAGCTTGTGACCCGGGTGATTGGGGTGCCTTTGGCTTCTGTAACTCCGGCGGCGACAGCGACGGTGACGGATTCGAGGACAACCGGCGTATCGGTGGTACGACCTACCACGACATGCAGGTTTCCTACTTCCTCAGCGAGTACGACACCCGCCTGACGTTCGGCATCAACAACGTCTTTGACAAGAATCCTCCTCTGTCAGTGACGGCGTTTGCCAACAGCTTCAACGTAGCTGACTACCGGGTACCCGGTGTGTTCCCCTACGTGCGGATGACGGTGGACTTCTAAAGCCCACTTCACTCCAAAGCAACACCAAAAAGCCCGCGGCTCGCCGCGGGCTTTTTTTTGCACTGCTATGCGTAGTAAAACGATACGGTGAGCGAAGACACGGACAGGACCACGCGCCGTCTTACGCAGGCCGCAGCGCGGTCGGATTGGCGGCAGGTGGCGCAGGAAGCCGCTGCGTTGCTCGAGCAGGACCCGGATTCGGCGGCCGCCCTGAGCCACGCTTGCCAGGCTGCGCTGGCCCTGGGGCGATCCGACGAGGCCCGGGGGTACGCGGGCCAGATCGCTGCTAAATGGCCGGACAACGCGTCCGCCTGGGTCAACCTGGCCCGGGTAGAGATGGCGCGGCAGGATTATGCGAGCGCCGCCGGGGCCTATCGCCGAGCCCTTCAAGCCGGCCCGCCGACGCCGATGCTGCTGGTGCAGGCGTCCGAGGCGCTGCTCGCCGTGGGAGCCGCGCAGGCGGCGGAACACGCGGCGGCCGCGGCGATGGAACTGGCCCCGGATCTCCGGGAGGCCTATCAGGACCCGACCCAGCCAGCGCACATTCGGGCCGCGTCGAAGGCCGCCAACGCCATCCTGCGGGACCAGCTCGCCATTTCACTTCGCGGAACGCTCGAAACCCTCGAGGACCGCTGCGGTCGATCGCTGCTGCGGATGAGGCGTTTTCTGGACGTCTTTCTGGGATTCAGTCCGCTGAAGACCGGCCACCCGCTGCAGAAACCTTCAAGACTCTACGTGCCCGACCTAAGGGCAAAGCCCTGGTGGGAACCGAGCGAAATTCCCGCTGTAAAGCTGGTGGAGGACGCCTTTCCCGCCATCTACGACGAGTGGCAGGCGGTCAGCGAATCTTCGGATGACTTTCTCCCGTACATCGAAGCGCGGTCCGACGTGCCTGAAGTGCTTAAGCCCATCGCGGGCAAGCAGGACTGGAGTGCCTTCCATTTTTACCGCAACGGGCAGCCCGTGCCCGAGCATATCGAGCGCTGTCCGAAAACCATGGCCGTCATTCACCAGCTCCCGCTGATGATCCGGCAGGTGCACGCGGCGGAGTGTTTTTTTTCGGTGTTAAGGCCCCACTGCGTGATTCCGGCACACGTGGGCCACACCAATATCAAGTTCGGCGTGCATCTGGGCCTGTCGATCCCCGAGGACTGCGCCTTCCGGGTGGGAGGGGAACAGCGGATCTGGGAACCAGGCAAGTGTCTGATATTTGACGACGGTTTTGTGCACGAGGTCTGGAATCACTCAGAGCAGCCCCGGGTGGTGCTGATTTTTGACCTCTGGCACCCGGACCTTGAGCTAGAGGAGCGATCCGCGCTGGACACGCTGCTGGCTGAATTTGAACAACTTCGTGATCAGCGCGCCGCCGCTACCGTCGCATCGCTCCTCGATGCCTGGCCGCAAGCCGCCGGGGCAGGCCCCCTCTGACCCCTGAAAGTGGCTCCTAGAGTCGTCGAGCGCCTTTGCCTGGATTCCGACCGGAGTCTCCTTCGAATTCGGCCGGTCTACCGCCGCTAATCCACCACTGTCGGCAGATCCAGCCCCACCTCAGCTTCGTAAATGCGCCGCAGAATGTCCTGCCACTGGCTGGCCTGCTCCGTCAGCGTACCGCTCAGCTCCTGCACCTCGCCCTCGAGGCGAATGGCGGTCGGCCGGGCCTCAAACAGGAAACTCTCCATCGTTTCCCGCAGGGTCTGCTCAAAGAGCTTGCGCTCGCGCAGCTCAAAATAGAGCGCGCGCGCGCTCTTGTCCCGTGCCTTCCGCCCCGCCGATTGCTGGCGGTAAGCCGTCATCATCTGGTTGGACTCAAACAGTGCCCGGCGCCAGAGAATGTACGTGGGCTGCATCTCATCAAAAAACGCCCGATAGGTAGGATCCACCGTGTCGGTATAGAGCTCCTGAGCCTGCTGGATTCGCTGCACCCGGCTGAACAGCGGGTCATCCCGGGCCGGCAGCCGATTGATCGTGTAGCGCCCCTCTGCTTCGGTCAGGAGCCCGCCGAAGGCCTGCGGCACCAGCCAGGCGGCGCGGCGCAGCTCCCCCAGGGTGATCACCCCTTCGAGCTGGCTGAGGCTTAGGTCCTGGCGGGCCGTGATCAGCGCTGCGTTAAGGTCGGCAAACAGCTGGGCGTGGGGTTCGGTGACCTCCGCGTAGTCGGTCGCGGCGGCCTGGTGATCCAGGCTCCCGTCCAGCCAGACCCGCCCGCTGGCGTCGACGGCGCTGAACCGGATCGTGAGCTGCTCGGGACTGGAACGCACCACCTTGCCCGACACCTCAAGCTCGAACCCTTCCGCTGAGATCGGTACCATGCGCACCGGTCCCCACTGCTCCGATTCCTCCAGTACCTGGCGCGCCAAATAAGAAAAGTAGAGCGCCTCAGAATCCCGCACGTTCTGCGGCAGGTCGGCCTGGTCTGACGGTGCAAAACTGACAATGGAAACGGCGAGCAGCGCCTGTTCCGGCAGGTTGGCGCTGTCGCCGACCCAATCGGAGGCAGCGGCCAGAGGCAGCCAGCTGGCCGCAAGGACGATGAGGGGTACCCAGCACCCCTTTAGGTTAAGCGCGCCCATCATCAGGGCTCGGCGGGGGGATCTGCGCGGCGGCAGGTGCGGGTGCCGTCCACCGCAAAGCGGCATTCAAATTCGTCCGGCAGTGGTTCAAACTTACTGTACACCCGGTTCAGCGTGAAAGAACGCCGGGACCCGCGCCGGCGCACCGTGGTGGCGATGTTCAGGTTTTCCCCTTCCGGCCCCAGCGTCATGCGCTGCACAATGTCGAGCCGGTCGGGCAGGGCAAAGGCGAACACGAGCTGATGGGCATCCCAGCCACAGATTTCGCTCCCCAGCGGATCTGCGATGCCGTAGGGGCTGCTGCCGATAAATTCGCAGGTCAACGGAAAATCATCATTGCGCTGCACTTCGATCGACTGCGCGTCCTGATCGATCTCCACCACCTGTGTCTGGCTGATTTCCTCCGCCAGGCGCACCAGCTCGATGGACGGCAATACCGGCCAGGGGCGGTCGTAGCGGCCCTGGGCCCGGCGGGCCTCCGCCTGGGCAATCAGGCGCAGCAGCTCGGCGTTTTCCTCCACGCGATCGCTGAGCTGATAATTCAGCTCCCAGTGACCGTTGAAATCCACCGGCATGGACGGCCGGGTCTTAAGCGGCTCTTCCACCACCTCCGGCGCGGAGCAGGCGGAAAGGCCCAGCAGGGAGGCCAGGCTGATTAGGCTCAGCATGCGTTTCATCTTGTGAGAGACTACCGGGGCAATGGAAAAGTTGCGTGAACAGGCGGTCGGAGTCAACCCCGATCTGAAAGTCGAGCCCGCACGGTCCCAGCTGCAAACCCAGGGTTGGACCCAGGTGAACGCTTTCCTGAGCCCTCAATTTGCTCGGCAGCTGCGGGAAACGCTGCTGCACGAGGTGCCCTGGACCCTGGCCTACCGCGGTCCGCGTGGCTCGGTCACCCTCGATCACGAGCGCTACCGGGCCCTGAGCCCGGCGGCGCTGCAGGACCTGACGCAGGAAGCCTGCGAGGTCGCTCGGGACGACTTTGGCTTTATCTACGAGTCCTACATGATGATTCCGGCGTACCTGGAACAGCGGGACCCGGAGCTCCTGCTGCACCGGGTGACCGAGCTGCTGAATCATACCCACACGCTGAGCCTGCTCCGGGGCCTGGTCGATCGCGACGACATTGTGCGTCTGGACGCCCAGGCCACCTGCTACCGGCCCGGACATTTTCTCCGCTACCACAATGATCTGGCGGAAGCGGACGGCCGCCGCGTCGCTTTTGTGCTGAATCTGTCGGACCACTGGCAGGCCGACTGGGGCGGGCTCCTGCAGATTCTCGACGGCCGCAGCCAGGTGGTGGCTACGCTGATGCCCCGCTTTAACGCTCTGAGCTTGTTTCGGGTGCCCACGGACCACTGCGTATCCGCCGTGGCGCCGTTTGTCACCGAGCCGCGCCTGGCGATCACCGGCTGGCTGCGCACGTGAACGCCGATCCCCTGTGGTCTGCGGAGCAGGCGCTGAAGCGGGGCGATGTGGCGCAGGCCCGGCAGCTGGCGCGAAGCTCCCGCCGGCCCGAGGCGCAGCAGTTTCTCGCCATGGTGGCGCTGCGCAGCGGCGAAACCGACGCCGCCGTTAAGCACCTTGAGCGCTACCTCGAGGTCCGCGCCGGGGACCCGAATGCCTGGTTCAACCTCGGCCTGGTGGAAAGCCAGCGGGGCAACGGTGAAGCCGCCGGGCACGCCTGGCAGCAGGCGCTGGCGCAGCAGCCGGCTCACGTGGCGGCGCGAATCAGCCTGGGGCAGCTGCTGACGCAGCAGGGACAGCTCGACGAAGGCCTTGAGCACCTGAAGGAAGGTTACCGTCAGTCCCCGAACCAGGAGGGAGTGACGGAGGCGCTGTGTGCCACGCTGCTCGCGGCCGGTCGCGCGGACGCGGTGCTGGAGGCGGCCCGTCCCGTCCTGGCCGCACACCCTGATCGGCTGGGCTTGCAGGTGCAGCTGGGCCAGGCGCTGGTCCTCAAGGGCGACTTTGAGGCTGCGCTCACCGCGTTTTCTCACGCGGCCGGGAACGGCAGGGCCAGCCCGGTGCTGAGCGCCGTGCAGAGCCTGATCGACGCCGGGCAGCCTGGCTGGGCGCTGACGTTTCTTGACCGTTTCCCGGGACCGCCGCCGCCGCATCTCCTCGACGCCCGGGCAGCCGCGCTGAAAGCCACCGGAGACCGGGAAGGCGCGATTACCCTGGCCCGGGAAGCCCTCGCGGCGGCACCGGACTCGCAGCGCATCCGGCTTAATCTGGCGTCGCTTCTATCCGGTCACACCGATCCGGAGCGGGTTGCGGAGGCGGCTGGCCTCGCGACCGAGGTGCTGGAAGCGGATCCGCGCAACGCGTCCGCGGCCCACTGCCTGGCGCTGGTTTATCGGCGCCAGGGCGCGCTGCCGGCCGCCCTGGATCTCGCGCGGCGGGCGCTTACTCTTAGGCCCACCCCTGCCCACTGGCTGACCCTTGGCGATACGCTTGCGCTGACCGAGCCGCGGGCGGCGGTAGCTGAGCTTAGGGCAGCGGCCGGCCGCTATCCGGCATCGGCGGAGATCCATCGCCAGCTGGGCATTGCCTGCCTGCGGGCCGATGACGCGGCCGGGGCGCTGGCGGCGCTGGATCACAGTCTTAAGCTCGACCCGGGCGACCAGCGCAGTATTGCGCACCGGGCGGTGGCGGCGGCGGTCAGCCAATCCCGAAGTGAGGCGGACGCCTGGCTGGGCCTTGAGCGGCACGTGTACACCGAAACGCTGCCGGTGCCGCCGTCGTTTGCGTCCCTGACGGCGTTCAACGAGGCGCTGGCGCAGGATATTGCCGGCCACTCCCGCATGCGCTGGGAGCCGCTGGGCCTGGCCGCCCGCAACGGCGGCCTGACAGACGATCTCACCGCCGACCGCACGCCCGCCATTGCGGGCTTTGAGGTGGGTCTACGGCACGCAATCGAGGCGCTGCGGCAGCGCCTGACGCCCAACCTGGACGATCCGTTCCTGCGGGCGATACCCGGGCCGGACTATCAGCTCAATATCTGGGCCACCTACGTGCGGGATGGCGGCCTCATCGATACGCACATCCACGAAGAATCCTGGCTGTCCGGGGCCTACTACGTGCAGGTGCCGCCGGGAACGGGCGATGACGGAGCCATTGAATTTGGCCGGCCCCACGCGGACCTGCCCCAGGTGGAGCAGACCTCGGTGCGCGTTGAACACCCGCAGCCCGGTCAGCTGCTGCTGTTTCCCGGTTATCTGTTCCACCGCACCATTCCCCATCGGGGCGAGCAGCCGCGCATCAGCATCTCGTTTGACGTGACACCGTCGCCCGCCTGAGATGAGCACCTCCCCGGGGCAGCCTGGATCCGCCGCCACCGTGGCGAACGCCGTCCGCGCGTACCAGGAGCAGCGCTTTACCGATGCTGCGCAGATCTGCCGCCGGCTGCTGCAGGCCGGCGAGCGCGCCGAGGTGCTGCATCTGCTGGGCCTGGCTCAGCTTGGCCTGAAGGAAGACGCAGCCGCCAGTGAAACGCTTAAGCGGGCAGCGGCGCTGGCCCCGGGCGACAGCGCCATCGCCAGGAACCTGGGGCTCGCGCTGCGCCAGCAGGGGCAGCTCCGGGCGGCGCTGGAATCCTGGGCGGGTATTGCGAACGCGGACCCGGCGCTGCGCTACCAGCGCGGCGCCCTGGCCCTTGAGCTGCACGACGACGCGGCCGCCGAGGCGGACTGGCGGGCGGTGCTGCGCAAGGATCCGCAGCACGCCGCCGCTGGTGCTGGCCTTGCTCACCTGGCGCTGGAGCGCAATCAGCCGGAGCAGGCCCTCGCACTGGCCGACACGGTGCTTGCCCATGCGCCGGATCACGCCCAGGCGGCGCTGGCCCGGGGCCGGGCCCTGGCGCAGCTGAAGCAGCCTGCCGAGGCGCAGGCGGTATTTGAGCGTTTGGGCAGTTCTGCAGCGGTAGCGCCCGCCAACCGCGCCCTGGCCCTGGGGCAGCTCGCGCGCCTCTACGATCGCCAGGCGCAGTGGGACGACGCCTTCCAGGCGGCGACACAGGCCAACCAGACGCTTGCCGCCACGCCGGCTTTCCAGCAGGCTCGGGGCACCAGCGTGTACGCGCTGGACGTTATCGACGCGCTGACCGGAGCCTTGAGCGAGGATCGGCTGCGGGCCTGGGCAGCCGAGACGCCCCAGGACGGCCCGGAGCCGACTTTTCTGGTGGGATTCCCGAGGTCCGGCACCACGCTGGCGGATCGCATGCTCGGGGCCCACACGGACATCGCGGTGGTGGAGGAACAGCCTACGCTGCACGAGCTGCTGGCGCGCACCGCCGGCAGCGGCCTCAACCTAGAGCCTTTTGGTGTCGATGAGCGGGCCACCCTGCGCAGCGCGTATCGCCGGCGCGCCGAGGCGGCCGCCGGCGGTCCGGCCCCCGTGATCCTGGACAAGCTGCCGCTGAATCTGGGTTTTGTGGCGCCGATCTGGCGCCTGTTTCCCCGGGCGCGGTTTATTCTGGCGCTACGCGATCCGCGGGACGTGGTGCTGAGCTGTTACCTGCAGACTTTCGGCGCCAACGACGCCATGAGCCATTTCCTTAACCTGCCCGACGCAGTGCGTTACTACGCTGCGGTGCTGCGGCTGGGGCTTAGGTGCCTTCGCACGCTCCCAGTGCGCTTTGCTGAGCTGCGCTATGAATCTCTCGTGCAGGACCCGGAGGCCCAGGTGCGCCGTCTGCTCACCTTTCTGGATCTCAGCTGGCAGGCGCCCATGGCCGATTACCGGGCCGGGCTGCGCGGTCAGCGCATCAACACGCCCAGCTTTGACCAGGTGAGTGAGCCGATCTATCAGCGGGCGCGGGGACGTTGGCGCCACTACCGGAAGCACCTGCGCGAGGTGCTGCCGGCGCTGAATGATCTTGGGCTTGAGCTTGGCTATGATGCCGACCCATGAATGACCCCGAGCCCAATGCCGGTTCCGACGCGGTCCCGGGCAACGCCGCTGATCCACGAGCTGCGGAGCAGCGCGGCCGCGAACTGGTGTCCGGTGCCGCGCCCGATAGCGAAGCGTTTGCCGAGGGCCTGGCCCTGATCGAAGCGTCGGCCCGGGCCGGCTGGGTGGACGGACAGCTCCTGCTGGGGCACCTGCTGAGCCAGTATCCGGGTTTGCCGGATGCGGCCACCCGGGCGCGGGAAAACTATCGGGCGGCGGCGCAGCAGGGGCATCCGGAAGCCTGCCTGCGGCTGGCGGACGTCAACCTGTTCGGCTACGGCGGCCCGGTGGACGACGGCGCGGCTCTTGCCCAGCTCGACGGGCTGGCGGCGGCCGGCTATTCGGCAGCGCTTACCCAGCTGGCCCTGCTGCGCAGCCACGGCATCGGCTGCGAGGCGGATGATGGGGCGGCGACGGACCTGATTCTCCAGGCCGCGGCGCAGGGCGACACGCTGGCGTTTGCGCTGCTGACCGAACGCTATCTGGAGGGGCAGGGCGTACCGGCCCGTCCGGACCTGGCCTGGGCCTGGCTGGACCTGGCCTGCCGCCGAGGCTTTCCCGCCGCTGAGCGGCGCCGGGCGCAGCTCAGCGGGCGCCTGACGGATGCGCAGCGGCAGGCTGGGGACGCCTGGGCCCAGCGACTCATGGATACGATCCGGGGCCTGGGCCAGGCGGTCACCGCTATCACCGTCCCCGAGAGTGATCCCGGCTTTCCCGCCGCCTTCCAGGCCTGTGTGCGGCGCCAGTTTCTGACCCTGCAGGAACCGGCCCTTAGCTTCAGCAGCGCCGAGCGGGGATCCGACGGGCCCCTGCCGCGGCCGCGGCCAATGCTCAAGCCGCTGTGCTGGAACCCGCGGGTGTTTGCGGCCGACGCGTTCCTGAACCACGAGGAGCGGCTGCACGTACTTGGCAACGCGGCCGGATCTCTGGTGAGCACCGAGGACGCCCGGCGCGACAGCAAGGTGGTGGAAATTGACGAGTTTGAGGGCGAGTGTGCGGTTTTCGGCCCGCATCTGGTGACCCCGGTGGTGCGGGTGGTGCAGCGTCGCTGGGCGCAGGTGCTGCAGATCAGCGAACAGCACTTTGAGCCGATGTCGGTGCTGCGCTACCGGGAAGGGCATCAGTACGCCCCGCACGTCGACTACTTTGATTCAGCCCGCATGGCGGTGCACCGGGGCCAGGGAGACCGGGGCGGGCAGCGGCTGGTCACCGCGCTCGTCTACCTGGTGGCGCCGGAGGCCGGCGGCGAAACGGTGTACTGCCACGGGGGGCCGACCATTGCCGGCGCGGACGGCAGCGCCGTGGTGCACTACAACGTCACCGTGGAGGGGCTGCCGGACGATGCGTCCCTCCACGAGGGCACCGCTATTACCGCCGGCGAAAAGTGGCTGTGCCGCACGGCGGTGCGGGAACGGAACCTGTTTGGCGCGCAGGAGACGGTGATTTGAACCGACGCCTTTCTCAGCTGATCCGGGTCTACGACGATGCCCTGCCCGGGGACTTCTGCGACCGCACGGTGCGCGCATTTGATCGCACCCAGGGGGCCACGCAGCGGCACGATGTGCTGCGCCAGTTTGACGAACTGGTGATCGACGGCAGCCCGGAATGGGCCGAGTCAAACCTGATGCTGGAAAAGGCCAAGAACCACTGGCTTGAGCGTTACCAGGCGGACGTGCCGGGGCGGTTTCCGGACAAACACGACTACGAGGCTTTCCGCATCAAGCGCTACCGGGCCGGGCGCCAGGATCGCTTCGACGAGCACGTGGATGCCTACGATCGGGTTTCCGGCAAGCGGTTTCTCGTTTGCTTCTGGTACCTCAACGACGTGGAGGAGGGGGGCGAAACCGTGTTCACGGAGCTCGATATCAAGGTTCGGGCCCGGCGCGGGCGGCTGATCATGTTTCCGCCCTACTGGATGTACGCCCACGCCGGCCTGGTGCCGATCAGCGGTAACAAGTACATCATCAGCACCTATTTTCTCTACGTCTGAAGCGCGGCTCCCTCAGGTACCGGGCAGGGTGCGGCCTGCCGCATCCGCGCGAGCAGCGCGGTGGCCTCGGGCAGCTCGTTCACGGGTACCAGATAAAGCAGGCCCGGACCGGACCGGCGCTTGAGCGTGCACGCGCCGGGCAGCGTGGAGGCGGACAGTGCGGTCTCCTGAAGGGCTTGCAGCAGATCCGGCAGCTGATCCGGCCGGGCCAGCACCACGCCGTGCAGGTAGGGATGGCGGACGAGAATGGAGCTTTTAAGGTCATCGTCGGGCCCGTAGGTCCACACGCTGCGGGTGCCAAGGGCGGACCGCAGCGCCGACCACAGCGGCGCGAGCGCCGGATCTCCGACAACCACGTTGGTCACCGCCAGGCGCCGTTCCAGCGTATCCAGTGGCTGTGCCAGGGCGGCAACCACCTGGGCGAAGTAAAACGCCACAAAGTCACCATCCAGCACCGCGCCGCGGCGCAGGTAGTCCTGGGTTTTGTCGAGAATCAGCTTCGCCGCCGCGTCGATCTGCGGATCGTTATAAAAGGACAGGGGTGTGGCCCGGTAGTTTTCGAACGCCGGCGGCGGGCGCAGCCGCTGCTCGAGGGCGCCGTTGCCCACCGCGGTGGCCAGCGCCTCATCCATCAGCCCGAGCGCTCCGGCGGCGGCCGGGGAGCCTGCGTTGACGGCACCCTCCAGCCGCTGACGGTGCCAGGCTTCGCTGGCTTCGCCAAACAGGTAGTGGGCCAGTTCGTGCACCACGACGCCGATGCGGTTTTCCGCCGCTTCGCCCGGCACCACCTCCACCACGCTGTGGTTTTCAATCTGCTGGCCGTTGGTGCCGCCGGGGCCGGCCGGGCGGAAGATCAGGTTGAGCTTCAGCCGCGC
>JBCCVP010000169.1:0-11232 GCA_039195135.1 Pseudomonadota bacterium | reverse complement strand
TTCATCAAGACCGGCCAGATCAGATTGATTGCCGTCGGGACCGTACAGGTAGATGTCGATCTTGTTATCGCCCTCAAAAAACTCATCGACAAAGGCGCCATCGGTCAGCGCCGCGACGGTGTACCCAAGGTCCGCTGCGCTCAGGCCCAGTTCCGCCGCCCGGGTCCAGTCCGGATGCACCTCAATCAGCGGCTGGGACAGCGTGAGAGAGGAGGGTGTGGACTGGATTCGCGGGCTTTCCAGCACCGCTTCAGCCCGGCGCATAGTGGCATCCGCAGCGGCGTAGATGACACCCAGATCAGGCCCGGAAAGATCCAGGTTGATGCTCCGGGTACCGCCATCGTTGCTGGAAATAATGGAACCCCGGGCCGCAAAAGCGCGCATGCCCGGATACTGACGGAATTTTTCCGTCAGCGCTGCCATCATGGCGTCGATATCTTTACGCCGCACCGGTTCAGAGATAATGCGCAGGCGCTCTGCCGAGTAGGAGCCGTTGAGATAGCGCACCGGTGGCATCGTTTCCTCGCCCCGGTCAAAAGGCCCGGGATCAGCCTGCACGTGGGGCAGCAAGCTTTCCAGGACCTCATCGGTGATCGCTTCTACCGTTCGGAGATTGTAGCCCGGCGGTGTGCTCATCAACGCAAACACTTTGGCTTCTTCCCCTTCCGGCAGGTATTCGGCAGGCGGAGTCAGCAGCACCATGGTCAGCCCGCTGACCGCGACGGTGGTGCCAATGGTGGTCCAGCGTCGCCGGGGTGACGTCAGCAGCCGGTCAATGCCGGAAAGAATGCGCCGCTTGAGACTACTGTCTTGGAACTCGCGCTCTTCGGTACCGAAGGACAGGCGGGCGCTGGCGGTTGGTATCAGCGTGATGGCCACCAGCATGGACGCCATAATCGACGCCGCGATCGCCACCGCGACGTCGGAGTAGAGCTGGCCGGCTTCTTCCTGAATAAACAGCACCGGCACAAACACCAAGATGGTCGTCAGCGTGGAGGCCAGCACCGCAGACCATACGCCGCTGACGCCCTCAATCGCAGCTCGGATCCGGTTCAGACCCCGGCGGCGAGCCGCCTCAATCGATTCGATGACCACGATGCTGTTATCGAGCGTCATGCCAATGGCAAACGCAACGCCGGCAAGGGAAATGACATTGATCGTGCGGCCGGCGACAAGCAGACCAATAAACGCTGCAATGGTACAGATCGGTATGCCGATGATGCCCACCGCGGTGGCCCGGACGGAGCGCAAAAACAGAAACATCACTGTCGCGGCAAAAACCGCCCCCAGCGACAGATTTGTCCACACGTTGCGAATGGACGCCTCAACGTAGCCGGCGTCCTCAGCCACCAGCGTCATGATCATGCCGGCCGGTTCCAACACCTGCTGATTGACCTCAGCCACCGCGTCGATCATGGCGTATTTGATGTCGATCACGTTCGAGCCGGCTTCCCGATTGACCGACACAAAGGTCACAGGATCGCCATTCAGAAATGCCCGGGCGCTGACTTCGAAGTGATCAAGCTTGATCTCAGCGACATCCACCAGCCGGGTAATCGACTCGCCCCGCTGCGCAATCACCAGACTCTCCAGATCCCTGAGCGATTGAAACCGACCGACGGTCCGCAGCAGGTAACGTCGTTTGCCGCTTTCGATGTCGCCGCCGGAGACATCTCGATTTCTGCTGCGAATGGCATTTCGCACCTGGCTGATCGTCAGCTGCCGGTCAGCAAGCCGGGCTGGATCCACCAGCACCTGGATCTGCCGATCAGCACCGGTGGCAATATTGACCTGGGAGACCCCGCGAACGCTGGACAGACGGGATCGCACGTGGTCGACGATAAAGTCCCGCATCATGTCCATGTCGAGCCCGCGGGGATTCCCCGGCAGGGGCGCGATGACAAAGTACATAAACGAATTGGCGGAAAAGGAGCTGGCGTAAACCCGCGGCTCGTCGACGTTTTCCGGGTAAGACGGCACCTGGTTGAGGGCGTTATTAACCTCGATCAGGGTCTGCGTCATATCCACGCCGAAGGGAAAATCCAGCTCAATCACAGCGCTGCCGCTGGAGGCGGACGACTCCAGCCGCCGAAGATTGGGCAGGCTGCGCAGATACTCTTCCTGCTCGATCAGGATCTCCTGCTCAAGATCCTGCGGCGTGGCGCCCGGCCAGCGGGTCTCCACCGACACGGTGCGAACTTCCAGATCAGGAATCATCTGCACCGGAACCCGCAGGGCCGCCACCAGCCCCACCACGCAGATGATCAGGGCCGCCACCGTGGTGAGGATGCCGTTGCGGATGATGGCTTCGAACATCAGCCCGACCCCTGCTCCGCCAGCGAAACGGCCTGCCCTTCCCGCAGCGACTCATTACCCCGCGTCACCACCCGGTCGCCCCGCGCAATACCGCGTTTGACCTCCACCAGCCCTTCAAACTCCAGTCCAATTTCCACCGCCTTTTCCGAAGCGGTCAGGCTTTGCGGATCCACCACCCAGACCGTGATGCGGCCGTCGGGGTAGCGCAGAATCGCGTCCCGGGGCACCACCACGCCGGACTGGCGCGTGTCGAGCTGAAAGCTGCCGCTCACGGACATGCCCGGCGCTACGGCCAGGGCCGGCGAAGCCTCGTCGCTCACCGCCCGCACCAGAAACGTACGCACCGCCGGATCGTTGACCGGGACCACAGCGGTCACCCGACCGGTTATCTCCTGACCACCCAGCGCGTCGACCGCAATGCGGACGGGCGTGCCGATCTCCAAAGCGCCGCTGTAGGACTGGTTGACGCGAAAATCAAAACGCAGTTCGTCCATCGCGATAAGTTGCAGCAGCGGATCTCCGGGATTGACCCATTCCCCCAGCTCCGCATCCCGCTGGCTGATCAGGCCATCGTAGGGCGCCAGTACCCGATGGCGGCGAACGCGGGCTTCCTGTTCCTTGACCGCAACCTGCTGGGCGGTAAGGCCCGCTTCGCTACCCGCCACCTCGGCCTCCAGCGAAGCAATCTGGGTACGGGCGATGGCCTGACTGGCTCCGACCTTTTGCGCCTCCGCCAGCCGTCGGCGGGCATCATCCAGCGCAATTTGCTGCTGCCTGAGCTGTGCCTGAGCGCGCGCCAGTGCTAGTTCCGCGAGCTCCGCGTCCAGCTCGATCAAGGTCTCGCCAGCCTGCACGCGATGGCCCTCGTCCACCGCGACGGCGCGCACCAGCCCGGAAACCTGGGAGGAGAGCACGGCGCTGCGCAGGGAGGTGACGGTGCCGCTGGCCGTCATTTCCTGCAGCACAGACCGGCTCACCGCCTGTTCGACGCGGACCGGCGCCTGGGCCAAGGCCGGCAGGCCCCAGCAGCTGAGCAGCAGGGTGGCAGCGATTAATCTAAGCAGGAAAAGCACAGCGCAGAGTCGCGATGGTCATCAAACCACCAGTTTACCGCGCGATCAGGTTTTCATCCCGTTTCCCTGACCGCTTTTCTGCCGCCCGAGGCTAAAACGAGGCGTACAGCGAACGGTTACCCTGGCGGCGCACGCGCCGTTCCTGGCGCTCCTTGATTTCCTGCGCCTCGACGCTGAGATTGGCAATGGGACGGGCTTCCAGCCGCGCGAGGCCAATCGGCTCACCGGTGAGGTCGCAGTAGCCGTAGCTGCCGTCCGCCAGCCGCTCCAGGGCCTCGTCGATTTTGCGGATGAGCTTGCGGTAGCGGTCGCGGGTGCGCAACTCAAACTGCTGCGCTTCGAGCCGGGTAGATTCATCCGCCTCATCACCCACATCGTGCTGCTGATTCCGCAGCTCCTCAATCGTCTGGCGGGACGCCCGCAGCAGCTCCGCGCGCCAGCGGCGCAGCTTGTCTTCAAAGTAGCGGATCTGCCCCTCGCTCATGTAAGGCTCGCCGGGCAGTGACTGATAACGTTCGCTTGAGTCGATCATGGGACCTCCTGTGTCTGATCAGGCGGCGGTGGGCAGGGTGTCACCCATCCACCAGTTAAGGGGTAGTTCCGCCAGCTTCTGGTAGCGATCGGCGCAGTGCCACAGCTCGAACCCACCCTCCGGGAGTTCACAGAGGGCGGTGCAGTGTTCCACCCAGTCGCCGTCGTTCATGTAGGCGACACCCCCCTCGCAGCGCACGTTGGCGAAGTGAATGTGGCCGCAGATGTAGCCGTCGACGGCGATCCGGCGGGCTTCCGCAAGGGCCCGGTCCTCAAAGCACTGGACGTAGGCCATGGCCTTGGAAAGGCGGCGTTTCACGCTAATGGACCAGGGCGTGTAGTTCAGCGAAAAACGCTGCCGGGCGGCGTTGTACCAGGTGTTCAGGCGGCAGCTGAACCCGTAGAGGGTCTCACCGACACTTTCGAGCCAGCTGCTGCCGTGACCCAGTTCATCCAGCTCATCCCCGTGACGGATACGAAAACGAGCACCGTCGCGGGCCGTGTAGTCGACTTCCTGATGGATCTCCACGCCGCGCCAGTGATCCCCCACAAACGCGCGACACTGGGCGTCGTGGTTTCCCGGGACGTAGACCACCCGGGTTCCCTCGTCAGCTAACGCGAGGATGGTCTCGACGACCTCCGTGTGTTGCCGGCTCCAGTAGGGCCGGGCGCCAAAAGCCTGGATATCGACGATGTCGCCGACCAGGTAAAGCTGATCCATCTGTTTTTCCCGCAGCAGCCGCAGCAGGTAGTCGGCTTTGCAGTTCGGCGTGCCGAGGTGGACATCGGAGACGAACAGCGAGCGGATTTGGTTCTTCATCCCAGGCGTTCCTTTGCAGCTACGTGTGCGTTGCAAGGATTTCGCGCGCAGTTTGCTGGTGCGCTGTTACAGCGGTGGGACGGTTTTGTGGCAGTTCGTTAACACAAAAAAAACGGCGCCCATCCCTGAGCGCCGTTCTTGTGTTGCCTTGTTGGTCGCGAGCTAGCGACTGACGCCCGGCAGACCGAAGCTCCAGGGCTTGGTCCAATCGTCGTCAGGGCTGGCGAAGGGACCGACGTAGGTATTGCGATCGAAGAAGTCCGTGTCCGGAACCGCTTCTGCGGCCGGGTCGAGGCCGATGAAGCCGTCGAACACGCTGGAACCGGGAACCGGAATGTAGCCGTCGAGCTGCAGCGTGGTGCCGGTTTCGATACCCGGGAACGCGCTGATGAAATCGCTCACGTTGTACGGATCGCTGGAGCTGTCTTCGAACGCACCGTTGGTGCAGTCGAACAGATTGTTGGCGTAGATATGATCACCGGTGGGGCTGCCCGGGGAACCGGCGGCCGTATAGGTCGAATCATCGTCCCAATCGATGCACTCGTCACCGGTGCCAACCATCCAGGTGTTCCACATCTTCACCAGCGTACCGCGGCGGAACTTCGCGCCGTTGTCCGCGGTGGAAGCGCCGATGATGCCGAGGTTAGCGAACTGGCCCTGGGCCCGGGGCGTGAGGTCGAAGTTGTCTTCGTTGCTGTCGGCCTCAATGCCGCGGTCACCGAAGCCTTCTTCCTGCAGCACCAGCGCGTATTGGATCTTGCCGCGCCAGCCAAAACCCCAGTCGATGCTGTCATCGTCCGCGCCGACGACAACCAGGTGACGCATGTTGGCGGTGCCGCCAAAAAACTCTACGCCGTCGTCGGTAGAACGGAAAACGTTGATGTGGTCGAACACGGTACCGGCGCCAACGCCGAACAGGGACAGGCCCTGGATCTCGCGATCGGGCAGCACTTCGCGACCGGTGTAGCGGACCTGGACGTAGCGCATGCGACCGCTGGAATCCAGGTCGTTGTCACCGCCGTAGGGGAACTGGTTGAGCGCTTCGTCCGTCAGCACGCAAGTCACCGACGTGTCGGTGCAGCCGTTGATGGTGGCCAGGCCCGTCACCACGATCCCTGCTACGTCACCGGCGGCCGGAGTCTGGGCTGGGTCAACGTCCGCTTCAGAGGTGAAGATAATCGGGCTTTCCTGATTACCCTCAGCGATGATGTTGGCGTTCTGCTTGATCACCAGCACCGAATCCGGGCGACCGGCTACTGTCGCGCCGGCGTCTACGTGCAGCGTGTTAGTGGTGGTGCCGTCACCAATCTCCACCTGGCCGTCATACAGCCACAGTACGTTGTTGGCCCAGACCAGGTCCTGGGTGTAGACCGCACCGGGAACTACGCAAACCCCGGGAACGAGGGTGCTACCACCGCCTGCGGCGCAGATCGGATCAGTCGCGGCGGCCGTTTCAGGTACTTCGTCCTGGTAGGGGCAAACGGAAGACGAGCCTTCCACAGCACCCGTCAGATCAGCCGAGAACTCGATGGTCCCCGCCGCAATGCCGGAGAAATCACCTTCCGGGGTTACGTCCAGCGTGATGCGGTCGCAGCTGTGGACCGTCAGAACCGCGTCGGTATCCAGGTTGCTGGCGGTAACCGCAGCACCGGGAACAAAGGTCCCGCCGGAGGAAGTGATCAGCGGCACGGTGTACTGATTAACGCCCGGAACCGGGTTGAAACTCGTGGCAACCCAGATCGGCCCGCTGTCCTCTTCCGTGTTGGTGTAGAAGGCGAAAAAGGCCGTGCGACCGGTACGCGCCGTTTCCGGCGAGCCGGGCGCGTCAACAAAGCTGAGCTGTGCGCCGTTTCCTCCGACCTGGTTGGAAAACCAGACTTCGGGGAATGAGGTGTCTACTGTCGTAGCGAAAGCCGGTGCCGCCAATACTGACGACGCAACGATCGCGCGGGCGAGAATCTTACGCATGGGATGCTCCCTGGGAACTAGTGTGGTTACTGTGAGGGCCGGGTATCTATTTCAGCCACGGGCAGGGTAGAGAGGGATTGAGACGGAATTATGACTGCGAGATTGCAGATTTGTTACGGGGCGGAAGTGGCCTCATTTGGTACGAGTTTTGGGCTTAAAAGAACGAATACTTAAGCGATACGGAGGCCGCTCGACCCTTTTTGTAGGTCCGAAAAACCTCATTGCCTACGGTGAAAAGTATTTCGTCGTCGAGGATGTTTCGCAGCTTGAGTTCAAGCTCCAGTCCCTGATCGAAGGTTTTACCGAAAATGAAATCCAGCTGGTTAAACGGCTCTTCGTAAACGTCCGGCTGTTCCAGCAGCCCAGCGGATGACACACGCTCCCCGAAGGTGTTGAATACCAGCGTTGACTCGATGCCGCGATTGTCGTCAACGTACTCGATCTGCAGATTGGCGATGTACTCGGACTGTCCCTGAAGAGGTCGGTTGGCATTGGTGACGGAAAGTGCCTGGGAGGGGTCGAGCTGGATCTCAGATTCGATGATCGAGAAGTTTCCGGCGACGGTAAGACGGTCCGCCCACCGCCAGGGCAGCAGCCCGGCGAGTTCTTTCCGAGCTTCCACCTCGATGCCGCGATTCTGCGCCCCCAGCGCGTTCTGCAGCCGCTGGCGACGGGTCTCGCCGGGTTCGAGCACAATTTCGATCGGGTTGATGAAGTCTTTTTCAAAATAGGCCACAGAAACGCTTTCACTAGCCGACGGATACCACTCCCAGCGAATATCCCGGTGTTCGAGGCTGGACGGCACCAGGTCGGGGTTACCGATGGTAATGGCGTCGGTGAGCGGATCGACAAACGGGGATTCTGTCAATTCACGAAAGTCCGGGCGGGCGACGGTTTCGCCATAGCTGAGACGCAGCTGCATGCCGTCGTTGATGAACCAGGTCACGGCCGCTGCCGGCAGCGTATCGTCCGTGTCCAGCGTGGCCACCGCGGGCTCCACGTTTTCAAACGGGGAATCGGTGATTACCTCCTGAAGGTTTTTCTCCGTTCTCGCTCCAAGGGTCACTCGAACCCGATCCCAGAACGTATTGTCGAGCTCAAGGAAATAAGCATCCTGCTCTTGAATTGCCGTATAGAAATCGGTGACCTGCGTGTTGTCCTGGAGTTGGATGAACGCCGCACGCAGGTTGTCGTCGGTGAGAATGTCCTCCAGCGGGACCGTGCGGTCTACGTCCCGACGGGCGGCGGGGAAATAGCGGTAGGTAAAGCGTCGAATCGACGAATCGCGATTTCGGTCGATCCTCTCGGCGCCGACCGCCAGCTGCCCAGAAAAGACCGAACGCCAGCCAAAGGGCACAGTCGCGCGCAGCCGATAGGTGCGGCTGTTATCGACTAGATTGGCGTACTCAACGTTGGGTTCACTGCCCAACGGATTGAGCTCAAAGATGCCTTCCTGATTCTGGTTGTAGCGATAGGACCGGGTATTTGGCGAAAGGCGGCGGGCCCGGGAGTCGGTGGCCTGCCAGTCGAGCTTTACGTCGCCAAATGGCAAAAGATGCTCACCGGTCAGCTGATGCATCAGCAGTTCGTTTTCGATCCACTCCAGCAGCGTTCGCGAAATCAGGCGCTCATCGTCGAAATTGCGGTCGAACCCCAGATCGCGGCGGGTCTCATCCTGCGTCGTCCGCACGTAGAGGCCGGTGTAAAGCAATCGGTGTGCTTCCGTATAGCTGGCTTCCCCAGTGACAAAGCTGCTCAGGGCGATGTCGCGAAGACTGCGGTTCACGCTGAACGAGCGATTGAGGTTCAGCACCGTTTCCCCGTCCGCGCCGTCAGAGGCGGTCCATTGGTTTCGCTGCTCGTCGTTGACGTCCCAGCCCTGGCTGTAGTTCACGGCGCTCAGAAATCCGAGCGTCCATTTGCCAAAGTCGAAGCGGTCACCGTAGCTCACGTCAAAGCCAAAGTTGACCGGGCCATCTTCTTCCTCCGGCGTAAACTCACCGGACAAGTCTTCGCCAAAGGTTTCCACCTCTTCGGCGGTTGGGCAGTCGGGCGAGAAGCGGGACTGCACACAAAGACGCTGCGTCGCTATGGCTGCTTCAAGGCTGCTCGGCAGGTCCCGGGCGCCGTTGTCGAAGCCGGTCCAGTCGCTGCCGCCCCCGTCATAGGTGAAAAACTCGCCGCCGGTCACCTCCGCGTCCCCGCCCAGGGAAAACCCAACTTTGAAGAAGCGAGACTCGGGAATTCCGCGGGTGCGGATATCTACGGTACCGCCACCAAACTCAGCGGGCACCTGGGCCGAGAATGATTTCTGGACTGCGACATTGCCGATGATGGAAGTGGGGAACAGATTGAGCGGGACCACCCGGCGGGTTGGATCCGGGCTGGGCACCTGGGCACCGTTGATCAGAGTGGTTGAGTAGCGCTCCCCCATACCCCGGATATAGATAAAGCTCCCGTCGACCAGCGTCAGTCCCGTAACGCGCCGCAGCGCGCTCGCCGCGTCACTGTCACCGGCTTTGGAGATCTGCTCCGCCCCCAGGATGTCAGTGACCGCTGATGAGGTGCGACGCTCTTCGATGACAGAGGCCAGGCTACCCTCAACAAACGGTTCCAGCACCACAAATTCCGGCAGCTCCAGCCCCGCCGGCACCAGTTCGAGCTCCAGCGGCGTGGTGTCATCGCTGACAATTTCAATGCCGTCTCGGGTGAGGGTGGCATGCTGGCTGTGCATGACCGAAAGGGAATAGGTTCCGGCAGGCAGCGAGACCTCAAAGTTGCCGTCCTCGTCCGTCTCCAGGTCTACCGGCGTACCGCTGACAAAGATGCGCGCGCCCGCAACCCCTTCGCCCGACTCTACCGAAAACACCCGCCCGGAGAGCATGCCCGGATCGCCCGCGGGAACCTCCGACTCGGGGTCGGCGACCACCTGTCCCTTGTTCGAACTATCGATGACGACGCTCGCCGGTCGCCCGTCGTCGTAGATGGAGATCAGTAGCTGAGCGTTTTCCCCGGGAATCAGATCCAGCGGAATCTCGACGAGCGTCTCTTCAGCCTTTGCCAGTACAAGCGTGTGCTGGCCTGGCGCAATTTCGAAAAAAAGCGCGCCGCGATCGTCCGTAACGCCGAGGCTGGCTTCCGTACGGACGTCGACTTCGCCCTGAGGTACACCGCTTTTGAAGACAAAAAGTGATAGTTGGGCGTCGCCAACGGTTGCAGCGGATGGGGTGTCAGAGGTGTTGGCGGTGGTGTCTTCGGCCGGCAGCGAAGCTTCCTGGGCGCTGAGAATACCCGGCGTCCAAAGCGCAATCAGCAGAGTTATGTAGCACACGCGCATGAACCGACCTCAGCTGCAGCGCCATGACTCAGCGCCACATTCCTCCATGACCCGGATCAGCTCCACGCCTTTGCGAAACAGATCAGGTCGCTTAAACGGCATCAATCGCCGCGCTTCGGAAAACTGGTTGGTTTTGAAGTAGGCATAGGCCAGGGCGTATTTCAGATCCTCGTCCTGCTCCAGCAGGCCGGCTCGCCGAAGGGCGGTTTCCATGGTCGTGATCTGGGCGTATTCCTCCAGTTCCAGGAGAATCGCAAGGCGTTGTTTCAGCTTGATGTCCGGATTTTGAATTTCGGTGTTCAGCACCAGCGCGCGATACAGTTTGCCGGCCCGGCGGTACAGTTCGGCGGCCTCCGAAACGAGCTTAGCGTCAGCCTGCGAGGCCACGTAGAAAATCTCCGCCGCCGCCAGCGTATCTCCTCGCCCCAGATAGGTGTGGGCGAGTACCTTTGCCAGATCTAGGTTTTCCGGAAAACGTAGCGAACCGATCTCCAGAAACCGAAGCGCCTCATCGAACTGGCCGGCACTGCGCATGGCGTTCCCAATGGCCACGTAGTCTTCCGCCGTGCCCTCCGACACGTTCAGGTAGTCCTGTCCCAGCTCGGACGCTTCCTGGTAAAGCCCCAGCTCAATCAGATAGAACACCTTGCGCCGGGTGAAGTTGTAGTTTCCGGGAAATCGTTCGGACGCCTGCTCCAGCACCACCCAGGTCTGGTCCCGCTGATTGAGCAGCCAATGTGCGTGGGCCCGCATGACCCAGGTGGAGGAGAGCCGGGCAGCAGCCTCGCCGGCACGCTCGATGGATGCGATGGAATCGGCGTATTCCTCCAGCGCAAAGTGCACCTGGGCCAGGTAAATGTAGATGACGTCTGGCGTCTGGCCGGTCGTCTCGTCGACAAATCCCGATTCGATAGCCCGATAGAAGTTGATCTTCGCGAGCTCCGACTCACTGCGGTTCAAGTGCACCAGGCCGTAAACGGCGTAGTACTTACCAACGTCTGTATCTTCGTTTTCCAGATCGACGTTGAGCAGCGCTTCTTCGGCCCGATCGTAGTTGCCGTCCTGCACCAGCACCGACGCCAGCTCGATGTAATCGACATCGTCGTTGTCAGCGCTCAGCGCAGGAGCAGACAGACTCAGCCCGAGCACCAGGCTGGCTAGGATGCGCCATCTCATTGGGGCAGGCC
>JBCCVP010000168.1:0-11411 GCA_039195135.1 Pseudomonadota bacterium | reverse complement strand
CGGCGAGCCCATTGACCGCTATCTTCTGGAGCAGGGCTTTGCGGTGACCGGTCTGGACTACTCCGAGCCGATGCTGGCGCTGGCCCGGAGCCGCTTTCCCGAAGCCACCTTTATCCGGCAGGACATGCGGGATCTTACGCTTGAAGGGCACGGTTTTGACGCGGTGATCAGCTGGGACGGATTTTTCCACCTGACGGCGGACGAACAGCTGACGCTGCTCAGCCAGCTTCGGCGGGTGCTCAAGCGACCGGGAGAACTTTTTCTGACGGTCGGGCCGGAGGCGGGCGAGGTGATCGGCCACGTGGAGGGGGAAGCGGTGTATCACGCCAGCCTCGCTCCCGAAGCCTACGAGGCGCAGCTCACCCGCCTGGGTTTCAGCAACGCGCGGGTGTACGCGAGCGAAACGGAGCTTGAGCAGCGCGTGCTGCTCACCGCGCGGATCGGCTAGCAGGGTCCCCTAGGGCCGGCCCAGCTGTTCCTGCAGCAGCTTGAGGCAGGGGCCCCGCTGGGTGAGCGCCAGGATCAGCAACAGGTCTCCGGGTCGGGCCCAGCTGAGCGCAAACCGGGTACCGGTCACCGGACTGTCGGCGTGGTGGATCGCGTCGGGATCCATGCCGTTTCTTACCGCCACGTTTTCGATCAGGGCGGGCACTTCGGTCGGCGGGCGGCCCCGTTCGTAACCGGGCAGCTGGCAGACCACAAGCTGGTCGGGCTTGGCTTTGAGCGCCGCCCGGGTGAGCCCCTCGATCAGCTCATCGCTGCGGTCGCCGGCCTGACCCATCAACACCAGCCGACGTCTTGCCGGCATAGCCGCGAGGGTTTGGGCAACGGCGGTGAGCCCATGCTCGTTGTGGGCAAAATCCACTATGGCCTTGATACCCTTGCCGGTGATGATGTTTCCCCGCCCCGGGTTTTCCTCCGGCGTGCCGCGAAACGACCGCAGCCCCCGGATGATCGCCGTGTCGTCGCAGCCCAGTGCATGGCCAATCGCCGCCGCCGCCAGCGCATTTTGCACGTTGTGACCAGCCTGGCCATTGAGCGTAATGGGGATATCGACGATCGGCATAATGGGCGAAAAGCCCTGCTGGTGGCGCAGCTTGATCATGCCCTCGTGGGCTACCAGCGCTTTGCCTCCAGCCATGCAGTGGCCCTGGATCACCGGGTGTTCACTGTTCTGGCTGAACCAGATAAAAAGCTGCGCCGGCAGCTGCCGGGCATACTCGACGATGCCTTTATCATCGGCGTTGAGCACCAGTGGCTTACCCTGCGTCAGGGCCTTGCGCACGATGAACTTGGCCTCCCGCAGCTCCTCGACGGTGTGGATGCCGTATTCTCCGAGGTGGTCCGCCGCGACGTTCGTCACCACCGCGCAGTCGGCGCTCACCACGCCAAGGCCCCGGCGCAGCATGCCGCCTCGGGCCACTTCGAGCAGCGCCACTTCAGTGTCCGGGTGGCGCAGCAGCGTGCGGGCGCCGCCGGGGCCGGAATAGTCGCCCTTATCCAGTAGCTCGTGACCGACGCGGATGTTGTCGGTGGACGTGACGCCGACCCGGCGTTCGGAGGCCTCAACGATGCTGGCGGCCAGCCGCACCGTGGTGGATTTGCCGTTGGTGCCGGTAACCAGCGCTACCGGTACCGCGCCCGATGGACTGATGTCATCCCAGGCGACGTCATCCGGGTCCGGCAGCTGCGCGGCGGGCCAGGTCTGGCAGGTTTTGCCGTAGCCGATGGAGACCTTGTCGTCGTCCCACAGCAGCGGACGGCGCTTTCTCTCTGCCGCTTCCTTTAGGGCCAGCAGCCGGGGATTGGCTTCCGCTGCAATCTGTCGCAGCAGCCGCTGACGCACCCGCTCCTGATCTTCCAGGTCCATTCCTAGCAGTTCGCGTCGCGCCCGCTCCACGGCGGCCTCGTTCACCTCGGTGGCAGCGTAGAGCGCATCGATGGGGGCAGTGATCACCAGGCTTAAGCCGGTTTCGTGGATGCGCGGCCAGCAGCGGCTGGTGGACCAGCCGACGGCTTTCAGCAGCTCGCCCACCTGGCCCAGCCAGCTGGAGGCAAAGTCCGCCCGCCGGTCCTCGTCCACGTCCACTTCGCAGATGGCGCCAGCTTCCGGGCTGAATAGATTCGGTCCGGTGAGCCGTCGTGAATCGACTAGGTTGAATCGCATCAGGTCGCAGTTCAGTCCGCGTCTTCCACGTCCCGGGCCGCCAGTCGCACCCCGCGCTCGTCGCGGATCAGCCGGTCCTCAGCGTCCATCTCGAAGGCTGCCTCGTCGACGGTGACGTTGCTGGGCGTGACCAGCTTGGGCGTGACCGGCGCCGGGTCCGTGCCGCTGGGTTCGAAGTGAATGATCTGTTTCCAGCAGCGCGTGATGTTGTCGCCAAATACCACCAGCAGGTCACCCTGGGCGGCCCGGGTGAGCCCCGCCTCCACCGCCATGGTTTCATCCGGGATCTGCTCGATCGTCGCGGCATCCACGCCGTTTTCGGTCAGCGCCCGGGCCAGCATCTCGGGCACCTCGCCCTCAGCCCGGCCGCGCAGATTGTCGTCAGCTTTGACGATGTAGTGGTCGAAGTGGCCCGCCGCTTCTTCACCGATGGCCAGCACATCTTCGTCCCGCCGGTCGCCGGGGGCCGCCAGCACGCAGATACGCCGCCCGCTCACCTCAATCCGGTCTGTGGTCTGGCACATGGTGCGGATGGCGGCGGGATTGTGGGCGTAGTCCAGAATGACCCGAAACGGCAGCTCGTCGAACACGTTCATGCGGCCGGGCGCCTGAAAAAAGGACGTGTTGAAGGTGCGCAGGCCGTGGCGGATGTCCTCCAGCTGTTTGCCCATGGAGTAGGCCAGGGCGGAGGCGAACATCGCATTCTGGACGTTATGGGTGGCCTTGCCTTCCAGCGTGGCCGGGATCAGGTGTGTCCAGAGCAGCGGAATATGAGTGCCGTTGTCGTAGATGGTGATCATGTCACCGTTGATGCCCCGCTCCAGCACCACGGCCCGGCCGCCGGCCTGAATGTGGGCTTTGACCAGCGCATGGGCCGGGTTCATGGTGACGTAGCACAGGTGCCGGGCCCGGGTGTAGTCCGCCATGCGCAGGCAGTTGGGATCATCCGCATTCAGCACCGCCGTATCGTCTGCAACCTCCACCACCACCCGCTTGATTTCCGCAAGCTGCTCCAGCGTGTCGATGCCTTTCATGCCGAGGTGATCGGAGGAGATGTTCAGGCAGGCGGCCACGTCGCTGCGCCGGTAACCCAGGCCGGCGCGCAGGATGCCGCCCCGGGCGGTTTCCATCACCGCCACGTCCACGTTGGGGTCCCGCAGCACAATCTGCGCCGCCGACGGGCCGGTCATATCGCCTTTCACCGTGAGATGGCCGTCGATGTAGACTCCGTCGGTGGAGGTCGAGCCCACCGTGTGACCAGCGGTTTTGAGAATGTGAGACAGCATACGGGCGGTGGTGGTTTTGCCGTTGGTGCCGGTGATGCCGGCGATCGGGATGGTGCTCGGCGTACCTTCCGGGAAAAGCATATCCATCACCTTGCCGGCCACGTCCCGGGGTTCCCCCTCGGACGGAGCCACGTGCATGCGAAAGCCCGGCGCAGCGTTCACCTCAACGATCGCACCGCCGATGTCCTTGTAGGACTGGGTAATATCCTGGGTTAGAAAGTCCACCCCGCCCACGTCCAGACCCACCGCCATCACGGCCCGCTCGGCCATGGCGCGGTTGTCCGGATGCACCACGTCGGTCATATCCACGGCGGTGCCGCCGGTGGAAAGGTTAGCGGTGGAGCGCAGGAAAAAGGTTTCGCCGTCGGGCAACACGCTGTCTTCAGTGAGATCGGCATTTTTCATCAGCCTCTGGGCCTGGTGGTCCAGCTCAATCTGCGTCAGCACCTTTTCGTGGCCAAGGCCGCGGCGCGGGTCTTGATTCACAATGTCGACCAGCTCCGCAATGGTGTGGATACCGTCGCCGACGACGTGCCCCGGGACCCGTTTGGCGACGGCCACCAGTTCTCCGTTGACGATCAGCATGCGGTGATCCATACCTTCGATATACGACTCGACGAGCACCGCCCGAGACGTACCCCGGTCCCGGGCTGCGTCAAACGCGCCGGCCACCGCGTCGTCGTGGTCGAGGTTAATAGACACGCCGCGACCGTGGTTCGCGTTCAGGGGCTTCACCACCACCGGATAGCCGATACGTCGCGCGGCGCGAACGGCGTTTCGAGCCGAATACACCATGTACTGCTGCGGCACCGGCAGGCCCAGGTCGTTGAGCAAATTGTGCGTGTCTTCCTTATCGCAGCTGATCTCTACCGCGATATGGGTGGTTTTGCTGGTGATCGTGGCCTGGATGCGCTGCTGAAAGCAGCCGTGGCCAAACTGCACCAGGGAATACTCGTTGAGGCGCAGCCAGGGAATGCCGCGGGACTCGGCGGCCGCCACCAGGGAGGCGGTGCTGGGTCCCAGCTCTTTGCGCTGGGCGAAGCGGATGAAATCATCGCGCTCACTCTCAAAGGCAAAGTCTGCTTCGATCTCATCCTTGAACGCTTCCCGAAGATGGTCGGGCATCAGGCTGAAGAGAAGCTGGCGCCCGATACGGGCTGCTTCCAGACCCACATCCCGCTGGTGGTACTGAAACACCACGTTGTAGCAACCAGGCTGCCCCTCGATGGAGCGGGTACGGCCAAAGCTCACGTCCGAACCGGCCATGCCCTGCAGTTCCAGCACCACGTGTTCAAACACGTGGCCCATCCAGGTGCCGTCATCTTCCCGCAGCCGGCGCACAAAGCCGCCGGGCTGACGATAGGAACACCCGTGCTCGTCGAGGCCGGGCAGCGCCGTAACCAACCCGTCGACAAACTCGGTGCCAATCTTGGCCGATGGCCATTCCTCGAGAATGCCCAGGTCCACCTGCTGTCGGATGACAGGAAAGTGGGCGTAGAGATTGGGGCCGCGGTAGACGTTGGTGGTCAGTATTTTCATGCAGGGATCGCTTCTGGCGTTGGGCTTTCGGGCCCACGATGGTTAGTTTCTGCTGGGACCGCTCATGCTATCAAAGCCGGGCGTGACGACCACGTCTTACCTCTCAATTCCAAACAAAATTCTTCGCTGGGCGGGGGCGTTGCGCTGCCGGCGCGTTAGTTGAGCGTAATGGCGCGGGCCTCACGGGTCCGAAGGTCGTAGTGATCGCCGGCGGTGAGCACGTGGACCATCATGCCAATGAGGCTGATGGGGTCCGCTTCGGAGGCATCGTGCATGGAGGAGTGGCGCAATCCCGCGGGGTCAATCACGGTGATTGCGCCGCTGCCGACAACCTCGAGCACACCGCGCGGACTGATAAACGCCGCCGTATCCTCGTCGATACCCAGGCCGGAAGCGAAGGGGTTATAGGAAAGCGCAGTGAGCAGGCGCCCCAGCCGGTCCCGCTGGCGGAAATGCTGATCGATGATGGCCTTGTTGGTCAGCCCAAGCCCCGGCGCCATGGTGACGCCATTTTCCGTCGGGGTGGGCCCCGGGCTGCCGCCGGCGATCATGTGTTCGGAGATGATGGCCGCCCCGGCGGATGTGCCGGCGACGGGCAGGCCTGCGGCGTGGCAGCGGCGGATTGTCTGGGCTACCGGTGTGCCGCCGAGAATCGTCGACAAACGGAGCTGATTGCCGCCGGTGATGAATATCCCCGAGGCTCGCTTCAGCGTGTCGACAATCTCTTCGGCGAAGCAGTCTTCCCGCTCGTCGATGGGAATGTAGCGCGACCGCGCTCCCATGGCTTCGAACAGTCGCACATAGCTTGGCCCGGTTTCCGGCAGCTCCGACGCCGTGGGTATCACGAGGATCCGGGCGTCGTTGCCGCCGGCGATGTCTGTGAACCGATGCAGAATCTCCGCGTCGGGGGTGCGTTCTTCGGCGCCGCCAATGGGTATCAGCCAGCCGGACTGTTTTGCGTCAGTCAATGGTATCTCCAGGGTGTTTCCCGCAGCACGGTGAGCACCCGTTCGCGGACCGCGCGCATTGTAGCGGCCGTTTGCGGCCCGCGCTATGGCCCGCGCCAGGGGGCCGGATACTGGTCTGTCATCCGGCACCCCGCGGCAAGTAAACTACGCGTCTTTGCACAGCCGCCTAAACAGCATGAGGAATGAAATGGCCAAATCCGTTTCCATCGACGAAACCGCCCAGATGTCTGGCGTTGAGCTGGGGGTATCCGACTGGTTGACCATCGATCAGGACCGGGTCACCGCGTTTGCCGACGCGACGCTGGACCATCAGTGGATTCATCTTGACGCAGTCCGCGCAGAGGCCCAGTTCGGCGGCACCATCGCCCATGGTTTTCTGTCCCTTTCGCTGCTCGTGCATCTGATGGGGCAGGTGGTGGAGTGGAGTGACGCCACCACCGTCATCAACTACGGCTGCAACAAGGTCCGCTTCACCGGCATGGTGCCTACGGGTAGCGCCGTGCGGGGCAAGTTTTCCGTGGACAGCGCCGAACCTAAAGCCGGTGGCATGCAGGTGGGGCTGAACTGTGTGCTTGAGGTGCAGGGCCAGGAGCGCCCGGCCCTGGTGGCCAACTGGTTGCTGCTCCTGCTTCGCTGAGCCGCGAGGTCAGGGAGAGGCCAGGGAAGGCCGTCCGGTGAGCCAGGACAGTCTGCGTTTTTTCCGCATTACGAGTAGTGCGACTGGAAGGTCTCGATGAACCGATCGAGCTCTGACCGGGGCAGGGCATTAATGCCGGCCGCCGCGGCGCGCCCGCCGCCGGTGTCGAACTGCCGGCAGACCTCGTCGGCGCCCGCCTTTCTTTCCAGCGGTGCCCGAACGCTTACCAGCAGCGTGTCGCCCCGGTCCGTGACCACCGCATGAGCCCGCTGCGGCGCTTCGTTCGCCAGTGCGTTGCCGTAGACGCCGCTCACACGCCGGGCCCAGGCTGCATCGGGCAGCAGTTTGACCTGTGCGTGGGGCTGGTCATACAGCATGGAGGCAGCGGCGGCGCGGCCTAAATCATCGTCGTAGCCGGTGGCCAGGCGCTCAAAGGTCGCGGCATCTTGCGCCAGAAATTCCAGCGGTGATTCATACCTGACCAGTTTCTGGTAAAGCGCCTCCGGCGTGAAGTACAGGTCGTCCAGGGAGGCACCGTAGGCGTTGTAGTTCACGCAGATGCCCAGGCGCCGCAGGCGATCAAAATCAGCTTCCGACGTGCCCACCTTTTTCGCCAGCTCCCGGGCCGGCGTGTCGAGGTTGTCGCCGGCCGTCCCCACCAACGCCCAGAGTGGCCAGCGGCCGGAAACTTCCCGATGCGCCAGCAGGCTGGTGCAAACGTTCGGCTGGGTATTGATGCGACAGGTGAGGCCGGCGTGTTCCGGGATGTCCCCGGCAAAATGATGGTCCAGGTAAAGCACCTGCGCGCCGGCTTCCAGTAGCCGGAGCAGGCCCTCGCGGTTTTTGTCCAGCGAGATGTCCAGGGCCGTCACCTGATCCTCGGCGCCGGCATCTACCCGGGACAGCAGATTGATGTCCCGTTTGACCCCGGTCACAAGCTGCGCGTCCCGCGGCTGATCCAGGCGGAGCTGGATCAGAGCACAGATGCCGTCGGCATCGCCGTTGAAGACGTCCCAGGCCGTCATGCGCCGTGTGCCCCGTAGTGACGGCGATAGTCTTCCAAAGCTGCGCTGACCACCGCGTAGGCGTGGTCGCGGCCGTAGGGTTCGATGTGGGAAACCTTCTGCGGTTCCCCCGGCGGTGACTTGTAAGTCAGAAAATAGTGGCGCAGCCGCTCGATCGTGATCTCCGGCAGGTCTGCCATGTCCCGGGCGTTTTTCATCACGTGATCCCCGTCCAGCACCGCCACGATCTTATCGTCTGCCTCCTCGTCGTCCACCATCTGCAGCCCGCCAATCACGCGGGCCTTCAGAAGAATCTCCGCCCGCTCCACCGGTCGCTCGCTGAGCACGCAGATGTCCAGCGGATCGTCGTCCCCTCTTTTGGCGAGGGGACTTAGATCATTCACCTTCTCAGCGCACAGCGTCTGCGGCATAAAGCCGTAGAGACAGGGCAGCTGGGAGGTGGTTCGCTGCGGGCGGTCGATGCACAGAAAGCCCGTTTCCTTATCTAGCTCGTACTTCACGTGGTCCGCCGGCGTCATCTCGACGAACACGGTAATCACCTCCGGCGAGCGTGTGCCGGGGTTCAAACCGTGCCACGGGTGAGGCCGGTGATAGGCGTAGCGGGAACTCATTAGCGCAGATATCCCATCTTTTCTAATGTGATGAGAATGCGATGAGCCGCCAGATCCGGGGTCAGATCGGCCGTATCGATCACAATTTCTGCGTTCTCCGGCGTTTCATAGGGATCGTCGATACCCGTGAAACCTTTGATCTGACCCGCCCGGGCTTTGGCGTAGAGACCCTTGCGATCGCGGGCTTCGCACACCTCGATGGGTGTAGAAACGAAGATCTCAAGAAAGCCGCCCAGCGGCTCGATCATCTCCCGCACTTCCCGCCGCGTTTTGGCGTAGGGGGCAATGGGCGCGCAGATGGCGATGCCGCGGTTTTTGGTGATCTCGCTGGCCACGTAGCCGATGCGCTGGATGTTGAGGTCCCGGTGTTCCTTGGAAAAGGTCAGCTCGCTGGACAGGTTCTTACGCACGACGTCGCCGTCCAGCAGCGTCACCGGACGGGACCCTTCTTCCAGCAGCTTGACCATCAGCGCGTTAGCCACGGTGGACTTGCCCGAGCCGGACAGGCCGGTGAAGAAGACGGTAAAGCCCTGCTTATGGCGCGGCGGATACGCGCGGCGCAGTTCCTGAACAATCTTGGGGTAGGAAAACCACTCGGGAATGTCGAGGCCTTCCCGCAGCCGACGACGGAATTCCGTGCCGGACAGGTTCAGTACCTTGTCGGTGGGCTGGGTCTCATCCCCCGGCATGTACTCGGCTTTGTTTTCCACATAGACCATCATCTTGAATGGAACCATGGTGATATCCAGTTCCTCTTCATGCTCTTTAAACAGGTCCTGGGCGTCGTAGGGTCCGTAAAACGGGTTACCGTCCCGGTCGTTGCCGGGCCCGGCGTGGTCCCGGCCCACGATGAAGTGGGTGCAGCCGTAGTTCTTACGGATGATGGCATGCCACACAGCCTCTCGCGGTCCACCCATGCGCATCGCCAGGTTGATCAGACTGAGCTGCGTGGTCTGATCCGGGTACTGCTCAAGCACGTGCTCGTAGCACCGCACGCGGGTGAAATGATCAATGTCTCCCGGTTTGGTCATGCCGACCACCGGATGGATCAGCAGATTGGCCTCCGCCTCCCGGGCTGCCCGAAAGGTCAACTCCTGATGCGCCCGGTGCAGCGGATTGCGCGTCTGGAATGCCACGATCTTGCGCCAGCCAAGTTTGCGGAAACGTCCGCGCAGCTCCGACGGGGTGTCCCGCAGCAGCTTAAAGTCGTAATAGGTCGGGGGCTCTACACCAAGGATGCGGCCACCGAGGTAAACCGGGTTGGATTGATTCAGCAGAAAATTGACCGTGGGATGCAGGTCATCCTGGCTGCCGTAAACGCGCTCGGCTTCGCTGCCCAGATCGGGCTGCCACTTGTCGCTGACCTCCAGCACGGCAATCAGTACACCCTCAGCGTCGCGCAGGGCGACACGACCGCCCACTTCAACGTTGTCGGCAAACGCTTCGGAAACGTCCAGCGTGATCGGAATCGGCCACAGCACGCCGGACGTCAGGCGCATTGTGTCGCAAACCGATTCGTAGTCAGCTTCGGTCAGAAAACCCTCAAGCGGCGAGAAGGCGCCGTTCATGAGCAGGTCCAGATCGCAGAGCTGGCGAGCGCTCAAATCCCAGGAGGGAAAGTCAGCGGCTTCGCGTTTGATCTCATCAGCTTTGGCTTCGGTGAGATACAGGTCTTTGAGTTCGCCACCATGTGGCTCTTTGAAGGCACCCATTGTCTTTTATGTCTCCGGTTGGTCGTTAGGTTGTCGGTTGATTAATCGGTTGTGCTTATCGTTGATTCTGAGGATTGTTCATGCCGGTCAGCAGCAGGTCGCAGCACTTCTGCGCCTGCGTGACCACATCCAGTTCCGTATCGCGCACGATCAGTTCGCCCATGGCGTTGCCCACGCCGATCACCATCTGCGCGGCAAAGTGGGCATCGATCTCTCGCAGCTCGCCACGATCAATGGCCTTTTTAAGCAGACTTTCCAGCAGCTGCCGGTAGTGGCTGCCGAGTTTCTTTAACCGTCGTCGGCGCGCTGCCGGAAGATAAAGACGTTCGCTGTTGTAAACCTTGAGCGCCTCGTTCTTTTCCCGGTAGCGCAGCAGGTGAGCGGTGACTGCGGCCAGCAGCTGCGCAGCAAAGGGCTGATCCGTTTCGGCGATTTTTTCCATGCGCGTGACGTATTCGCCAAGCGCAAGCAGGCAGACTTCCTCCAGCGCCTCTTCTTTTGATTTGAGGTAGTAGTAGAGGCTGCCCTGCTGAATGCCCAGACGCTGCGCAATGCCCGCCGTGCTGCTTCCATGGTAGCCATGCTCAGCAAACTCAGCGGCGGCGGCGCGGATGGCGGCCAGCCGTTTGTTGTCGTAGCGTTGCTGCCGGGTGGTCAAGAGCGGGCCCGAAGTATCCGTCTGAGGGACATCGCGAGCGAATTCTATAGACTGATAGAAAAAATGCAATAACAAATTGTTAAATATTATTAATCAATGATTTATAGTCGTTAGATCTACCGAAAGAGACCTCCGGGAGCGTGTCAGATATGCCCAGGCTGCACCATGTGACGCTGGTTGTACGCAACCTTGAACAACGAAAAGAAGAGTTTGAAAAACTGCTGGGTATCGCACCGACGATGGAAGCGCTGCCGGCCCGCGGTGTGCTCACCGCTCGCTTTGAGCTGGACGGCCTTTACCTGATTCTCGTCCAGCCAGTGCGGGAGGACAGCGTTCCCGGTGAGCGCCTCGCTAGCCATGGAGAGGGGGTTTTTATGCTGTCACTGGCAACCCCGTCACTGGAACAGTCCGATGCCGAGCTTAAGGATCGGGGGATGATGCTGGCCTGGGATACGCTGCGTACCGGTCTGGATGGCTGGCGGGTTGCCGATGTCAAACACGACGATGAGCTACCCCTCGTCATTCAGTTCGCTCAGACCGATGATCACTCCTAGGAACGAGCATAACCAGCCGCTCCCCATTCAGCGGGCGCAGGCCGATGGCCGTTGTCGAATACAAACCGGAACTACCCCACGCGTTTCCGTTTACCGAAACTAAAGGATGCTGGCGTTCGGCAGAATCGTTTTATGCCCGTTGTTATGCTCGTTTTGACCACGAGGTGTCACGGCAAAATGATTAATCGATCAATGCGGATTGGGTTATAGCCTGCTATAGTTCACGCGCAGTAAGTGGTCGCACATACCTGGGG
>JBCCVP010000167.1:0-11415 GCA_039195135.1 Pseudomonadota bacterium | reverse complement strand
GCCGGTGGAACGAGATACCACGCCGGTCGTGACGGAACCCGCCCTGGACCCGAACAACTATGAGGATCCGCGGAACCGCACCAACCCCGACAGCCTGCTGTCGCGCCGGGTTGTTTATTTCGACTTCGACCAGGCCCGCATCAAGCCCGAGTATCAGGACATCATTGGTGCCCACGCCACGTACCTGGCAGCCTTCCCCGGCGCCCGGGTAACGCTGGAAGGCCACGCGGATGAGCGCGGTACCCGGGAGTACAACCTGGGCCTGGGCGAGCGGCGCGGAAACGCTGTGTCTGACCTGGTCGACGCTCGCGGCGCCAGCGCTTCTCAGCTGTCTGTGGTTTCCTACGGCGAGGAGCGTCCCGCCAGCAACTGCAGCGACGAGAGCTGCTGGGGTCGCAACCGCCGGGTGGAGATCGTTTACACCCGCGAGCAATGAACCGCACCCTCCAAGCTTCAATCCTGACGGCAGCCGCGTTGGCTGCCGTCGCGTTTTCGCCCGTTGCCGACGCGCAGCGGGCGCGGGAAACGCTGTCCGAACGTGTGGCCCGGCTGGAACAGCAGGTAGCCACCACCGGCAACGAGGAAACCCAGCGCACGCTGTCGGAGCTGCTGCTGCGGCTGGACGATCTGCAGCGCGAAGTGCAGAACCTGCGGGGCATGGTGGAAGACCAGTCGTTTGACCTGCAGCAGCTCAAGAACCAGCAGCGGGACCAGTATCTGGATCTGGATCGGCGTCTGAGCCAGGTCGGCACGGCGCTGCCGACCACCGACGGCCCGGCGCCGACTCAGGCGCCGCCGCCGGTGCCCACCACGGTGCTGGGCGACGGGCGGCCGGTGGGTCAGCGGGAATTACCCGGGGAATCACCCAGGGAAGTAGCAAGGGACGTCACCGGTTCGTCGCCGAGCCAGCTGCCGGCGGAGCGGCCGGAAGTGCGGGCGCCGATCGACGCCGGCCTCACCACCACCGGGCTCGGTACCGATCCCAACCAGGCGGTCGTGGCAGTGGCCGATCCGGCCCAGGAGAAAGCCGCCTACGACGTGGCCTTTGAGTCGCTGAAGCAGGGCCGCTACGCCGAATCGGCGCGGCGCTTCGATGAGTTTCTGAAAGCCTATCCCGACGGGGAATTCGCTGATAACGCGCAGTACTGGCTGGCCGAGTCCTACTACGTGACGGGCAACTACCGGATCGCGCTGGATGCATTTCAAACGCTTACCACGCGCTTTCCCGACTCCAGCAAAGCCCAGGATGCCACGCTGAAGCTGGCGTTTACCTACTATGAGCTTAAGCAGTACGACGCGGCGGAGGAGAGCCTCAACCAGGTGCTGCGCCAGTATCCCAACACCACGGTGGCCCGACTGGCGGAAAACCGACTGCGTACCATGCGCATCGAAGGACACATCCGGTAGCGGCGGTGGGTGCCGACGCCGTGAGTGATACGGCAAACGAGCAGCGGGGTGCCGTTTCCCGGGCAAACCAGCTGAAGATCAACGAGATTTTCTACTCGATTCAGGGCGAGTCCCGCTCGCTTGGAATGCCCACGGTATTTGTCCGGCTGACGGGCTGCCCGCTGCGCTGCACCTACTGCGATACGGAATACGCATTCCACGGCGGCGAGTGGTGGAGCTTCGACGACATCAGCGCGGAAGTTGCCAGGCACGGGGCGGGCTACGTTACCGTCACCGGCGGCGAACCGCTGGCGCAGAAGCGATGTATCGGCCTGCTCAAACGGCTGTGCGACGAGGGCTATCAGGTTTCGCTGGAAACCAGCGGCGCGCTGGATGTGTCTGAGGTCGACCCCCGGGTGAGCCGCGTCATGGATATCAAAACCCCCGCTTCCGGCGAAAGCCATCGAAATCTCTGGTCGAACCTGGATGTCCTCACCAGTCACGATCAGCTCAAGTTTGTGATCTGCAATCGGGACGATTTCGATTGGGCCTGCCAGATTCTGAAGTCGCAGCAGCTGGCGGAAGGACTCGAGGTCCTGTTTTCTCCCAGCGCGGAGGAGCTGGAGCTGGTGTCCCTCGCCGAGTGGATCCTGGCGGCGCAGCTCAACGTCAGGCTGCAGCCGCAGCTGCACAAGATGCTCTGGGGCGACGGTCCGGGCCGATGAAGGCCGTGGTGTTACTTTCCGGCGGGCTGGATTCGGCCACCGTGCTCGCGCTGGCCCGGGCGGACGGGTTTGAGTGCCATTCCCTAAGCGTGGACTACGGCCAGCGACATCGGGCCGAGCTTGCGGCATCTGAGCTTTTGTCTCAGCAACTTGGCGCCGTTAGCCATCGTGTCGTCAAGATGGACCTGCGGGCCATCGGGGGTTCCGCGCTGACGGACGACATCGCGGTGCCGGAAACGCCGACGGAGGGCATACCCGTAACCTACGTGCCGGCCCGCAACACCACGTTTCTGTCGCTTGCGCTGGGCCTGGCGGAGGTGCTGGAAGCCCGGGATATTTTCATCGGCGTCAACGCGGTGGACTATTCGGGCTATCCGGACTGCCGGCCGGAGTTTATCGCCGCGTTTGCGCAGCTCGCCACGCTGGCCACCAAAGCGGGCGTAGAGGGTCAGCCGCTGACGATTCACACGCCGCTGGTGGATCTAAGCAAAGCGGACATTGTGCGGCGGGGCACGCAGCTCGGCGTACCGTACGAGCGGACCATCTCCTGCTACCAGCCCGATGAAGTCGGCCGCGCCTGCCGCCGCTGCGACTCCTGCCGCCTGCGCGCCGCCGGCTTCGCTGATGCCGGCCTCCCCGACCCCACGCGCTACGTCTAGGGGCGAGCAGAAGCAAACCCGTCGGAAGTACCTCCGGGTCAGACCCGGCGCCCCAACCTCGCTACCCATGCACCGCAGGGCTTATTTCCTGGCGTATACTCGCTAAAGGTCCCAGGAGCCGCCGCGTGTCTGATCCCACCGCCACGTTAACGGAGCAACAGATCGGCGCCATCTCGGACAAGATTTCCGAGATTGGTCCTTACCAGCTGCTCGAAGTAGTGGGCGAAGGCGGTATGGGCGCGGTGTATCGCGCCCAGCAGCACGACCCGATTGAACGGGAGGTGGCGATCAAGGTCACCCGGCTCGACCTCACATCTGTGCGCCGCCTCGCCCGCTTTCAGGCGGAGCGGCAAACCCTGGCGCGCCTCAACCACCCCAATATTGCGACGGTGTATGACGCCGGCGAGACCCCCGACGGCTATCCCTACCTGGTGATGGAGTATCTGAAAGGGGAATCCCTGCTGGAGCACTGCGACCGGCTCAATCTGGGGGTCGAAGAACGTCTCAAACTGTTTGTCGATCTGTGTCACGCGATTCAGTTTGCCCACCAGCAGGGCGTGATTCACCGCGACATCAAGCCCAGCAACGTGATGGTGGTGCAGGCGGAGGGCCGGCCCCTGGTGAAGGTGATCGACTTCGGCATCGCCAAGATCACCGGCGAATCTTCCGGCCACACGATGGAGGGGGCATTGCTAGGAACGCCGGCCTACATGAGTCCCGAGCAGGTCCGGGCGCCCCAGGACGTTGACAGCCGCACCGACGTGTACTCCCTGGGCCTGATCCTCTACGAGCTGCTGACGGGACAGCTGCCCGGCGAGCGCCGCAGCCGGGACAACTGGGCTGAGGTGCCGCGGCACCCACTGCCCTCACCCAGTCAGCGGCTGAAAACCACCGAGTCGGACGAAGCGGACGCGCTGGCGGCGCAGCGCGGCCTTTCGCTGGACGCGCTGATCCGGGAGCTGAAGGGCGATCTGGACTGGGTCGTGCTCCGCTCGGTGCAGGAAGCGCCCGCCGACCGTTACCCCGGCCCTTCCGCCCTGGCCGCCGACATCAAACGCTACGTCGACAATTTTCCGGTGGAGGCGAAACCCCCAAATCGGTGGGACTCGCTGGCCAAGCTGGTGCGACGCCACCGGCTTGAGACCGCCGCCGGCGTGCTTTTGGTACTCGGCCTCGCAGCGGCGGTGGCGGTCTCCACCCGCTCCCTGTTTGCCGCCCAGGAGGCCCGGACCCAGGCGGAGCTGGAGGCAGAGCGGGCGAGTGCTATGAACACGTTTCTGGTGGACGTGCTTACGTCCCCGGACCCGCGGGTGGCCGGGGACGGTCGCGAGACCCGGGTAGTGGACGTGCTGGAACAGGCCGTGAGCAAAGCTGACGAGACATTTGGCGACAAGCCGCTGCTTAAGGCCAACATGCTGGAGACATTGGGCTACACCTACCACGGCCTGGGCGACTCCACCCGCGGCGAGCTGTTGCTGGAACAGTCTCTGGCGCTGCGTCGACAATCCCAGGGTGATCGCCACCCCGAAACCCTCAAAGCCGAGAACAAGCTGCTGGAGACGCAAGCCGGGTCCCGACCGCTTAAGGAGATGGAACCGCGCTTTGCCGATCTGTTTGCCCGGGCCAACGCGGTGCTGCCGCCAACCCATCCGGTCATGATGACGCTGTACAACAATATGGGTTTTGTCTACATGACCCTGGGCAATCGAGAGGATGACCGGGACCAGATCGCGCGGGGCCTGGAATTTTCTCGAAGATCGCTGGAGGCCCGCATCGAGGCGCTCGGGCCGGAGGCGGAGAGCACCAGCCATGCCCGCAACAACCTCGGCAACGGGCTGATGTTTCTCGATCAGGCTGAGGAAGCCGAGGCACTGTTTCGGGAAAACCTGGAAATCCAGCGCCGCCTGTTTGGGGAAGACAACCACTACACGCTGAGTACGCAGGACAATCTTGCCGACGCCCTGGCGCTGCAGGGCCGGTTGGATGAGGCGGAGGACTGGTATCGAAAAGCGCTGAGCGGGATGGTTGATTACATGGGGCGGGAGCACCCGGTGGCCATCAGAACGCGGGTAAGCCTTGCGGAGCACCTGATAGAAAGCGGTGGTCCGCCGGAGGAGGCTAAGCAGCTTGCCCGGGAAGTGCTCGAACTGATCGATGAACGGCCGGGGCTCAAACCCGCGGCCGAGAGGGCCCGGAAAGTCCTCGCGACCAATCCCTGACGTCTGTGGAGTTTACGGATCGGAGCTTACAGGCGCCGGGTCGGCGTGCGGCTTCGCGGCTTGCCCTCCGACGAACCCGTCGGCAGCAGCGTACCGGCCACTACCACCTGGCCGCGGCCAAGATCTTTTGCCTCGTACATGGCCGCGTCGGCGGTACGCAGCAGCCGGCGCTGCAGCGGCTTGAGCCGAACGTTCGGCGGCGCTTCCGCCGGCAGGCCAGCCACACCCGCGCTGAAACCGATGCCGGAACCACCGGTTAGTTCCGCCGTGCCCCGCAGCAGTCGACGATTAATTTTTGTCAGTATTTCTGCGGCCGGGCCCGTTCGCGTATCGGCCATGGCCACGGCAAACTCCTCTCCGCCAATGCGCGCAATCAGATCGCTGGCGCGCAGCTCCCGCGTGAGCACCTGCGCCGTCACCTGCAGTATCCGATCTCCCGCCTCGTGCCCACGGTCGTCGTTGACCCGCTTGAAGTGGTCCAGATCGATCACGGCCAGCGCCAGCGTGCCGCCGCGGCGGGACCAATCCGCCAGCATGCGGCCAAGCGTATCCATAAAGTACAGCCGGTTGTGCAGATCGGTCAGCGGGTCTCGGGTAGCCAGCCGGTAGCTGCGCGCGTGGTAGGCCGATTCGGGAGACTGGCCGTCGAGAAATTTTAAGGTGGCGTCCCCCAGCCGCAGCAACGTGCCACCCTGCAGCGTAGCTGTGCCGGTACCCAGGGCTTGCCCGTCCAGCTGGACGCCGTTTTTTGAACCCAGATCCTGAATCGTGACCCGACTGCCGCGGCGCTGAATTTTCAGGTGTTCCCGGGAGACGGAAGGTCGGTCGAGCACAATGTCGCAGCTTTTGTCCCGGCCAACGATGATTTGGGCGGGGTCCGCGAGCGGATAGTATTCGCCCAGGCTGCTGCCAGTGATGATGACCAGGCCAGGCTCAGCCGTGGCCGATGCCCGAAAATCGAATTCGGCGGTTGCGTCGTTGGATTGGGTTTCGCCAGTTGCCAAACGGATTCCCAAACGACCTGTGGTCGATCTAAATTGCTGCCCGGACGTCCATCATAGCGCAGCGGACGGCCGATTCGGTGCGGAAGTCAGGCGGCGTTTTCTACCGGCGCTCCGGTCAGCGCGCTGATCTCCGGGTGCTTCTCGAGAAACTCCAGCCGCCCGTCCACGTTGATCTGATCATTGGCAGCCAGCCGCTGAAAGCCCGGCAGGTTGAGCAGATCCGTTCGGATCGCCTGCTCGATGGCCAGGTCGGTCTGATGCAGGGCCAGCTCCAGCAGCGCCCGGTAGGGATGCGTCTGGCTGCAGGTCTGATCACAGCAGGCCATGAAGTCGTCGTCCATGTTCCACTTTTCCAGCACCAGCGTGGTCGCCACGTTGCGCAGATCCGCCAGGGTGCGCTTCACCACCTCGCTGCTGAGGGTGCTGTCGCAGTTTTCCATATAGGCCAGCAGCGACGCGCAGCCCACGTTATGCAGCAGGCCGATCAGAAACGCCTTTTCCTGGTCCAGCGGTTTGCCGCCCATCACGCCGGCCAGAATGCGGCAGGCGGTTGCGGCATAGGTGGCGCGCTGCCAGACGGCGTCGCCGGCCTCCCGCAGTTCCCCTTTGCTGAACTCAAACAGCTCCTTGATCGCGATGGCGATGACCGTATTGGCCGCCCGGGAAAGACCCATACGCACCAGCGCCTCTTTGACCGCGACAATCTCCATCTGGCCGCGAACGCCTGCGCTGTTGGCGGCCGCCAGGAGCTTGCCCGTGAGGGACGGATCCTGCTCGATGAGTTTGGCCAGATCTGGAATGCCCACGTCTTCCTGCTTCAGCAGGGCCTGCACCTTGACCGCCACCTCCGGCATGCTCGGGACCGGGATCTTGCCGTCGTGGAAGTCGGCAAAAATATGCCGCATCAGCTCGGCGCCGGTGGCGTCGATGTCCACGTCGCACACCTCCACCTGGCCGGCGGAGGCTTCGGTTGCCTGTTCCATCTGCTTGCGGTCAAAGCGGATAACCAGCGACTCGGTGGTAAAGATTGCGGTCTGCTTGCTGCGAGGGTCGGAGAAGACGGGCTGCATGGCCCGCTCCGCCAGGTCATCGTAGGTCTGGTTGTCGCCGCCGGGCGTTTTGACCGTCACCTTGCCGTCCACGAGATACAGGTGCCAGTTCCGTTCTTCGTGGGCTTGAATGCGGGAACCCCGGGACAGCACGGCTCGTTTTCCGCTGTTCACCAGCTCCAGGCGGCGCTCGTCAGGGAGAGTGCTGATGAGGTCCAACTCAAGGAGTTTGCTGTCTTCCATGGTTTATTCCGGCCGCAGGTGTCTTTTTTTTATCGACCCAACGCTGCAAAAATTTAGCCGCCCAGCGGTATTTCCGGTGCCGTCTGTCGCCGCCGGCGCTGATCCTTAAGATCAGGCCGGGGGCGTGATCAAGCGGCCCACTAGAGACACTGATTTTCGAAGCTGGAAAAGAACGCTGCGTCGGTGGTGGCGTCGACCTGGAGCCAGAAGTTTCGCGGAGCGCCGGAGCTGGTCACGGTCACAAAGTACGGTGAGTTCACCACGTCGCCGGCCACCGGCGTGCCGGTGATGATGCCGTTGTCCGGATCGATGGAGAAGCTGGCCGGCAGACCCTGTGCGGCAAACTGTCCGCGAGGATCATCGAACAGATCGGCGCCCGGGAAAGCGGAGAGGATCCCAACCACGGATCGGGAACCGCTCGGGGTGCAGCGGGCGAACGGCGGGCTGACCACCGTGACCGTCACGTCCGCTTCGGCGCAGGCGCTGGGTGTGCCGTCATCACACACGCGATAGCGGAAGGTATCGGTCAGCGCGCTGCCGGTGCGGATGTACTCAAAGCTGCCGTCGGGATTCAGCGTGACCGTACCGGCACTGGGCGCCACCACCGGCATTGTCTCCACCGTCAGCACGCCGCTCTCCGGGTCCGTGTCGTTGGCCGTCAGGCGGGTCTCGCCCGAATCCAGCACGATGCCCCGGCGCCCGGGCTCCACCGAGATGGCGTCTGCACTGGCCGTCGGCGGGTCGTTGACGCCGATCACATTAAACGTTACCTGGCCCTCCGCCGTCTGGGGATCGGGGGCGCCGGCAGTCTGTCCATCGTCCGTGACGGTGTAGCTGAAACTCGCCACGCCGTTGAACTGGGGCGTAATGCTGAAGCGAATTTCGGTCCCATGGATCAGCACGCTGCCGCCCACGGCGTCCCCCACCGAGACGAGCGTAAGGGTCTGGCCACCTTCGTTGCCAGGTCCCGGACTGTCGTTGGCCAGGACGGACGCCACCGAGATGATCACCTCCGGCGTGTTCTCCGGCGTATCGGGGCCGGTATCGTCGTTGGCGATGGGCGGGTCGTTCACGCTGGTGATGCCAAACGTTGCCCGGCCCACATCGGTGAGCGGGGCCGGGGAGCCGTTGGTCGTCCCATCGTCGACCACGCGGTAATCAAAGCGCGCAGGCCCGGCAAATTCAGGATCCGGCGTAAACACCACCGTATCGCCGCTGATCACCGCGTCGCCGCCCACTTCGTTGAGCAGCAGATTGATGCTCAAGGTCTGGTCGCTCTCGTTGGCTGGCCCGGCGCTGTCGTTGGTGAGCAGCGAGGCAAAGGAGATTACGTAGGGGACGTCTTCCGGGCTGTCCACGGGCGTATCGTCGCCCGCCACCGGCTCATCGTTCACCTCGGTAACGTTGATGGAAACGGTGGCAGAATCGGTCTGGGGGTCGTTGCTGCCATCGGAGGTGCCGTCGTCCTCCACCGTGTACTCAAAGCTGGCGGCGCCAAAAAAATCGTCGTCCGGCACAAACCGCACGCGATTCGAGAGCACGGTGGCGGTGCCGCCTACCTCGTTTTGAACCCCGATCACGTCAAGGGTCTGGCCGGTGCCGACGTCGCCCACGTTGTCATTGCTGAGCAGGTCCATGAAGGGCACGTCTTCCTGCTCATCTTCGGCAATGGCGGGCCCGGTGTCGTCAGCTGCCTCCGGCGGGTCGTTAACCTCGGTGATCGTGACGTTCACCTGCGCCTCGGCGCAGAGCACCGGGTCGCCGTCGTCACACACCTCGTAGCGGAACAGGTCATTTGTGGAGTCACTGCCGTCGTGCTCGTAGGTGAACTCGCCGCTGGCGTCAAACTGCGTGAGTAAGCCCACGCCCGGCTGCGTCACCGCGGTGGTGGTCATGGTCAGGTTGTCCCCGTCCCCGTCCGAGTCGTTGTCCAGCAGGCTGGAATCGGATCCGTCGGTTTCGCTCACCGTGCCGCCCTCGGCCACCGTCAGCGCGTCGGCCACCGCCGCCGGTCGCTGGTTTTCGCACACCTCGGCGATGACGGTGCCCCAACGGCCATCTTCACCGTCGATGGCGGTGCCGGCGGTCGCCGCATATTTATTGAAAATCCAGAAGCAAGCGCCGTTTGGATCCAGGGCGACGTCCGAATAGTCGCCCCAGCGGTGTTCCGGACGGCCGAAGGCCCGTTCGTACTCGTCTTCACCAAGCCGCAGGAGCGTGCTGCCCCGGTTGCTGCCGTTGCCATCGCCGGGAAAATGCAGCGCGTAGTGGCTGCTTAGAAAACCACTGTTATTGGCGCTGGTAAAACCCAGCGCGACAACGTCGCTGTCGTTTACCGCAACGGCGGCGTAGGCGGTAAACGTGGTGTTGGCGATGTCTTCCCCGTCGAGCAGGCCCAGCTGCTGCAGCTGGTTGTTCTGCGTACTGATCTCGGCCCAGTAGGCGGTGGTTTCGTCGTTGTCGCCGCGGGCGTTGGCGGTGGCGGTGAAATACAGGGAGTCATCGCGCCACACGGCGCTCAGCGTGCGCCGGTCGCCGCCGTCCACGTCCACCGCGGTGTCGTCCTGCGGCAGGTTGCCGATGTCGCCGGCCAGGTCGTCGATATTGCCGATATCTTCGAAGATGAACGTAAACGTGGGAGGAGAGCCAAGCGGATTGTTAATCCGCACGATCTGCACCGACTCCTGCGGGCCGTTGTTCAGACCGCTTTGCAGCACCAGCCAGGTGCCGATGTTGCCGCTTGGAGGCGTACCGAAAATATGCGCAGGCTGGTGAGTTCCCGGAAATCGCTGATCGCCGGGACCCGGATTGGATGAGAAAGGGTTGTATCGATCAACGTCCGCCGTGCGCCCGTCGTAAAAGCCGTTGTTTACGCCCTTGTCGACGATGTAGACCCGGGAGCCACCAAACTCGCCGGGGCCGCTCTGGTCAAAAAACTGGAACAGGTTCACGGTGACATAAACCGCTTCCTCGTCGATTGCCAGGCCGGGAAAATCTGCCCAGTGATCCTCGGTCCCCACGCCGGGGTCTGAGTCGAAGGTCTCGGCGCTGTCGATTTCGACCACACTCCAGGTGCCGGTGGGATCATTTGTGTCGCTCACGGCGATAAAAATGCGGGAGGTGTTGGCCGGGTCACCGTTGTCGATATCGGTCTGTTCCAGCGTGAGTACCACAAACCGGTCCTCATACTGGTCGTAGAGCACCTTCGGATCGAAGGTGAAGGTGAGCGGGTTTACGTCGGTGAAAAAGTCGGCCAGCGATTCGCTGCTGACCTGGATCCCCGTTTTGGTGTAGATCTCGATGGTGCTGTTAACCGACACGACCAGGTGATTGGGGCCCGCGGCGATGGTTGGGTCGGACGGGCTAAAGAAAAATCCGCCAGTTACATTGCCGTTGGTATCGAAGTCCGGCCCCTCAAAGAGCTGAGTACCGATTCCTTTGCGAGCGCCGCGGTCCTGCGGCCGCCAGTCTTCGATCTTGCGGTAGCGCGGGCCTTTGCGTTTGGTTTTGCGCTTCGGGGGCTCGGCCAGGACCATGCCCGCGGGTGCAATCTGGCTGTCTTCGGCGATGACCGCCGGGGGGCTGTTGAGATTGGCCGCCACCACGCGCATCCGACCGGTGGAACCTTTGGCGATCACCGGGCGGCCTTCCGGCGGATATTGGACGGCTTTGCGCTGCGATTTGTCGGTTTCGAGGTGGCAGCTCGTCAGGCACAGTGCGCAGGAGGCCAGAATCGTAGCGAGTCGGATCATCGGGTGCATAATCTTCCCAGGTTGCCATCATTTTAGGTCAGAAGCCCCGAACCATATGTAAAACATGATTGCCGCACGTAACCGGCGATAGGCGGTAGCGAAATCCGATGGCGGCACCCGGGACGGGTCGAACTGGTAACCCGGGTCAGACCCTCTCGGGGTCTGACCCTCGAAGGTGCCGCGGAAAGAGGGCAAGCTCCGTTGCCCGGTTTCCGACGGATCTTGTTCGCAAGAGCCTCGAACAGCATCCGTCGGAAACTTCACTGTCGCGCTCGACTGCGATGCGTGCCACTTTCGTGGGGGGGAACCCCCGAGGGGCTGTGCCCGCCCCCCCGGGCGGGGTGGTTGGGGGGGGGGGGGGTATGGGGGGGGGGGGGG
>JBCCVP010000166.1:0-11533 GCA_039195135.1 Pseudomonadota bacterium | reverse complement strand
CGTGTCTGGCCCCACGGTCCACAGCGCTGTCAAAGCCGCCGATCAATCTGTTGGGATCAAGTCGGATTCCTCTCACGTGAATCCAGCCTTTCGGGGCTGAGCGGATTCGGCGTGAGTTCCGCCCGGAAACCCGGCGTGCAGATCCTCGTTGGTGGTGTATGATTTGGAAGACCATATTAGGAGGGGTATGGCATGCGAAAATTTGCTTTCGCTGTGCTGTCGCTGTGCTGGCTGTCGAGCGCGCTGGCCGCTGAGTTTACGGACACCGACGGGCTTGTTGTCGAATACGATTTTCGACACGAGAGTCCAACTCAGGCCGACGCAACACCGTTAGTCAGAGTGTTCGGTAACGGACGGCTGGAGGTTGCCATCCCCTGGTATCGCAAGGCCGCCGGGTATTACGTGGGCCAGCTCACGCAGCCCGAGCTGAATCAGCTTCTCGGCGAGATCTCGCAGAGCGGAGTCACCAAATTTACCGGCTCGATGCTGGCCGCGGAGAAACGGGAAGCCAAGTCAAAGGCCACCAGGCTGATCTACGCCTCGGAACGGGAGCGGTCTTCTTTTTCGTTTGCACTAAAGGATGCGCGCACCGTCACGCAGCTCACCTGGCTCAACCTGCGCCTGGACGCGGACCTCTACGGTGCCAAGTCAGGAAAATTCGAGACGCTGTGGCAGATTGATCGACGGCTCCACGGGCTGTCGGCGCACCCAAGTTTGAGGAAGGTGGCGGAAATGCAGCCGCCGAGGAGGCTTGCGCGATGAAAAAACGACAGTCACTGCTGGGTCTTGCCTCCCTCGGGATTGCGGCCTCCGCGACGGCCGGCACGTTCTTTTTTGCCGAGGTGGTAGAGGACACGGATCACGTTACCCATTCCTCGGGCTACAACATCAATCAGGGCACACCGTCCAATCTGACCGTCAACGTCTGCGTGATCCCAGGCTCACCTCAGGCCGCCAATATTGAAGTGGCCGTTGCCAATGTCGTGGACACGATCAACAACCTGGTGCCGGTGCCGGTCAACATGAAAACGGCGTCGGTCTTCGACACCGCCACCGATTTTGAATCGGTAGCCCTCCACGAGATCGGTCACTGCGTCGGGCTGGCGCATCCCAACGCCGCCTCGGAGGCGCCCTCGGGCAGTCAGGCGGAGCGGGAAAGCACCAAGTCCCTCGATGGGAGCAACAACACGCTTAACTATGGAGCCGGTGGGGATGGCGTCCACGGGTCAGCGGACGATCAGCGCGGTGACGACGTCAATCTGCATTTCTTCAACCCGGCGTCTAACGACCCGTTTGAGGTGATGTTCACCGTGGACAACTCGAACTACTCGAACGATCTTGCTGATCTTCCGGGCGGCGATGCCTACGCAGCCAATGCTGATCGTCAGGTTGCTGTCCTGCCTCGCTACAGCGCAGCGCCGAATAATTGTGCCGGTATGTTTTTCGAAACGGACCAGCTGTGTTCCGAAGCGATCATGCAGCAGGGCACCGTAAACGCGGAGTTTCAGCGCGCGCTGGGACCCGATGACGTCGCTACGCTGCTATACGCCCAATCCGGCCTTGACCGATCGGCGGGAACCGGTGACGACTACACGCGCACGCTGGTTTATCGGGGAATCACGGCTTCGAACTGCGACGTCAACGTATCGTTCGACAACAGCCAGACGGGCTTTGCGTCCTGCCGCGCCGCGGCCAGCATCAGTGCGAGCAACAGCGCCTCGGTGATCACGGAGGCGAACGCCTACTTCAATACCGGCACCAATTTTCTGTTCTCCACCATCCGCATTCCGCTTGCCCGTCCGGATCAGGCCAACGTCTCCGCCAATACCACTACCGTGGTGACCGACAGCGTGCTCGACAACGACACCAATCAAGAGGGCACCGGAACTCTGGAGGCAACGACAACCAGTCGGGGTGGCCCGATTGCGGGCACCGTGACCATCAATACCGACGGCACCTTTTCCTACACCAATACCAATCCGGCCGTGAGTGAGGACTACTTCATCTATGAGGTGTGCCGCGTTGGGCCGGGCGACACCGCCGGCGTGAACGTGACCGATGCGTGCAGCCACCAGGTGGTTACGCTGAACCTCGGCTCCACCGGGGGTGAGGTGATTTTTGAATCCAGTTTTGAGCAGGGTGAGTAGCCGGGACGTGGGCCCTGCGAGGGCAGCCCGGCGCTAGCGCGATTACAGCCCTTTTCCCGCGCGGACTGGACGTCCGCGCGGGATGTTCTTCTCGCAATTTGACCTGCCCGCTGCCCTGCGACCAGGGTGCAAACATCTGCAACGCTGAGACCTGCTGTGGTGCCAGCAGCGATTACACTGTTGCTGAAGCCGTCGCGGGCAAAAGACCATCGTTCTGCTCCCGGGGCGCGTGATCGCTCCACTGCGACCGTGATGACCTGTTGCTGAAGGAAACCATGAAACAGCTGATCCGTGCGGCGATCGCCGCGCTTGCCTTGACCCTGACGCTGCCGGCCCAGGCCGGCGCTGGCTTACCGGAATTTGACCTGCTGTGGCCCTCGCTGCCGCGGCCCTACTATTTTCAAACCAACTTCGCCCAGGGTCCCCGCGCCATCGGCCGCGACGACCAGAGTTTCATCTACGTGGCCGACCGGGTAGCCGAGCAGGTGAAGAAATACTCACCGGACGGTGTACTGGTGAACACCATCAGCGACTTTACAGGGCTCCCCAACGGCGTTGCCGTCGACAGCCGGGGCCGCGTCATTGTGACGACGACGGCGCAGATGGTGTACCAGTACAACGCCGACGGTGAGCAGATCCGCCAGTGGGGTGGCGAGGGGACCGGGCCGGGTCAGTTCTCCCGGCGGTGCAGCGATTGCGGCAACTTCATCAACGGCGCGTTCCACGTCGCGATCGACGACGCCGACAACTACTACGTGCTCGATCCGCCGGCCCACCGGGTGCAGAAGTTTGATAGCGAAGGCCAGTTTCTGCTGGCTTTTGGCTCCTTCGGCACCGGCCCCGGTCAGTTCGGCGACGCCGGGGCGCTGGGCGTGGCGCACCTGAACGGCCGCATCTACGTTTCGGATCAAACCGGTCAGCGCCTGAACGTTTTTGCTACCGACGGCAATTTCATTGAAGAAATTGACGGCCTCGGCGAGGGCATCAACAGCATCACCACCCCCCTGGGCCTGGCGCCGGACGGCCAGGGCAACCTGCTGGTGGTGGACGGCGTCTTTGTTGTGAAGATCGACGCGGCGGGCAACCAGCTGCTGCGCTTCGGCGGTGCGGACGCCAGCGACGGACCGGTGAACGACGGCGAACTCACCAGTCCATTCCAGGCGGTTGCCGGCAACGAAGGTATTATTTCCGTCATCGACCGTTTCGGCGTAACGCGCTGGACCCCGGATGGCCTGTACCGATCGCGCTGGGGCGCCGCCGGGTCCCAGCCGGGCCAGTTTGCGGCACCGGAAACCATGGCCGCCGACAGCCAGGGCAACAGCTTTGTCGCGGACACCTTCAATCAGCGAATTCAGCGGTTTGACGAGGACGGTTTTTACCTTGGCGAATTCCAGCCGCGAATCAGCGAAGAATCCGTCGTGTCGTTCACCCAGGGGATTGCCGTCGCGTCCGACGGCACGCTGGTTGTCACCGCGCAGCTGCCGGAGAACGCCGCGCAACGTTTCACCCAGTCCGGGCAGTTCCTAAGCGGCTGGGCCTCCCAGGCGTTTAATGGCGAGGCCACCGGCAGCAACGGCGTCTTTGCCCGGATTACCAACGTGTTTATCGACTCGGACGATCTTGTCTACATGGTGGACGAGGTCGACAACGTGATTCAGGTGTTTGATCTGGACGGCACCTACCTGCGAACGATTGGCGCGGGACCGGGGGATGGCGATGGGCAGTTCTTGTCCGTCGCGGACGTGGCCGAAGCGCCGGATGGCACGCTGCTGGTGGGAGACAACTTTCAGTTCCGCGTGCAGCGCTTTTCCAAAGACGGCACCTACCTCAGCCAGTTCCCCACCAGCCACGGCGGCACGCGAATTGCTGTCACCGCCAACGGCCGCGTGTATCTCGGTGGCCGCCTGGGCAACGCGGGCATCATCACCGCCTACGAGCTCGACGGCACCCCGCTGGGCACGGTGGCCTCCAACGGCGTACTCCCAGGCCAGGTTGGCTTTGTGACCGGCCTGGACGTTGACGCCACCGGGCGCATTTATGCGCTGGAGCGTACCAACAGCCGCATGCAGCGCTTCCGCCCCCCGGCCGCCAGCGGCAACACCAAGGCGATTGTGGTCACCGGCGGTGGCCCCTACCCCGGTAATGCGCTTTGGGATGCCACCCAGCTCAACGCCAACTTTGCCTACCGCACGCTCGTTTCCCAGGGGTTCCAGAAAGATACGATCCAGTACCTCTCGGCCGACGTGGATCTGGACCTGGACCAGAACGGACAGGCGGACGACGTGGACGCCGATGCCACCAACGCCGCCGTTGAAGACGCGCTGACCGGCTCCTTCGCCGACGACGCTGACAACCTCCTGCTTTACCTGGTGGACCACGGCGGCGTCGACACCTTCCGCATGAGCGGCAGCGAGGTGCTCACCGCCAGCAGCCTCAACATCTGGATCGATGCCTGGCAGACAAGTCATCCGGACGGCCGGGTGACCGTGATCTACGACGCCTGCGAGTCCGGCAGCTTTATGGATAACCTGGCGGGTCCCAACCGGCTGGTCATCACCAGCTCCAGCCCTGGCGAGGTGGCCTATTTTGTGTCCGGCGGCACCATGTCGTTTTCCAACGTGTTCTGGACCCAGGTGTTTAACGGGGAAAACGTGGAGGAGGCGTTCGTCACCGCCCGCGACAACACGGTCAGCGCCTTTCCCAGCCAGAACGCGCTGATCGACGCCGATGGCGATGGCACAGCGAATGAAGCTGACGACCTACAGCTGGCGCGGGCCCAGCTGATTGGCCGCGGTGCCAGCAACGCTCTGGACCGGCCGGTACTCGGCGACGTGTCCGCGCCGGCCGTGCTGGCCTCCGGCAGCGAGGCGAGCATCTCGGTAGCTAACGTCTTTGATAACAACGGCATCGGCCGGGTATGGGCGGTGGTGCGGCCCCCGGGATTTCAGCCCGGCTCGTCCGACAACCCCGTGGCGGAGTTACCCCTGATCGAACTGTCGCCGGCGCCGACGGTAGGCACCTACGAAGCCACCAGCCAGGGCTTCAACGAATCCGGCACCTACCGCCTCACGGTGTACGCCCAGGATCGCGACGGCAACGTGGGTGTGCCCCGGCTGGCCAGCATCAGCGTGAACAACCCGACGCGGCGCCGCGGGGTGATCGCCGTAGGCACGCGGGTTGATGGGTCACGCCGCCGGGCCTACGAGCGCAACGGCAATCTCGCTTTTGCCGCGCTGGAGCAGCAGGGGTATGGCGCCGACGGCAGTGTGTGTCGTTCAGCGAGCTGCGATGACGTGCGATTCCTGTCGAGCACCACCGCCCCGGGCACTGACGGCGCCACCACGCTGGCCGCGCTGCAGGACGCCATCACCGAGTGGGGCACCGACGGCGTGGGCGACCTGACCGTGTATCTCGTTGGCGAACAGAATGCGGGCGAATTTGTGCTCAATGCCACCGAGACGGTCAGCGCCGCCACGCTAAACGGCTGGCTGGACCAGGTGGACGCTGCCAACAGCGGTCAGCTTACGGTGGTGTACGACGGCGACAGCGCCGGCCTTTTTCTGCCCACGTTGGCCAGCAACCCCGTCAATCCGCGGATTATTCTCACCAGCGCGGGGGACGGGGATCAGGCACTTTTTCGTCGCCGAGGCCGCATCGCCTATTCCCGGTTTTTCTGGACCCGGGTGCTGAATGGCGCCACCGTGCGCAGCGCCCACCGCCTGGCTCGCGCCGCTTTGCGCTTCGCCAGCCGCGGCATCACACCGCAGATCGAAGACCAGGGTAACGGGGTACCGAATGAGTTTTTGGACGGCCAGCGCGCGCGGTTTTACCGCGTGGGCAGCGGTGTGCTGCTGGCGGGTGACGAACCGGTGATCGGCGGCGTCACCGTTGCCGCCAATCTGAGCCTGGACCGGGAACCGATCCTGGCGGCGGGCGTTACCACCACCAGCGCCATCAGCGAGGTCTTTGCGGCGGTGACACAGCCCAGTGGCCAGGTGGTGGTGGAACCGCTGGCCGCCGCCGGCGCGGACTACCAGACCGGCAGCGTGGGTCTGTGCGCCGGCGCCGGCGACTACGAGGTGTCGGTGTTTGCTGCGGATCGCGACGGCAATCTGTCCCAGCCCGCCGAAAGTGTGGTCAACCGCGCGGCCCCCTGCGCCGATACCAGCCCGGATCTGACGGTCGATCGGATCGAAGCCCCGGCCGTGGTCCTCATTGCCGACGCCACGGCGGAGATGACGGTGTTTGCCACGAATGTCGCGGTGGGCAGCGTAGCCAGCGCCGAACTCACCGCTTACGTCTCCGACGACGCGGTGATCGACGCCAGCGATACGCCGCTCGGCACTCGCACGTTGTTTAACCTGTTCTCCTACGCCGAATCCCCGCAAGACTTTGAAATCTCTCTGCCCAGCAACGAGACCACGCGGTTTGTCGGCGCCTGCGTTGAGGTCATCAGCGGCGAGGCAGACGTCGCCAACAACTGCTCGTCCGGCGCGCCGATTCGGGTAGCCGAAACGGCGCTGATTTTTAACGATGGCTTTGAACCCTGACCGTCGCGGTGGTGCTGCTCGGGAACACCGCGGCTAGCACTTGTAGGCCATGGCCGCGCTTCCGTTTGGTCCGATAATGCGGGCGGCTGACTCAGGGAGAGTAAATACGTTGCGCAAATCGGTCCTACGACAGCCGGCGATCGGGTGTCTGGCATTGGGTCTTGTCGTGCTGTTATCCGCCTGCCAAACCACACCGGGTCCAGGTAAGCCGTCGTCGCCGGAACCCGAGTTCGCCGGCACGCTCGACGCCCTCCTGCCGAACCTGATCAAGCAGGAAAAAGTTGCCGGCGTTGGCGTTGCCGTGATCCGAGATGGAAAGGCGGTCTGGGAGGGTTACTACGGGCAACAGGCACCCGGTGTGCCCGTTTCGAACCAGACCGTGTTCAACACCGCGTCGATCGCCAAAACGATCACCGCGGAAACGCTGCTGGCCCTGTATGCGAAAAAGGTGATCGATATCGACGCCCCCATCGCAGACGCGGTCCGACACCCCGATCTAAGCCGCGACCCGCGCTACGCCCAGCTGACCACGCGCCTGCTTTTAGGACACCGGGCGGGCCTGCTGAACTGGGCCTACAGCTATGAGGATGGCCGGCTGGCTTTTGCCCACGATCCCGACACCCGCTTCAGCTACTCCGGGGCTGGCATTGAGCTTGCCGCCCGTTATGCCGAGGCCATCACCGGCCAGGAACTTGCGAAACTCGCCCGGGAAGAAATCCTGGAGCCGGCCGACATCCGCGAAATTTCGCTGGGTGTTATTCCCGCCTGGGCCTCCGACCGTCTGGCCACCCCCATGGATCAGGCCGGCATTTTTCGGTCGGTGGCCGAACTCAACGAGTCGCTGGCCCAGGGCACTTCCAACGGTGCCGCGGATGATCTACTCGCGACGATTCCCGCCTACGCCACCTTCGTCGAACAGCTGATGGAAAGCCCCTGGCTCCCTGCCGAGCTGCAATGCGTGCGCCTTGAGGTGGCAACCCCGCAGAATGCTGATCCGGTCTATGGTTGCCCGGAACTGGACTGGCTGACTTGCCCGGAAGCCTACGGCCACAGCTTCGGCTGGCAGGCCTTCCACTACCCGGGCCACACGGTGCTCCTGCACAGCGGAAGTGATGCCGGCGAAAACGCCTTTGTTTACTACTCGCCGGAAAAACGCAGCGGCGCGGTCATTTTCGTTAACGGGGCCAACGGGTGGTTCCTGATGACCCGTATCATCGAGGTCATTGGCGATGAGCCGCTACTCGCCGACTACTTTCGGGCGCTGATCAGCACCGTCATGGGACGCGACATGCCTCCCCTGGCGCGGACCGACTTCAATTCGCCTGGCTGACCAGCTGGCTTCCGCCAGCAGCGCGATCCGCCGGCGGCAAATGCGTCGTGACCCGAATTTGTGCTCGTTTCCGCTTCTGCTGATGAACCCTAAAGCAGGAGGCCCACGTGAACCTTTACGCCTTTCTCTGGATCGCTTCGACTGTTCTCGCTGCCAGCCCCGTCCTCGCCGAGGTGCGGGAGGCGGGCGCGGACGATTTTCGAATCACGCGCTTCGGCCCGGCCGACGATACGTTCGCTTTTGCCGCACGTCAGGACATGGTCTACAACTCAGCCCGGGACGAGTTTTTTCTGGTTTTCCTGGGCCGTCAGCCCGTCGCGCCCGTCGCCGACGACGAAATCGAGATGTATGGGCTGCGCCTTTCAGCCGCCGGGGTCCCTCTGGGTAGCCCCGAGCTGCTTTCCAGCGTCGACGGTCTCGGCGCCTCCGGTGGTGTGCCGCAAAATCGCCGGGTCGATTATGATCCAGGCCGCGACGGCTACGTGGTCGTTTACGAGGCTCAGGATACGGAATTTTCTGCGGCCAGCATCGATCTCTATGGCCGGCTGATCAGCGGCGCCGGAGCACCGGCCGGGCCGGTTTTTGTGATCGACGACAATACGACCCTGGACGCCAGGCCTGACCTCGCCATCAACACCCAGGACGGTGAGTTTCTGGTGGTGTGGGAGCGAGACACCGGCACACCGGCTCAGCGCACGATTCAGGCCCGTCTGTTTGACGCGAGCTCAGGCCAGCCGCAGGGGGCGAGCTTTCGCGTCGACACGATCGACCGATTCAAGGGCAACCCCACTGTTGCCTACAACGCGGTCGATAACCAATACCTGGTCGCCTGGACCAACGATGCCAACGCGCCGCAGATCCAGGTACTCGGAGCGGATGGGAGCCGCGAGCTACCGCAGGAAGTCGACTATGCCACACCCGGGTTCTTCACCTCCCGGTCAGAAATTGTGTTCAATCCAGATCTCAACGAATACCTGATCGTGTTTGCCCAGAGTGACCCGGCGGAGGGGGTCGTCCGCGAGTCCTATGACATGTTCGGTCGGCGCATCAGCGCCGGCGGCACCCCCCTGGGCAGCGGTAAGTTCAGAATCAGCTATTCCGCTTTTGTCGACAGTTTCCTCCGGGCCGGCGCCAACCTCGACTGCAATCCCGGCGGCCAGTGTCTCGAAGCAGGTCGGCCGGGCGTTGTGTATGACCCTTCGGAAGGCGCATATCTCGTTGTCTGGAGCGGCAATCTGCGGGTGCAGAATGATCCGGACCAGGAGGTCTATATCCGCGTACTGCCCGCTGGGGAAGATCCCGCGGCTGTTCCGAATCAAACCCAGATCAGCAATATGGGAAGCGACAGTACGAGCTTTATTGCTCGCCTGCCCAGCATCGGGGTCAGCAGCGAGGGCGTCCTCGCAACCTGGTGGGGCGATGACAATGCCAATGGCGGTATCGACGACAAGTTCGAGATCTGGGGTCAGCAGATCACGCTGTTGGTGTTCGCCAACGGATTCGAAAACGGAGATTGACGCGATACATCGCAGGAGGCATTTCGCCTGCGGCGCCCCCCGGCAGCTACGCAGGTCGCTAGAAAGCACGCCACATCCCCCTAAATTGGGGGATGGTGGTGCGCGCGCCTGCTTCTCACCATGTTCTCCCCACGCCCGACTGCGGGCTGAACTCAGGAGAGAAGCATGCAAAGAGGGATCTATCTGTTCTGGCTGCTGGCGGTGGCGCCGGTCCACGCGGCCACCATCGCGGTAAACACCCTGTCCGACGCCGCCGTCCCCGGGGACGGTCTGTGTTCGCTGCGGGAGGCGATCAGCGTGGCGGACGCCAACAGCGCCGGCGTAACCGGCTGCGTGGCGCAGGGTCCGTTTGAAAACACCGATACCATCTCGCTGGCCGGCCTGTCCGGCACCATTCCGGTTGGGTCGACGCTCCAGATCGATGACAACGTTCGGCTGGCCGGGCCCGCCGGCGGCGGCGTTACCCTCGAAGGCGTGGGCAGCAGCCTGCGGATTCTCAGGCTGAGCGGCGGCGCGTTTATCCTTGAGGACCTGACGCTGCGCAACGGGCGATTCAGCGCCATTGAGGTTGAGCCCGCCACCCTGGCGGTGATTCGGCGCTGCCGGTTTATCTCCAATACCGCCGGCTCCAACGACGGCGGCGCCATCTTTGCCGGCGGCAACAACTCGGCCATCGACGTTTCGGACAGCTACTTTGAAGGCAATTCGGCGGAGTCCGGCGGCGCGATCTACATCAACTCGACCACCACCAGCCTGACCGTGATCCGCTCCACCTTTACGGCCAACACCGCGTCCTTTGCCGGCGGCGCCGTCATGGCCCGGCTGGCGCAGAATGTCTCGATCACCAACTCCACCTTTGTCGGCAACTCCGCCGGCTCCAGCGGCTCGGCGCTGCGTTTCGGCACAGGCAACGTCAGCCCGGCGCCCACCGCCACCGTGTCCTACTCGACAATTGCGGCCAACACCGGCGCAGCCCAGATTGTGGCTTCCGACGGCTCGTCGGTCACGATTGAGCGCTCGATCCTGGCCAGCGCCAGCAACAACTGTAATACCGGCACCGGCGGCACCATCACCCTGGACAACGACAGCATCGACGACGCCGGCACCTGCGGCGGCGACCCTGGCGCCCAGGTGAGCCCGCTGCTGGGCGTGCTGGGAGACAATGGCGGTCCGGTGCCCACCCTGGGCCTTCTCACCGGATCACCCGCGCTGGACCGCGCCGCCACCTGCGGCTTTGTCAGCGACGACGCCCGGGGTGCGGCACGGCCGTCCGAAGGTGACGGGGTACCGCCCGCCCGCTGTGATGTCGGCGCGTTTGAAGCGCAGGGGGCCAACCTGTTTGCGTCGATCAGCGGCCTGACCGGCTCGGGCCTGCGGGTGCAGCTGGGCGGCCTGCCGGCGCAGCTTGTGACGGGCAACGGTCAGGTCTACCTCGGCAGTCTGCTGGCGGGCGACAGCTACAGCGTCACCGTCGCGAGCCAGCCGACAAACCCGACGCAGATCTGCACGGTAACGGCGGGATCGGGCACCGTGGCATCCGCCGACGTTACCGTCGCGGTGGAGTGTGTGCTGGCTACCTTTGCCATCGGCGGCACCGTGTCGGGACTGGCGGGGAGTGGCCTGTCCCTGAGGCTTAACGGTCAAAGCGACCTGGCAATCAACAGCAATGGCAGCTACACCTTCGCCTCGCAGATCCCGGACCAGCAGAGCTACAGCGTAGCGGTTGATGATCTGCCCACCGGGCCGGATCAGCTCTGCAGCGTGAGCAACGCATCGGGCACCGTCAGCGGCGCAAACGTCTCCAACGTTGACGTCGACTGCCAGACCACCGCCGACCTCAGCGTCACGAAAGACGATGGGGTTACGTTTTTCACCCCGGGGGAACCCCTCACCTACGTGATCGTGGTGCGCAACGAAAGCGCAAGCACCGACGTGGTGGGGGCCCAGGTGCTCGATACGGTACCCGGTGAACTTACCGGTGCCTCGTGG
>JBCCVP010000165.1:0-11581 GCA_039195135.1 Pseudomonadota bacterium | reverse complement strand
GCCTGGATACCCACTTCCTCGGGGGCCAGCCATTCCTGCACCGCGGCCCGGGGCAGGCGCACGCTGATCACGTCGCCGGCAAAGTCCACCTTGGGGTCACTGATCTGGCCGTCGGCAATGAGCCGGTAGGTGAGGACCGGGCCATCGGGAAACTCCAGGCTTTCGTGAATGGCCCCACTGGCCTGAAACGCCTCCAGCTCGGGGCGCGTCACCCGGAGCCGAAGCGAATTTCCGCGGATCCGAAGCTTCACTTCAGTTCCTTGAGTACCGCGTCAAGCGTTTCTTTGGCGTCACCAAACAGCATCCGCGTATTGTCCTTGAAGAACAGCGGATTTTGCACGCCGGCGTAGCCGGTGGCCATGCTGCGCTTCAGTACCACGGTGGTTTTGCCTTTCCACACCTCCAGCACCGGCATGCCCGCGATCGGGCTGTCGGGCTCATCCTGGGCGGATGGATTGACGATATCGTTGGCGCCGATAATCACCGACACGTCGACATCCGGGAAATCGTCATTGATTTCGTCCATCTCGAAAACGATGTCGTAGGGCACCCGGGCCTCCGCCAGCAGCACGTTCATATGCCCCGGCATGCGCCCGGCTACCGGGTGGATGCCAAACCGCACGTTGACGCCGGCATCGCGCAGGGTGCGGGTGATTTCGTTCACCGTATGTTGCGCCTGGGCGACGGCCATGCCGTAGCCGGGCACGATCATCACCTCCCGCGCCTCCTTCATCAGCTCGGCCACCTCCGGTGCCTCCAGCGGTACCACCTCACCCTGCTCCTCGCCGCCGCCGCTGGCGGCGGTGCCGGTGCCGGTGCCAAAACCACCGGCAATAACGGCCAGGAACTTGCGGTTCATCGCCCGGCACATGATGTAGCTCAGGATGGCGCCAGAGCTGCCCACCAGGGCACCGGTCACGATGAGTAGATCATTACCCAGCATGAATCCGGTGGCCGACGCGGCCCAGCCGGAGTAGCTGTTCAGCATGGACACCACCACCGGCATATCGGCACCGCCGATGGCCATCACCATGTGGATGCCAAACAGCAGCGCAATCCCCGTCATGATGATCAGCGGCAGCATGCCTTCCCCAGCCGGCGCGCCCACCACAAACTCACGGCCGTACCAGATGGCAACCAGAAGCAGGATGAGATTCAGCCAGTGGCGGGCGGGCAGCAGCAGCGGCTTGCCGCCGATCTTGCCGCTCAGCTTGCCAAAGGCGATCACGGAGCCGGAAAACGTGACGGCACCGATCAGGATGCCGAGATAAATCTCCACGTTATGGATGGTGAGCTCGATCCCTACGTACTTGCTGTCCGGATCCATGAAGCTGGCGAAACCCACCAGTACCGCCGCTGCTCCCACCAGGCTGTGGAGAATGGCCACCAGTTCGGGCATCTGCGTCATCTGCACCTGGCGGGCCAGCAGCAGGCCGATCAACCCCCCAAGCACCAGCGCGGAAATCAACTCCACGTAGTTGGCGCTGACGATGCCAAAAATGGTGGCGAGCAGCGCGATGAGCATCCCCAGGATGCCGTATACGTTGCCGCGGCGTGCCGTTTCCTGATTGCTCAGCCCCCCGAGAGCCAGAATGAACAGGATGGTGGAGGCGATATAGGAAACCGTGATCAATCCTTGCGTCATCATCCGGCCCCTTACTTGCGAAACATGTCGAGCATGCGACGGGTGACGGCGAAGCCGCCAAAGATGTTGATACTGGTGATCAGAACGGTCACCACGGCGATCCATTTGATCACCTCAACCCCGGACGACACCTGCAGCAGCGCTCCGATAATGATGATGCTGCTGATGGCGTTGGTGACGCTCATCAGCGGTGTGTGCAGCGCCGGCGTCACGTTCCAGATCACCATGTAGCCGACAAAGCAGGCCAGCACAAACACGGTGAAATGGGCCATGAACGAGGGGGGTGCCACCGCCCCGAGGCCAAACAGCGCGAGGCCGCCGATACCCAGCGTCAGGATGGGCCCCCAGACACTGGGAGGCTTTTCCTCCTCCGGTTCGGCAGGCGGCGGTGGCGGGGCTTGGGCCGGCGCCGCCGACAGCTTGGGCGCCGGCGGCGGCCAGGTGATCTCGCCGCCGGTCACCACCGTGGCGCCGCGCACCACCTCGTCTTCCATGTCGATGACCAGCTCGCCGTCCTTTTCCGGACACATGTCGGTGAGCAGGTGGCGCAGGTTGGTGCCGTAGAGTTGGCTCGACTGCGCGGCAAGGCGGCTGGGCAGATCGGTGTAGCCGATCAGCGTGACCCCTTCGCGAACAACCACCTGACCCGGCTCGGTGAGCGCACAGTTGCCGCCCTGCTCCGCCGCCAGGTCCACCACAACGCTGCCCTGCTTCATCGATTTGACCATATCGGCCGTGATCAGCTCGGGAGCCGGTTTGCCGGGAATGAGGGCGGTGGTGATGATGATGTCCACCTCTTCCGCCTGCTCGGCAAACAGCGCCATCTCCGCCTTGATGAACGCCTCGCTCATCACCTTGGCGTAGCCGCCTTCGCCGGAGCCGTCTTCGTCTTCGAAGTCGAGCATCAGGAACTCCGCGTCCATGCTCTCGACCTGCTCCTTAACTTCCGGCCGGGTATCAAAGGCTCGCACAATCGCACCCATGCTCTTGGCTGCGCCAATGGCCGCGAGGCCCGCTACTCCGGCGCCAATCACCAGCACCTTGGCCGGCGGCACTTTGCCTGCGGCAGTGATCTGTCCGGTAAAAAAACGGCCAAAATGCTGCGCGGCTTCCACCACCGCTCGATAGCCCGCGATGTTGGCCATGGAGCTGAGCGCATCCATTTTCTGCGCCCGGGAGATGCGCGGCACGCTATCCATCGCCAGGGCGTTGACCCCCTTGGCTTTCAGCGCATTGAGCAGATCCTCGTTCTGCGCGGGATAAAGGAAGCTGACGAAGGTCTGGCCTTCGCGCATCAACCCAATCTCGGCGTCCGAGGGGCCCCGAACCTTGAGGATGATGTCCGCCTGGGCAAACAACGCCGAAGCGTCCGCCACAAGCTCCGCGCCGGCGGCTGCGTAGGCGTCATCGGTGAAGCTGGCGGCTTCGCCAGCGCCCTGCTGCACCAACACGTCAAAACCCAGCTTCTTCAGCTGCGTTATCACCTCTGGCGTGGTGGCGACGCGGAGCTCGCCGGCCGCGGTTTCGGCCGGAACACCTATTTTCATTCGCAGGTCCCCTGTGATCGGAGGGTGTTTACTACACGTCGTCGCGAGGCATTGCAACCTCGCGGGTTCTTTGAAGCCATTATTCCGGAGTGGCTTCGGAGAAGCCGTGAAAGCGGGTCCATTCGCTCAGCTCCGCGCGGCGGGTGCGCCATTGGTTGATCGGCGCCGCTTCATCAGCGTAGCCCAGCGCCATGCCGCAGAAGAACTGCCGCTCCGGCGGGAGGTCAATGTGCCGGGCCACCGTTTCATGCCATACGGACCACGCCTCCTGCGCGCAGGTATCCAGGCCCTCCTCCCGGGCAAGCAGCATGACGGTCTGCATCATCATGCCCAGATGGGCCCACTGGTTGACGCCCATGGTGCGGTCGAGCGAAAAAAACAACGCCACCGGCGCACCAAAACACTCAAGATTGCGGGCAAACTGGCGCAGCCGCGCCGGCCGGTCTTCCCGGGGGATACCAATGGCGGCGTAAAGGTCTTCGCCACACTCAAACCGGCGGGTGCGGTAAGGCTCCTTCAGCTTCTCAGGATAAATGGGAAACTCCGGCGGCTCCCCCTTGGGCTGCGTTGGCAGCTTGTCCACCACTTCCGCGATCAACGCTTTGAGCGCGGGGCCGGCCAGCACGTCAACGTGCCAGGGCTGCAGATTACCGCCGGAGGGCGACTGGGCTGCCCCCTCGAGGATTCGCTGGACCGCGGCAAGAGAAACCGGCCGGTCCAGAAAGGCCCGGGCCGAATAGCGGCTGGCAATCGCTTCTTTCAGTTCCATGGCTGGGCTAGTGTCCTGCGGCATTAGTTCATTGAATTATGACGCGCGTCACAAGGTCTGTGGGTAGGCGCAGCCCGCCGCGCCAGGGTCATTCCCTGGCCAAGGGCTGCAACACCGCCACAGGCCTTGTGAGGCGCGCCCTGCGGGTGGCCGGAAATCGCCAATAGCTACGTTACATCGCTTGGCAAGGTCGTCACCATTGCCTGCGCAATGCGCCTTGCTCTTGGCGATTTCGGGCTCATCATAATTCAATGAACTAATGCCGCAGGACACTTGGTCCTTTTCACTCAATCTGCGCACTCAGCCGCTACAATGCCGCCGATGACGCAACTGACAACCATTTCGGTCGCCAAAGACTACCTGAATTTCGCCGCGGCCCACTTCACCATTTTCTCCGCCACCGACCGGGAGCGGCTGCACGGGCACGGCTATCGCGTGGCCGCGGAGCTGACGGCACCGATCGGCGACGATGGCCTGAGTTTTAACTACAAGATTGTGAAGAACCTGCTTCTCAAAGAGTGCGACTGGCTGGATGAGTATCTGCTGCTGCCGGAGGCATCGCCGCACCTTGAGATTGCTGACGAAGATCCATATTACCGGGTCCGCCATCACCAGGACGACATGCTTTTCTTGAAAAGCGACTGCCGTTTGCTCCCCGTGCGGAACATCACCATCGAGGAGATGGCCTTCTGGCTGCTCGACCGGGTGAAGGCCCACGAGGACCTGGCCGGCGCTGACCTCAAATCGCTGGTTGTCAGCGTATCCTCTGGGACCAAGCAATGGGCCTCCGCCCGCTGGGAGCCGTCATGACGGGAACCTTAGTGATCACCGGCGCCAGCGCCGGCATTGGCCTGGCTGCCGCCGGCCACTTTTCTGACGCGGGCTATCAGGTGGTCAACCTGTCCCGCACCGCACCGGAATTGCCCGAGGTGCAGCAGGTGACGGCAGATTTTGCCGACCCGGACTGGCTCGCAACGAGCGGCGAGGCGCTGGATCAGGCGCTTACCGACGCGGCCGGGCGAGTGGTGCTGGTGCACTGCGCCGGGCTCCTGTTGAAAGACTCGATCCCCGAGCTGGCGGGCGCTGATCTCGCCCGCGCGCTGCAGGTGAACGTTGTGGCGGCACAGCAGCTGAATCAGCGCGTGCTGCCGCTGATGGTGCCCGGGTCGGCAGTCATTTACGTAGGCTCCACGCTGGGGGAAAAGGCCGTGGCCGGGGCTGCGTCCTACGTGACGAGCAAACACGCCCAGATCGGCCTGATGCGGGCCACCTGCCAGGATCTGATCGGTACGGGTATTCACACCGCGTGCGTGTGCCCGGGCTTTACCGATACCAAAATGCTGCGTGCCCACGTCGGGGAAGATGAGTCCATTCTCGAGGCGCTGGCATCTAACGTGGTGATGGGGCGGCTGATCGAACCCGACGAGATCGCTGAGGCCATCTTCTTTGCCGCCACCCATCCGGTGATCAACGGCGCCGTGCTTCACGCCAACCTGGGCCAGATCGAACGTTGATCCGGTGGAAATGAGCGGGGCAAACCTCGTTCCTGCCGAGCTGCGGGAACGACGGGAGCGGGTGTTTCTGGTGCTCGCGGGGATCTTTCTCTGCGCGATGACGCTGCTGAACGTAATCGGCATCACGCGCTTCATTCAGCTCGGGCCCATGGCGCTGGCCGTCGGCGTGCTGCCCTACCCCATTACCTTTCTCTGCACAGACCTGATCTGCGAGATCTACGGTCGCCGGCGGGCTAATTTTCTGGTTACCGTGGGACTGTTTCTGAACGGCTTCATCCTGCTTTGCCTGTGGCTCGGGCAGCTGCTGCCACCGGCGGCGACCCAGCCGCCCTGGCAGGTGATTGAGCTGGCCGGGGAGCTGGCATTGCCCAGCGGCGACGTGGTGACCGGACAAATTGAGCTCTTCAAGCTGATCTATGCCACGACCACCGGCGCCGTGTTTGCTTCCATGATGGCGTACCTGGCGGCGCAGTACTGCGACGTGCAGCTGTTTCATTTTTGGAAACGCCTGACCAAAGGCAAACACCTCTGGCTGCGGAATAACTTTTCCACCCTGATCAGTCAGCTGGTGGACGCCACCATGGTGATCTCGGTGACCTTTGGCGCGACCTACCTCGCCGGCGGCATCACGCTCAATGAGATGTTTGTGCTGATCGGCAGCAACTACCTGTTCAAGATGACCGTGGCGCTGATCGATACCGGGCCGTTTTATCTCGGCACCTACTGGCTGCGCCGATACCTTAAAATCGAACATCCGCAAACGGTCGGAGAGGAGGCCTACGCCGGATGATTCAACTTTACTGGACACCCCGCACCCGGTCTTCCCGCGTGGTCTGGATGCTGGAAGAGCTTGGCGTGGACTACGAACGGGTTCACGTGGATCTGAGCAGCGATGAGGCAAAGGCAAACGCTGAATTCCGCGCCGCCAGCCCCATGGGCAAGGTACCGGCCATCGTCGACGGCGAGGTGCGGATGGCCGATTCGGCGGCCATCGCCATTTATCTTGCCGACCGCTACGCGTCCGGCACGCTGGCCCCCGCCCCGGACCACCAGGACCGGGGCGCCTATCTGTACTGGATGATTTACTCGCCCGGTGTAATTGAGCCGGCGATGGCGGAGAAGATTACCGGCACGGAGCCCCGACCCAGCTCTTTTGGGTGGGGCAGCTTTGATCTGATGGTTCAGACGCTGGCGCAGGCCGTGGCAGATCGGGAATGGCTGCTTGGGGACTTTTCCGCCGCCGACGTGATGGTCGGTTCGAGCGCCGCCTACCTGAAGCTGTTTGGCATGCTGCCGGACGACTCGGGCCTCGATGCCTACATCGAACGCTGCATGGCCCGGCCGGCTTATCAAAAAGCCCTCGCGCTGGACGCCGAGAGCGACGGCTGACATCGCCCCACCCGGGTCAGACCAGGTCAGACCCGCTCGGGGTCTGACCCGGACCGGGCGGACCCGGACCTTCCTGCCACACTTACGCCTCGGTTTCGATGACGCCGCGGGCGACCTGGTCGCGTTCGATGGATTCGAACAGGGCCTTGAAGTTGCCTTCGCCGAAGCCTTCATCGCGTTTGCGCTGGATAAACTCGAAGAAGATCGGGCCGATCAGCGTGTCGGAGAAAATCTGCAGCAGCAGCCGCGGGTCGCCGTCCTCGGTTGACCCGTCGAGCAGAATCCCCCGCGATTTGAGCTCCTGCGTGGGCTCACCGTGGCCCGGCAGGCGCTCTTCCAGCATGTCGTAGTAGGAATCCGGCGGCGCCGTCATAAACGGGACGCCCCGAGCCTTCAGCGCATCCCAGGTGGCCAGCAGGTCTTCGCAGTGGAAGGCGATATGCTGAATGCCCTCCCCGTTGTAGCCCTGCAGATACTCCTCGATCTGACCGTTGCCGCCGGCGGCCTCTTCGTTGAGGGGTATGCGGATCATCCCGTCCGGCGCCGACATGGCGCGGGACGCAAGGCCGGTGTATTCGCCTTTGATGTCAAAAAACCGGATCTCTTTAAAGTTGAACAGCCGCTCGTAGTAGCTGGCCCAGTAGTCCATGCGCCCGCGGTAAACGTTGTGCGTCAGGTGGTCGATCACCCGCAGACCGCAGCCTTCAACCTGGGGGTCCACACCCTCCAGGAAGCGGAAGTCGATGTCGTAGATGGTCTGCCCCGGCGCGTAGCGATCCACCAGGTAAAGGGCCGCGCCGCCGATACCGCGAATCGCCGGCAGGCGAAGCTCCATCGGCCCGGTGGGAATATCCAGCGGTTGGGCGCCGCGCTCAAGCACGTGGTCGTAGGCGACGTGCGCGTCCCGCACCCGAAAGGCCATGCCGCAGGCGCTAGGACCATGCTCTTCGGCGAAATAAGCCGCCGGGCTGGCCGGTTCATAATTCACGATGAAATTGACGTCCCCCTGGCGCCACAGGCTGACGTCTTTTGAGCGGTGCACCGCCACCTGGCGAAAGCCAAGCAGCTCAAAGACAGGTTCCAGCTGACCCTTTTCCGGGGCGCAGAACTCTACAAACTCGAAACCATCGAGGCCGGTCGGGTTGTCGAAAAGATCAGGCATGGTCATAACTCCCGCTGGGGCGGGGGAGTATAGCGATGCGGACAATTAGTTTCAAATGTAACTAAATGTCCGAACGATCGTCGGCGCCCCGGCCCCACCTCGGGGCCGATAGGCCTACTCGCTGCGGCGACGGATCACGTTGACGCTCAGCTCCCGCAGCTGTTCGAGGCTCACCTCCGACGGGGCGTCGGTCATCAGGTCGGCCGCAGACGTGGTTTTTGGAAACGCGATCACATCCCGAATCGATTCGGTGCCGACCATCAGCGCCGCGATGCGGTCGATACCAAAAGCGATGCCGCCGTGGGGCGGACACCCGTAGCGCAGCGCCTCCAGCAGGAATCCAAATTTCTCTTCCGCTTCCTGCGCCTCGATACCCAGCACGCCGAACATGGCGCTTTGCATCTCCGGCCGGTGAATACGGATCGAGCCGCCGCCAATTTCCATGCCGTTCAGCACCATGTCGTAGCCGCGGGATATGGCCTCCCGCGGCGCTGCCGCCACCTCGGCCGGATCATCGCTGACCGGCGCGGTGAAGGGATGGTGGTTGGAGAACCAGCGCTGGCTTCCGTCGTCCCACTCGAACATGGGGAAGTCCAGCACCCAGAGCGGCTTCCACTCATCGGCGAGCAGCTCAAGATCCCGTCCCAGCCGATTGCGCAGGGCGCCCATGAACTCAGACACGGTCTGCGCGTCACCGGCGCCAAAGAAGATCAGGTCGCCGTCCTGCGCCCCGCTGGTTTCCAAAATGCCCTGGATTGCAGCGTCATCCAGAAACTTCACGATCGGCGACTGCAGGCCTTCAGCGCCGGCGCTCCGATCATTGACCTTAATCCAGGCCAGCCCCTTGGCGCCGTACTGGGCCACGTAGTCGCCGTAGCCATCAATCTGCTTGCGCGTCAGCGCGCTGCCGCCGGGCGCCCGCAGCACCGCAACGCGGCCCAGCGGGTCGTTCGCCGGCCCGGAGAACACCTTGAACTCAACGTGTTTCAGGTGCTCGGCGACGTCCATCAGCTCCAGCGGATTTCGCAGGTCGGGCTTGTCGGACCCATACCGGGTCATGGCCTCGGCATAGCTCATGCGAGGAAACGGTCGCGGCAGACCCACGCCCAGCACCTTGGAAAACACGGTGCGGATCATGCCCTCCGCCAGATTCAGCACGTCTTCCCTATCGACGAACGCCATTTCCACGTCGAGCTGGGTGAATTCCGGCTGGCGATCAGCGCGCAGATCTTCGTCCCGGAAACAGCGGGCAATCTGGTAGTAGCGATCCATGCCGGACATCATGAGAATCTGCTTGAAGATCTGCGGACTCTGCGGCAGGGCGTAAAACTGGCCCGGATTGACGCGGCTGGGCACCAGATAGTCCCGCGCCCCTTCCGGCGTTGCCTTGGTGAGGATGGGCGTTTCGATATCCAGAAAATGCTGCGCGTTCAGGTGCTCCCGCAGGGACCGCACCAGGGCGTGGCGCAGGCGGATGGCGTGCTGCATGGGCTCGCGCCGCAGATCCAGGTAGCGATGCCGCAGGCGGATTTCCTCGTTGGCGTTTTCGTCAAGCTGAAACGGCAGCGGTGCGGCCCGGTTGAGCACCTCAACCTCCGTCGCCATGAGCTCAATTTTCCCGGTCGGCAGGTCGGCGTTGACCATCGCCTCGGGCCGCTCCCGGATCGTGCCGGCAATCTTCAGGCAGAACTCGTTGCGAATCTGCTGCGAGGCCGCAAAGGCGTCCGCCTCATCGGGGTCCACCACCACCTGCACCTTGCCGGTGTGATCGCGAAGATCCACAAAAATGATGCCGCCGTGATCGCGCCGGGTATCTGCCCAGCCGCACAGGGTGACGGTTTCGCCCCTGTGCTCTTCGTTTAACTCTCCGCAGTAGTGGCTGCGCATTTTCGTCCCCTAGACTGTTGGGTTCCGGCTGGTCACCGGTTGTTGGGTTGACGCCCAACAAAAAAGGCCCGCGTTTTGCGGGCCCGGTTGCTGCCTGAAACGTCGCTCAGGCCGGGCTGGTCGCCGACTTATTATTATTGCTGTTGGTGCCGCCGGAAGCAGCCTTTTTTGCGTCGGACGATTTGCCGTCACCCGACTTGGTTTCGGTCTTGGAGGCGCTTTTGCCGCCGTCCCCGTCTTTAGCCTTTCCGCCGCCTGCGTCTTTGCCGTCGCCCGCCAGGTTCTTCCGACCGTCTTTTTTAAAGTCGGTCTCGTACCAGCCGCCGCCCTTGAGCCGGAAAGCGGCCGCCGAGATCAGCTTGCGCAGCGCCGGCGCCTCGCAGGCCGGACAGTCCGTCAGCGGCGCATCAGAGATCTTCTGCAGGGCTTCCAGCTCGTGGCCGCACTGCTCGCAGCGATATTCATAAAACGGCATCGGGCGTCCTCCATCCGGCCCACATCCGGCGGCGCGGGTGCGCACCGCTCGGCGATCCCTCGCACATGGGGGCGTTAGCTCACCGCTTCAAGGACGGCCTTGCCGCGGGCAAACTTGAGTTCACCGCCCTCCACCGTCACGGCCACGCTGTCGCCGGGCGCGTAGTCCCCGGCCAGAATCTTCTGCGCCAGCGGGTTCTCCAGCGACTGCTGGATAGCGCGCTTGAGCGGCCGGGCACCGTAAACCGGGTCAAAACCGGCTTTGCCGAGCCAGTCGAGCGCTTCGTCCGATACCTCAAGCGCCAGCCCTGCCTCCGCCATGCGGCGGCCCAGCTGCGCCACCTGAATAGCTGCAATGGCGCGAATCTGCGCCGAATCGAGGGGGTGAAACACCACCATCTCGTCTACGCGGTTGATAAATTCGGGCCGAAAGTGCTGCCCCACCACCTCCATCACGGCGGCGCGCATCTGCTCGTATTGGCTCTCGTCGGAAAGCTCCTGGATCAGCTGTGAACCCAGGTTGGACGTCATCACCACCGCCGAGTTGCGGAAGTCGACGGTGCGGCCCTGGCCGTCCGTCAGGCGGCCATCGTCCAGCACCTGCAGCAGAATGTTGAACACGTCCGGGTGGGCCTTTTCAACCTCATCCAGCAGGATCACGCTGTAGGGCCGGCGGCGCACCGCTTCGGTCAGGTAGCCGCCCTCCTCGTAGCCAACGTAGCCGGGCGGCGCGCCGATCAGTCGGGCGACGGCGTGCTTTTCCATAAACTCCGACATGTCGAGGCGCACCATGGCGTATTCCGTATCGAACAGAAACTCCGCCAGCGCCTTACACAGCTCGGTCTTACCGACGCCCGTGGGCCCCAGGAACAGGAACGACCCGTTCGGCCGGTTGGGATCGGACAGGCCCGCGCGGGAGCGCCGGATCGCGTCGGACACGGCCGTGACGGCCTCGTCCTGACCGATCACCCGGCGGTGCAGCTCCGCCTCCATGCGCAGCAGCTTGTCCCGCTCCCCTTCCAGCATCCGGGACACGGGGATACCGGTCCAGCGCGCCACCACTTCGGCAATCTCCTCGTCGGTCACCCGGTTGCGCAGGAGGCGGGTTTCCGTCTGCTGCGGCGCGCTGGCGTCCTCCAGCTGCTTCTCCAGCTCCGGAATCTGGCCGTACTGCAGCTCCGACATGCGGGCCAG
>JBCCVP010000164.1:0-11834 GCA_039195135.1 Pseudomonadota bacterium | reverse complement strand
GCGAGGGCCAGATCGGCGATCGCTTTGCCGACCATCCGGAGGTTGAGGCGGCGGTGCGCCGAACACTCGGCTGGGCCCTGCTGAATCTGGGCAAACCTGATCTTGCCGATAACAACCTCGTGCGCGCCTACGAACTTAATCTCGAGGTTTACGGTTCTTCCCACGAAACCACCATTCAAAGCCGCTCAGATCTCGGCTGGCTCGCGCACGAGCGGGATCTGCTGGACGAGGCCAAGCGCTGGTACGAAGCCGCTATCGACTCGTTTTCTGACGACACGCCGGAGCTTTTGAAAGCCAACGTGTACAACGACTACGGCGTAGTGCTGAACTGGTACGACGAGAACGAGCCTTCCCTCGCCATGCTGCAGATGGCCCAGGCGCTGGTGGAGCAGTTGGATCCCGGGACGGAGGATTATGATCCCGCCATGACCGTGGGCAACCTCGCCGCCACGCTGCACTCGCTGGGCCGGCTTGAGGAAGCGGAAACCTACTACCTTCGGGACATTCAGCTTAAGGAGTCAGCACCGGGCGGCGAAGACCCCAACCTGATGTACAGCTACAACAATCTCGCCACCCTCTACGCGGACCAGAAACGCTTTGATGAGGTGATGCCGCTGATGGAACAGTCCATCGAGCTGCGCCGGCGGGTGCTCGGGCCAGAGCATCCCAGCCTCGGCCGGGCGTTAAGCAACCTGACGGTGGTAAACGTACGGGCAGGCAACCTGGACGCGGCGCAGCGGGCGCTGGACGAGGCCGCCGCCATTTCCGCCGACCTGCCCGAAACCCACGACACGCGGTTTCGCCTGCGCATCAATCAGGGCCGCATCCTGCATGCCCGGGGCGAATACCCGGCGGCGCTCCGCTACGTGGCCAGCGCGCTGGCCGACGCGGAGGCGGTGACCAACCGGAATATTGATGAGATTGCCGCCCAGCTGGGCCTGCTGCTGGCGCAATGCCACGCTGGCCTGGGCGACGCGGAGCAGGCCATTGCCGCGGCGTCCACGGCGCTGGACCGGCGCCGCAACGTCTACGGCGAGGACCATTTTCTTACCGAGCAGGCTCGCGCGGCGCTGGAGCAATATCGGTCGATGTAACCGGCGCCGGCCTCAGGCTGGCCGGCAGCGGCGGTCGGCGTCCCCAGGATTCCTCGGCATAGTTCTTTGCAAGATAGTCGATGATGGCTGTTTCCTGCGCTTCAGGAATAGGCCAGAGGTTTTGTGTCTGCTGCATCCAGCGAATGGTCTTGCGCCAGAAAGCCTCATCACCGCGCTGCGCGGTGATCAGCCGATAACTGTGACAGGCGCCGCAATGGGCCCGCACCAGTTCCCAACCGGGTGCTATCTGAAGGCCGGTAAAGTCGTCCTGTTCCGGCTCCGCCGCGGCCGGCAGACACAGCAGGCTTAGCGCAAGCGCCGCGGCTTTCACGTCAGGCCACCGCTGCCCGCACCGCGACGCGGTGGCAGGCGTTGTTGAGATAACCCTTCGGATTCCAGCCCGGCACCAGCATCGGCTGGGATCGGCCCCGGTCGTCGGTGGCCCGAGCCCAGATCTCGTAGTAGCCCGCCGCCGGCAGCAGCACGCGGGCCTGCCACTGCTGCCACGCCAGCCGATTGACCGGCGGCGCAAGCTGCGCCGCCTGCCAGGTGGTCCCAAAATTGGTGCTCACCTCCACCCGGGAAACGCGCTGGTCGCCGGCCCAGGCATGACCGCGAAGGGACAAGGCGCCAACCGGCACCTCGACTCCGCTGCGGGGAAAAGTGATCAGCGATTTCACCGGCATGGACTCGATGATGCAGAGATCCTCCTCCGCCACCGGCTCGCCCGGCGCCACCGGCCGGCAGGGAACCCGGTAGGAGGTGCCGAGCATTTTGGCTCCGTCGTGAACCCGATCCCGCAGCAGGAGCTGCGTGAGCCACTTGCCCGATACCGACCCCGGCCAGCCGCCGCAGACCAGCCGCAGCGGTCCGCCGTGCAGCGCCGGGATGGGCTCATCGTTCATGGCCCAGGCAATCAGCGACTCATCCTCCAGCGCCTTCGCCACCGGCACGCCGCGGGAGATCACCACTTTGTTCGGATCACCGGAAAGATGCCGGTCGGCCCCGCGGTAGCCCACGTAAACCGCCGCCTCGTTGAGCCCGCAGTCTTCGAGTACGTCCTTCAGCCGCACACCGGTCCACCGGGCACACCCCACGGCGCCGGTCGACCACTGGTTGCCGGCCACCCGGGGCCGAAACTCGCTGCGTCCGTTACCGCCGCACTCAAGCTGCAGCGCGAGCCGCTGCTGGGGAAATTTCCGCTTCAGATCCTCAATGGAATAGGTCCGGGGCCGGTCGCAGGCTTCTCCGCTGACGCGCAGGCGCCAGCCGGCGGCGTCGGTGGATTCGGGCAGCAGTCCGTTGTTGCGCACAAAAAAGCGGCTGACCGGCGTAATCGGATCGTCCAGCAGGTGGGCCGGCGTTTCGGCATTCAGGGGGCGGTCGTTGAGGATCGTCAGGCCGTCAGCTTTGCCCAGCAGCTCCCCCTGGGCCTGCTGTGCCAGGGCGGCCGGCAGCAGACCGGCGGGCAGCAGCCCGCTCCAGCGCAGGACGCCGGGAGCCGTCGCCGCAAAGGCTAACCGGGAAAGAAAAAGTCGTCGCTTGAGATCGGTCCGGCTGCGGTCCGCAGCGGACCGGAGCAGCTCCGTGATGCCCCGTTCAGCCACCGGGTTGCGTCGAGCCGGAGCGGGCCCGCGCTACTGCGCGTTGGATGCGCGAATCCGCCGCGCGAGGGTGGTGGCGACGGTGTGGTAGAAGCGCGCAGCAAGCGCCGGGTCTGACTCCAGCAGTTTTTCCATGTCATCACGGGTCAGCTCGAGCATCTGCACCGGCTTGACCGCCGTGACCGAAGCGCTGGACTCCTGGTGATCGAGAAACGAAACCTCGCCGACAAACTCACCTTCTCCCACGTAGGCCAGCACGTCGGTGTTGTAGACCCGGGAAAAGTCCACCTGCACCATGCCGGAGCGCAGATAGTAGATTCGGTCTGACTGCGTGTCCTGCTGCAGGACGTTGTCCTGCGGGGCATAGTCCACCACTTCGCCGTGCTGCTCGAGCAGACTCAGATCATCATCGGTCAGATAGGTGTGTTTCACGGACACGCAGGGTACTCCTTGGTTAGAAACTGGACGGGTCGTAGAGGTCTTCGGAGAACTGAGCTTCCTCGACCTGGCCGCCTTCGCTGAATTTCACCTTCAGCTGCAGACCGTCGCGGGAGTCGGCCTTCTGCAGCGCCTCGTCCAGCTCGATCACGTCGTCCTGATAAAGCTGGAACAGCGCCTGGTCGAAAGTCTGCATGCCGGCGTCCAGGGATTTCTCCATGGCTTCCTTAAGGTCTGCAATCTCGCCTCGGCGAATCATGTCGCGGATCATGGGCGTGTTGACCAGAATTTCCACCGCCGCCCGGCGGCGACCCTCTTTGGTCATCACCAGACGCTGGGAGACGATGCCGCGCAGATTCAGCGACAGGTTCTGCAGCACCTGCTTGTGCAGGGTTTCCGGGAAGAAGTTAAGCACCCGGTCCATGGTCTGGTCGGCGTTGTTCGAGTGCAGCGTCGCCAGCACCAGGTGACCCGTCTCGGAGAAGGTGAGGGCCGCTTCCATGGTTTCCGTGTCGCGGATCTCACCGATCAGCAGCACATCCGGGGCTTCCCGCAGCGCAGACCGCAGCGCGGCGCTGTAAAGGTGCGTATCGATGCCGATCTCGCGCTGATTAACGATGGATTTTTTGTGCTTGTGCAGGAATTCGATCGGGTCCTCGATGGTGAGGATGTGGCCGCTGGAGTTGGTGTTGCGGTAATCGATCATGGAGGCCAGCGTGGTCGACTTACCCGAGCCGGTGGCCCCGACCACCAGGATCAAACCCCGCGGCTCCATGACCATCTCGTGCAGCAACGGCGGCAGGTGGAGTTCCTCGATTTCGGGAATCTCGCTGTTGATGGCACGAATCACCATCCCGACTTCGCCGCGCTGCTTGAATACGTTGACCCGAAACCGGCCCGCGTCTTTGATGGAAATCGCGAGGTTCAACTCGAGTTCCTTTTCGAACTCGGGCACATCCCCTTCGTCCATCAGCGAGTAGGCGATCTTTTTCACCATGCCGGCGGGCAGCCCTGCCTTGCCCAGCGGGTAGATCTTGCCTTCAACCTTGATGCTGACGGGAGCACCGGTGGACAGAAACATGTCCGAGGCGCTCTTTTCTTTCATCAGCTTGAGAAAATATCCGATATCCATGTCGAGAATCCCCTATCTGGTGGTTCACTCCCGGTCGCTCCTGACCGCTCGCCGGGCCCGGATTCCGCAGAATGCTGCCTTTGGCATTTGCAGGTGTTCCGGCGCCGTTTTCCAGCAGCAGCGGGCCGCTTTGGGCGCGGGCGCTGCCATTTCCTTTGCTTCACCCCTGAAAGCCCACCAATAATAGCTGTTTTTTTGGTGTCCCGACCATGCCTGCGACTTGCAAAGCCGCGACGCAGTTCACAAACTATGCGGCTTTCCGCAGATCTTCGGGTCCGATGTCCTTACTTTCCCAGTCATTTCGGCAAAAATCCGCGGTAGCTTTACTCATCTTTTGCGCTACGCTGGCCGGAGCCGGCTGCGCGGCGACGCCGCCGCCACTCGATTTTCTGGACGAAGCGGACCAGGCGGCGCTGAAGGCAGCGGAAGCCGGGGCGCTGGAACATGCGCCGCTGGAGCTGAAATATGCGCGGGAAAAGCTCGCCGAGGCCCGCACGGCCGCCGCCGACCGGGACTATCCGCTGGCGCGCCAGCTGGCCAGCCAATCGCAGGTCAACAGCGAGCTGGCGGCATCCAAAACGCTGGCGGCGCAGGCCCGGGAAGAAGCCCGCGCCATGCGCGAGGCCAACGAGGCGCTGGAGCGGGAGCTGGGCCCAATCGACGGAGATGACTCCTGATGCGCGGCCTGCACCTGGGTCTGGTTGGTCTAACCGTTGCGCTGCTGGCTGCCTGCGGCTCCGCGCCGCGCAAAGATCTCAACCTGGAAAAGCTGCAGTCGGACTATGACCTGCTCCGGGGGAACGCCGAGGTGTCCGAGTTTGCCGTGCTGGAGCTGCAGTCCGTCTCCCGGCTGATGAATCAGCTGGCCGCTGCCACCCGCGCCGAAGATCGCGCCCACCTGGCTTACCTGGCCGAGCGGCGCATGGACATTGCCCGGGCGGTGGCAAGCGCCGGAGCTGCCCGGGCGGAGGTTGCGCAGCTTGAGCGGGAGAAAGACCGCATTCTGCTGGCCGCTTCGCTGCGGGAAGCGGAGCGAGCCCGGGCGGAAGCCGAGCGGCTGCGTCTGGAAAACCTGGCGCGGGATGAGGAAGCAGCGCGGGCCCGGGAAGAAGCGCGGCAGGCGCTTGCAAACTCCGCCGAGGCCGAGCGTAGCGCCGACCTGGCGCGGCAGGAAGCGGAGCAGGCGCGGATGTTGGCCGAATCCCAGGCGCGGGAGGCTGATCTTGCCCGGCAGGAGGCGGAAGTGGCGTCCGCCGCGGCCGAATCCCTCCGGCGCCAGTTGAACAACCTGCAGGCCCGGGAGACAACCCGCGGTCTGATGTTTACCCTGGGTGATGTCCTGTTTGAAAATGCTGAGTCGACTCTCAAGCCGGCTTCGCTGGCAAATCTGGACCGGCTGGTGGGTTTCATTGACCAGTACCCCCAGCGCATGGTGAGCATCGAGGGCCACACGGACAGCGTCGGCAGCGAGACCTTCAATCTCCAGCTCTCCCAGGAGCGTGCTGATGCGGTGCGCAACGCGCTGATCGATAAAGGGCTGAGCCCGCGGCGCATGCAGGCGGTGGGGCTCGGTGAGGCATTCCCCGTGGCGGATAACGCCAACGAGCCTGGACGGCGGCAAAACCGTCGGGTGGAAATCATTATTCTCAACCCTGAGTCGGAAGCCGCCGGCGAGACGAGTGACAACCAGGGTTGACACTTGCACTGTCTGCCGCTGCGTTGCTGCGGACCGGCTTTTGCGCTAACCTCGCCGTAACGGCCGCGGTCTCAATCCAGCCGGCCGTTTTGCGAAAATGACGCGAACGCATTTGCTTACAGAACCATCCAAAAACTGCCAGCAGGGGGCGCAGTGCGGCCTGTAAGCACCGTCCCACCGTCAGCCCGCGGCCCCGCGGGTCGTTACGCAAATTCTCCAAGCCTTTCTTCTTTTAACCAGCCTATCTGGGAGGATGCCTATGTTCAGTGACCGGCAGGAAGATGTCGAAAATCTACTCACCCAAAACATCGAGTTCCGTCGCCTTTACAACAAACACCAGGAACTGGACAAACGAGTCCACGACGCCGAAATCGGTTTGAGCCCCATGGAAGATCTTGCGCTCAACCAGCTAAAAAAAGAAAAACTCTGGGCCAAAGACCAGATGGCCCGACTGCTGGATTCCCAGCACTGACCGCACCATAAAACTGCCCGAAAGTGGAGGCCGCGCCGGCCTTCACTTTCCAACCTCCACACTTCTCCCTTTATGAACGTATATTCCAGTGTGCTGGAAATGGTGGGGCGCACGCCGATGGTGCGCGTCCGCGGCCTGGATACAGGCCCCTGTGAGCTGTTTCTGAAGCTAGAAAGCTACAACCCCGGTGGGTCCATCAAGGACCGCATTGGCCTTTACATGATTGAAGCAGCCGAGAAGGCGGGCAAGATCAGACCCGGCGCGACGCTGGTGGAGGGTACCGCCGGCAACACCGGTCTGGGCCTGGCCCTGGCGTCGGCGCAGAAAGGATACCGGCTGATTCTTGTTGTGCCCGACAAGATGAGCCGGGAAAAGATTTTCAATCTGAAGGCGATGGGCGCGGAGGTCATTCTGACGCGCTCCGACGTGGCCAAGGGCCACCCCCAGTATTACCAGGACCTCGCCGAGTCGATTGCGGAGGAAACGGAAGGCGCATTTTTCATCAATCAGTTCGGCAACCCGAGTAACCCCGAGGCCCACTACCTGACCACGGGCCCGGAAATGTGGGAACAGATGGAGCAGCGCATGGATGCCATTGTGCTGGGCGTCGGCTCCAGCGGTACCATGACCGGCCTGTCGCGATTTTTTGCTGAATCGGCCCCGGGCGTTGACATCATCATTGCCGACCCGGTGGGTTCTATCCTGGCCGAATATGTCAACGACGGCCGTCTGAGCGACAAAAGTTCAAGCTGGCTGGTGGAGGGTATCGGCGAGGACTTCCTGCCGTCCATCAGTGATTTTTCTCGGGTCAAGAAGGCCTACGCCATCAGCGACGCGGAGAGTTTTGCCGCCGGTCGCGAGCTGCTCCTGAAAGAAGGGGTGCTGGGCGGCTCTTCCAGCGGCACGATCCTGGCTGCCGCCCTTAAGTACTGTCATGAGCAGACGGAGCCGCGGCGGGTAGTGGCCTTTGTCTGCGATACCGGCAACAAGTACCTGTCGAAGATGTACAACGACTACTGGATGCTGGACAACGGCTTCCTCGAGCGGCAAAAGCACGGCAATCTGCGCGACCTGATCATGCGGCCCTACTGGAAACACGACACGGTAACCGTGGGCCCAGCCGAACCGCTGACCTCCGCCTACCAGCGGATGAAGCTCTACGACGTCTCCCAGCTGCCGGTGATGGAGGGCGAGAACATTGTCGGCATCATCGATGAATCGGACGTGCTGCTGGCGGTTTACGACCACAAGGAGCGGTTCTCCGACCCGGTTTCCAGCGCCATGACGTCGGAGCTGGATTTTGTGCCGGTGGACGCGGATCTGCGCCGGCTGCTGCCGATTTTTGACGCTGGCAAGGTGGCGATTGTGCGAGAAAAAGATCGCTTTCTGGGTCTGATTACCCGGATTGATCTTCTGAACTACCTGCGACGACAGACGGACCTTTAATGTCGGATAAAACAGACAAGCAGCCCGAGGGTATAGGCACCCGGGCCATTCACGGTGGCCAGGCCCCGGACCCTAGTACCGGCGCCATCATGCCGCCCATCTACGCCACCTCCACCTACGTGCAGGCAAGCCCCGGGCAGCACCAGGGATTTGAATATTCCCGCTCGCATAATCCCACGCGCTTTGCCTACGAGCGCTGCGTAGCAGCGCTGGAGGGTGGGGTCGCGGGTTTTGCTTTTGCCTCCGGTATGGCGGCGATCGGCACCGTCCTGGAACTGCTCGATAGCGGCAGCCACGTGATCGCCCTGGACGATCTTTACGGCGGCAGCTATCGGCTGTTTGAGCGGGTTCGCCGGCGCAGCGCGAATCTGAGCTTCGACTTTCTGGAACTGGCCAGCGCGGAAGTGCTGGAAAGCGTTCGTCGGCCGGAAACCCGCATGGTTTGGGTGGAAACGCCCAGCAATCCGATGCTGAAGGTCATTGACCTGGAAATGGTGGCGTCCTTCTGCGCCCGCCACGATCTGCTGATGGTGGTGGATAACACCTTCGCCTCGCCGATTCTGCAGCGTCCGCTGGAGAAGGGGGCGGACATCGTGCTGCATTCGGCCACCAAGTATCTGAATGGCCACTCGGACATGATCGGCGGCGTTGCCGTCGTGGCGGATGAATCGCTCGCCGAGTCGATGGCGTTTCTACAGAATTCTGTCGGCGGAATCGCCGGCCCTTTCGATGCGTTTCTTGCGCTGCGCGGGCTCAAGACGCTGCATCTGCGCATGCAGCGCCACTGCGACAACGCCATGGCGCTCGCCGAGTTTCTGGTCGACCAGCCCAACGTTGAGCACGTGATCTATCCCGGCCTCACCTCTCATCCCCAGCATGAGCTGGCGGGTCGCCAGATGGACGGCTTTGGCGGCATCGTCTCTTTTGAAATTGCCGGCGGCGAAGCGGCGGCCCGGCGGATGATGGAGCGCTGCCGGTATTTCGGGCTGGCGGAGTCGCTGGGGGGGGTGGAAAGCCTGATCAATCACCCGGCGATCATGACCCACGCCTCGGTGCCGCCGGACCGGCGCGCTGAGTTAGGTATCTCCGACAGCCTGATCCGGCTGTCGGTGGGGGTCGAGGACGTGGACGATCTGCGGCAGGACCTCGATCAGGCGCTGGCCTGATCGGTCCGTAGCGAGATCGCCGTCGAGGCTGCGTCAGGCCCGAGGATAGTGGCGCCGAAACTCGAGCGGCGAGACGCCGCAGCGCTCCTTAAAGAGGCGTGAGAAGGCGCTGCGGTTGCCGAAACCGCTCGCAAAAACAATATCGGTAATCGCAATCTCGGTGTTCAGCAGCAATTCCTGCGCCGCCTGCAGCCGACACTCGGTCAGATACTGATAAGGCGTGATATCAAACTGTTGCTTAAACTGGCGCAGGAAGTGGGCGCTGGACATGAAAGCAGAGGCCGCCATGTCGTCGAGGCTGATGTGGCGGTCGTAGTTATCTTCTATAAACTGCCGTGCCCGGTTCAGGCGTCGGATAATGTCGGGCCGAAGCTGGCGTGCCATGGCTGCGTTTCCGGTCATTTTTGGCCTCCTTTCTCAGGTTCCGTCAATCACTGTAGCTTCTTTCACGAAGCTTTACGTATGACATTCGACGTAGTAACGTCGAATTTAGTTTATTTGCAACGTCCTCGGCCCGAAGTCCTGCTGAATCTCATGGAAACATCGTGAGATTTCGATGAGAAAGTTATGAGGTTGCCGGAAAAATCGCCAAATAAACCATATAAAACAGGGGTTTAACGCTTGACCGCGGAATTACATCCGATTACCGCAAAATCCCTCCCGGAGCGTTTCAGCCTCGGCGAGTTTTGTGTGGATCTTGCGAATAACACCATTTCTTCAGCAGATCGGGAAATTCGCCTGACGCCCAAATCGGCCGGCGTACTCCGTGAATTGGCCACTCACGCCGGCCGCGCGGTGCGCCGCGACTCTCTCCTTGAAGCGGTCTGGGCCGGCGCTTATCCCACAGACGACGTGCTGTCCCACTGCGTTACCGAGCTGCGCCGGGCGATGAACGACGACCCCCGGGAAAGCCGGGTGATCGAGACCATTCCCAAGGTGGGGTACCGGCTGCTGCTGCTGCCGGAACCGGCGCCGCTGGCCGACACCGGCCCGGGACCTGACCGCCGACGCTGGCGCATCTCCCGCAGCTCGGTGCTCTGGCTGCTGGCCGGCGCCGTGCTGGGATCGCTGGCAACGCTGGGCGTCGTGAGCCAGCGACCCCAGGCAAACGCTGCGGCCATCCTGCCGGCGCCGCTTTCCCAGGCGGTGCCGCTGACGGTGGAGCCGGGGCAGGAGCGCATGCCGGCGGTATCCGCGGACGGTCGGCAGATTGTCTACGCGGCCCAGGCCGGCTACGGCAGCAGCTATGACCTTTTTATCCGTTCCACCGGCGCTGACCAGGCGATCCGCTTTACGGCTACCGACAATGCCAATGAGCTGGTGCCGGTCTGGTCGCCGGACGGGCAGGAGGTGGCGTTTTTCCGCTACTCCAAAAACACCTGCGAGCTGATCATCAAGCCGCTCGTGGGCGGCTTTGAGCGGCGCATCGGTGACTGTGAGCCGAGCGCCATCACCTACCTTGACTGGTCGCCGGACGGGAAGGAGCTGGCCATCACCGGACCCATCGAGTATTCCCAGGTGGGGGGTGTGGCGTTGCTGGATGTAAAAAGTGGAGAAGTGCGCTCGCTGCCGTATGACAAAGCGCGCAGCGAGCATGATGTTCAGCCCAAGTTTTCCCCCGACGGAGAACAGATCATGTTTCGTCGGGGCGCCTATCCCCGCAGCGACCTGTACGTGCTGTCCCGGGATGGTTCGCGCCTGACGCAGCTCACCGATCTGGGCAGCCAGATTCTCGGCTACGACTGGCTGCCGGACGGCAAACAGGCCTGGTTCTGCTCCGACTACGGCGGCCGCAACACCATGTGGCAGCTGGATGTCAGCACCCGGCGGGTGCAGCTGATGGAAATTGGCTGTCCCTATATGCTGTCCATCGCCCGGCAGGCGAACGTGATGGCCTATCAGCACGTCACCGTGGACCCGAGTCTGATCGAGGTGGATCTTGAAGGCGGGCCGTCTGTCGACGTGCGCTTTGTTTCCACCCGGATTGAAGCTGAGCCCTCCTATGATCCGGCCGGAGAGCGGGTCGTGTTCGTTTCCGACCGCAGCGGCGACAATCAGCTCTGGATCGGCAGCCGGGACAGTGGTGAGGTATTCCAGCTCACCCGGCACCAGGGCATGAACCTGAGCAATCCCACCTGGACCCCCGACGCCCGGGAGGTTTACTACGTGGGTCGCAGCGGCAGCGGAGAGGCCATGTACTCGGTGGACGTATCCTCCGGCATCGTCAACCGCCTCAGCGACAATACGGAGCGGGTACGCTCCGTTTCGGTTTCCCGGGACGGGGCCAGCGTGCTGTATGCATCCAACCGCAGCGGCGACTGGCAGATCTGGCGGCTGGACCGGGCCAGCGGTGAGCGCACCCAGCTCACCGTTAACGGCGGAACCCTCCCGGTAGATCCGCTGGACGATGGCTGGGTCTACTACACCAAGCTGAGCGTTTACGGCCTGTGGCGGATTCCGCTGGCCGGCGGTGAGGAGGAGCTGGTGACTCACCTGGTGGAGTTCTACAACCAGGACAGCTGGGTACTCAACGAGCGCGGTATTTTCCTGACCCTGATCCGCGGCCAGGCACCTTCTGCCATCTATCGCATTCCCTGGACTCCGGAAGCCAACCCGGAGCTGATCGCGCCGGTCACCGGCGGCACCGACGTGATCCATCTCAAAGACGTCAGCCGGGACGGTCAGCGACTGCTGCTGGTGCGCTGGCAAAACACCCGGCAGGACATCATGGTTTCCCGGGACTGGTGATGCCCACCCCCGGCCGGCATCTGTAAACCCCTCCCAAT
>JBCCVP010000163.1:0-11961 GCA_039195135.1 Pseudomonadota bacterium | reverse complement strand
TGATGGTCACCGTGCTGGTGCCGGAGCCGGGGCCGGTCTCCGAGGCCTACCAGAGCGCGCTCAATTACTTCGAGGTGGCCCGGGAGACGGTCGGCGAAAACCTCGCCGGGTCCTGGAATGCCCCGCAGGTGGCGGACAACGACTATCGCCTGCTGATGCCGCAGAGCCGGGAACCGGTTTACCTGCGCTTTATCGGCGTCCCGGACCAGGGCAACTACGAGCCGCTGAAAACCGAAGGCTGGAACGCCATCGAAATCCTCGTGCAGGACCCGGATGCGGTGGCGGAGACGCTGCGCGCCAGCCCCCACTTCAAGGTGGTGGGGGAACCGGCCTTCCTGACCGAGCGCAAACAGATCAAGGCCATGCAGGCGATCGGACCGGCCAACGAGCTCCTGTACCTGACCCGCATCAAAAGCCAGGAAAGCTCTGGTTTTGGGCTGATGCCCGCGGTCAGCGAGGTGGATCGCGTCTTCATCATGGTGCTAGCTGCCCGCGACCGGACGGCCCTCGACACCTTCTATGGCGACACGTTCGGCATGGCCGTTGCCGGGCCCTTTGACTACCGCGTCAGCGTGCTGTCCCGGGCCTGGTCGCTGCCGGAGGAAACGCTCTACCCCCTGACCCTGGTGCAGCTGTCGCCGCGGTTTGTGCTGGAGCTGGACGACTACCCGGATGAGGCGCAGACCCGTAGCGTAACGAGCGAGGGTCTCCCCGGGGGCATCGTGATGGTGACCTTTGTGGTGGATGACCTCGCGCCTTTCCGCGACCACTGGCTGGCGGAGCCGGTCGCGCTGCCCCAGGCGCCCTACAACGGGCGCCGGGCCGTCACGCTGGTGGGGCCCGCGGGCGAATACATCGAACTGGTGGAGGAGCGCGCCGCACCCTGATGGCAAGCCGGCGTTCTTTCCGCTGCTTCCGCCGGCTGACGTCGGCGCTGCTGCTCGCGCTGATCGTCACCGCCTGCGGTGAGAGCCCGGCGGGATCAGCACAGGTGGTGCGCGTGTCATCTCTGGCGGTGCCCAACACGCCCTGGCACGACCTGTGGCTGCGATTTGGCGACCGCTTTGAGGCGAACATGCCTCCGGGGACGGACCTGGATCTGTTTATCACCGGCCAGATCGGCAGCGAAGAAACGGCGCTATCCAACCTGCGCCGGGGGCGGCTGCAGATCGGTGGCTTTTCGCTGCAGGGACTGGCGACGGTGGTGCCGGAGCTGAGTGTGCTGCTGGCACCGTACCTGTTTGACAGTCAGGCCCAGGCCGACTTTGTGCTGGACGAGTACCTTACCGACGCCTATCGGGAGCTTCTCGCCCAGCGCGGACTGACGCTTTTACAGTGGTCCGAGGTGGGCTGGTTTCATATCTACTCCCGGCGCCCGGTGCTGACGCCGGATGACGCAGCGGGCCTGTCCATGCGTTCCTCCAACGCCCTGGGCTCCCGGGTGTTTGGCGAGGCAATCGGGGCGGACCTGATTCCGGTGACCTTTTCCGAGGTGATTCCCGCCCTGCAGACCGGACTGATTGAAAGCGGCCAGGGTGGTATCGGCATGTTCGCCATCGGCGGCATATCCCGGGAGGCCAAACACTTCAACTTAACGCGCCACGCCCTGGATACCGGCCTGATCGTCGCCAATACGCAGTGGCTGAACAGCGTGTCGCCGGAGCTTCAGGCGGTGGTGTGGAGCAGCCTTGATGACGTGGCGGACGCGCGCGCCGCTATCCGTGCGGAGATTGCCGCGATTCGTCAGGGATTTGCAGACCAGGGCGTTACTCTGCATCAGCCCAGCGAAGCGCAGATGCAGCGCTGGCGGGAGCTGGGCCTCGCCACCCACGAGGATATGCTCGACCGCATCGGCGGTCGTGCCCGGGAGATTTACGATCTTGCCCGGCAGGGTAAAGCCGATTTTCAAACCCGCGGCGGGGCGTCGGGACCGTGAGTAGCCCAGCCCTGACCATCCGTGGCTTTACGGTTGCGGTGCCCGATCTGGACGCGGCCGTTGCCGCCTACCGGGACTACCTTGATTACCAGCCAACGTGGCGCGGCACCGCCGAAGCACTGGCCACCCTGTGGCAGGCACCGGAGGCCGCTGATCAGCCCTGCGCGGTGCTGGTGCCCGGTGCCCGGCCGGAGACGTTTCTGCGCCTGGTGGAGCTGCCGCAGGTGGACGACTACGTGCCCTTTTCTACCCAGGGCTGGAATGCCGCTGAGATTGCCGTGGCGGACGTGGACGCATTGGCCGAGCGACTGGCGGATTCGCCGTTCAAGATCCTCGGCCCGCCGGCGGAGCTCTCCATCTCCGACGACATCCGCGCGATGCAGGTGGTCGGGCCTGGCGGCGAACTGCTTTACCTTACGCAGGTCAAGGCGCCGATCCCCGGATTTGATCTGCCGATCCTGGCGGAGGGCGTGGGTCACTGTTTCGTCGCTATTGTCGGGGGCAAGCCGATTGCTGCCGTCAGCCAAACCTACGAATTGCTGGCGGCTGCCCCGCCGGCGCCGGTGGTCGACGCCCGCGTTCAGGCCCTGTCGCTGGCCTTTGATCTGGACCGGGAGCATCGGCATCCCATCTGTGCGCTGTCCCTGTCGCCGGGCTTCCTGATTGAGATGGACCAGATGCCAGAGGCGTCACCGCGGCCCCATCGCCTCGGCCTGCCGGCCGCCATGTTCAGCATCGCGCTGACCATCGATCACCTGCCCGAAGATCTTGCCGCGGTGAAGCTGCCGGACGGCGGTCGGGCCGCCCTGATTAAGGGCGCCGCGGACGAATGGATTGAACTTGAGGAGACGGGATCATGATGCGGCTTTTTACCGTTCCAACCGCCAACGGGCAGAAGGCTCAGGTGGTGCTTGAGGTACTGGGCTTTGAGTACGAAACAGCCACCTGTGATCTGGTTGCGGGGGAGCACCGGTCGCCGGAGATGCTGGCGCGCAACCCGTTTGGCAAGCTGCCATTTCTGGAGCACGACGGGCGCACCGTTTACGGCAGCATGGCGATTGCGTTTTACCTCACCGACCTGAGCGGCCGGTTGATGCCCGCGGGCCCCGCGCTGCGCGCTGAAGTCTACCAGTGGGTCGGCATGCTGGCCTCAGACCTTAGCCCGGCGCTGGCTGGCCAGTTTATGTTCAGCGAAATTTTTGTGGTGGATGACCCGCAGGTGGTGGGCTACTTCACCGAATCGGCCACGCGGCTGTTTGCGGTGCTCGACCAGCATCTTGCCGGCCGGGAATGGATGGTGGGTGACCAGCTCACGGTGGCTGATCTGCTGGCTTATCCGTCCGCCGTCACTTCGGCGGCGCGCCTGCCGGAAAAGCTTGCGCCCTATCCGGGTATTCGGGCGTGGGTAGAGCGGTTGGGGGAAAACGAGGCGATTCGGCGGGGGATGGCGCGTACGTAGGGGCAGGTCGCGCAAAGCGCAGGGGCTTCGTTACGGCCTGGCGGGTGGCCGGACCCCTTTGAAGGAATGGCTCCCTTCGGTCCGCTTAATTTCCTTCAAAGGGGTCCGGCCACCCACCAGGCCTCGGTATCAGTCGGTTCTCGCCGCCGAAAAAAAGATAGGTTAGTCGTCGTCGGCGATCAGGCCGAGCACTTCAGCGGGGGTGGCGTTCAGGGCGTCGGCCACCTTGTTGAAGTAGTCAATTTCCATCTGGCTGACCCGGTCGTCGCTGTGGATTACGCGGCCGGTGAGTTCGATCAGCTTGATGCGGTCGTTGTTCGCCAGCTTGCGCGCCACGCCGGCCAGGTATTTCTCCAGCGGCTGGCTTTCGAACACTTCGGACTTGGCGGCGGTGCGAATGTCGCCCAGGCTGAACTCTTCGCCGGTGGCCTCCAGCAGCAGACCCTGCACGTGTTCCAGTTCCACCTGCTTGATGTTGGTATCGGCGCTGGTAGCGCGCGCCAGCGCCATCAGGGCTGCTTCCTTGAACAGCACCTTCTGCTCTTCCGGGCTCGGCTCGGTGCCGCCAAAAAATTTCAGGATATTGCCAAAATCGACCAAACTCACTGGATTGCTCCTCTTATCGATCTGCCGGGGCGTTAGGCGCGCCATGTTAGCTTGCTGCAAAGGCGGGTGCCACATGCAGCGTCCGTCCGGCGGGTTCAGAATGGACAGGTGGGGGTTTTTTCCACCAGGTCAAAGGCGAACAGGAATCGGGCCATGCCCGCCAAAATGCCGAGGGTCATGCCCAGCTCAAAGATCTGCGCGTCGTCAAAGTAACCCTTCAGCTCATCGTAGAGTTCCGGCGTCAGGGCGCCCTGATCGTTGGTGAGCAGCAGCTGGTCGGCCAGCTTGAGCGCGGCCCGCTCGGCGCCGGAAAAGTGTTCTAGCTGATCCGCCTCGATCGCCGCCAGGTCCGCTTCGTTCAGGCCGGCAGCGAGGGCGTCGGCGCGGTTGCCCTGGTTGCAGTAGTGGCAGCCGTGCACCGTGGACAGACGAAAACGGGTGAGCTGCTTCACCCGCGCCGGGACCCGGCCACCGTGAAACACCTGGGCGTAAAAGGACTCGGAATACCACTGAAATAGCTCCGGCGCATTGCCAAACGCCTCGATCAGCGTGGCGTCGCCGCGGATCTCCTTGGACCGCTCCCAGGCTTCCTTCAGTTTTTCCGGCAGCTGGCCCGGCGCCACCCGATGGAGCGGCGTGGCGCTCACGCCGGCATGACCATCAGGCGGCGTGCCCCAGCGGCAGCCCGGCGTCGGGGGTAAACCCGTACAGCGGCTCGTCCGGCAGCGCCTCGCGCACGATGTCCCGCACCTTCAACAGCTGCTCCAGATCGATGCCGGTCTCGTAGCCCATGGCATCCAGCATGAAGACCAGGTCTTCCGTCACGATGTTGCCGCTGGCCCCGGGCGCAAAGGGACACCCGCCAAGCCCGCCGAGGGAGCTGTCCAGCGTGGTGATGCCTTCGTCGAGGGCCGCCAGCGCGTTCGCCAGTCCAAGCCCCCGCGTGTTGTGCAGATGCACACCGGTGAGACGATCATCCCCCACCGCCGCGCGAACCTTGCGGATCAGACGCCGGACCTGCGCCGGATTGGCGTAGCCGGTGGTGTCCGACAGGCCCACTTCGGCACAGCCGCAGTCGATCAGCTTTTCCGCCGAGCGTACCACCAGGTCTTCCGAGACCTTGCCCTCAAGCGTGCAGCCGAAGGCGGTGGACAGGCCGGCCTCAAAATGGGGGCGGGAGGCTTCCGGAATCGCATTGACCGTCTCTGCGATGGCTCGCACCTCCTCGAACATCTGTTCGTGGGAGCGGCGCACGTTGCGCAGGCTGTGGGTCTCGCTGACGGAGAAGGGAATGGATATCTTGTGCGCGCCGGCGGCGATGGCGTCCTGCGCGCCGCGCAGATTCGGCACCAGCGCCGCTACCGTCAGGCCCTCAATCCCGGCGGCCCAGCGGACCAGTTCGTCGGTCTCCGCCATCTGCGGGATGACTTTGGCCGGCACAAAGCTGCCCACCTCGATTTCTTTGACGCCGGCGGCAAACTCGGCCTCCACCCAGGCTTTGCGTGCTGCCAGCGGCATCAGCGTTTGCACGCTCTGCAGGCCATCCCGGGGGCCAACTTCGCTGACCAGAACCTGGTTAGCAGCGGAGGTAGTAGTCATCTCGAAAAAAAGACTCACTTTGTCCTATTGATATAATCATATAACATTGCGGGGACGCGATGGGGCGCGCCTGCCTGCGGGGATTTTTCATGCGATATCTGACTTTGGCTGCTGCGCCGTGACGGAAACCCAGCTCCCGCTCCAGGGCGTAACCGTCGTTGAATTTTCCCACATGGTCATGGGCCCGGTGATGGGTCTGGTGCTGGCCGATCTTGGCGCGGACGTCGTGAAGATCGAGCCCACCGGCGGGGACAAAACCCGTCGCCTGCGGGGTTCCGGCGCCGGCTACTTCGCCATGTACAACCGCAACAAGCGCAGCCTGTGTCTGGACCTGAAATCAGAGCAGGGCAAGGCGATCGCCCGGCAGCTGGTGGCGCGGGCGGACGTGCTGCTGGAGAACTTCCGCCCCGGCGCCATGGAAAAGCTCGGCTTCGGCTACGAGCACCTGGCGCAGGACAATCCACGCCTGATCTACTGCTCAGCCCGGGGATTTCTCGCCGGACCCTACGAGCACCGCACGGCGCTCGACGAAGTGACCCAGATGATGGGGGGGCTGGCCTACATGACCGGCCCGCCGGGGCGGCCGCTGCGCGCCGGGGCCTCGGTCATCGACGTGACCGGCGGCATGTTCGGAGCCATCGGCGTGCTTGCGGCGCTGAAGGAGCGGGAACACACCGGCAAGGGCCAGCAGGTGACGAGCGCACTGTTTGAAACCACCGCATTTCTGGTCGGCCAACATATGGCCCAGATGGCGGTGACCGGCACGCCGGCGCAGCCGATGCCGGTGCGGGTATCAGCCTGGGCCGTCTACGACATTTTTGAGAGCGGCAGCGGTGAGCAGGTGTTTGTCGGCGTTGTGAGCGACGGTCAGTGGCAGACCTTCTGCCGGCACTTTGGTCTCGACGATCTCGCCGACGACCCGGAGCTGAAGGAGAACGGCAACCGGGTCGGGAAACGGGACGTCATTCTTCCGCGGGTTCAGGCCCGCTTTAGGGAGATGGACCAGCAGACACTGCTGGCCGAGCTAGAGCAATGTGGGGTGCCCTTTGCGCACATCGGCAAGCCGGAGGACCTGTTTGACGATCCCCACCTGAACGCCTCCGGCGGACTGCTCGACATCGAGCTGCCGGAAGGCGGAGAAACCCGCCTGCCGGCCCTGCCGGTGCAGTTTGGCAGCGATCGGCTGGGTTTGCGCCGGCCGGTGCCCAAGCCTGGTGACGACGGGCTCGACGTATTGAGGTCCCTGGGCCTGAGCGACGAACAGATTCAGGACCTGGTGCGCGACGGTGCCGCAGACGTAGATCTCGGCTAGTCTCAGCTACCGCTGCCGGCCAGAATCGTATCGATCGTGTGGGTTGCGATCTCCCGCAGCTGCGGCTCGTGGAACAGGGTCCTTTCCAGAATGACCAGCCCCCGCACCATCGCAACGAGCTGACCCGCCGCCAGCGCCGCGTCGCCGGAGAATTCCCCCCGTTGAGCGCCATCGCGGAAAGCCCCCTCCACGCGTTCCAGGATCTGCCGCAATAGCACACTGAAGGCCGCCGCGGATCGATCGCTTAACCCTTCCCGGTTGTTCGGCGCCACCTCCATCAGCCCCCGAGTGGTCGGGCAGCTACGCGAAGGTTTACCGGCACAGAAGTTGGTGATGGAAACATCGCAGAACCCTTCCAGGCGCTGCCGCAGCGAGCCGCTCGACATCACTTTCCCGACCGCCGCCAGATAGCCGTCCGCGTAGCGCCGATGGGCCGCCAGGAACAACGACTCCTTGTCGCCGTAGGCGTTGTATAGGCTGCCGCGCTGGACGCCGGTGGCCTGCGCGATTTCGGCCAGCGATGTGGTGCGGATTCCGCGGCGCCAGAAAAGCGCAAATGCCTGCTCCAGCAGTACCTCCTCATCAAATGCCCGGGGTCTCATCGGCGCCGCGCGAGGAGCGTGGGTGGGTTGGTGAACAAGGCCATGATCGTCACGTTAGATAGTTTTTGACACAGCGTCAAGAATCGGTATTCTTGAGCCGCTCAACCAAGGTCTGCCCCGACATGTTCACCCCCAGCAAAAGCGACGACCAACCGGCCATTCCCCAGCCAGATCGCTATGTGGTGTACGGCTGGCAACGCAGCTATTTCACCCACAAGCTCACGGCGGCGCTGCATTTCTATGGCGCATCCTGGGAGTATCGGGATAAGACGGCGGACAACGAGCGGGAGCTACGCTGGCGCTCCGGTACGCACCAGATTCCTGTGCTGCATACGCCGGAAAACTGGATGATCGCCGACACCACGCCGCTGCTTCATCTGCTGGATGCCCGCTATCCGGAGCGGCGCCTGTTTCCGGCCGGTGTTACCGGCATCAAGGTGCAGATGCTGGAAGAGTATTTCGATGAATGGATTGCCCGCACCACCGTGCACTGGCGCTGGAACTACCCTGAGAATCATGAGCTGTTGTCCCTGGACGCGGCGCACGGCGATGCCGAAGCTGCCGAGGCGCTGGTGATCTGGGGCGGCAAGGTCTGCCGCGCTACCGGGGTCAGTTCTGCCCGGCAGCAGGCGGCGGCGGAGGAGGAATACTTCCGAATTCTGGCCGCGGCCGAGGCGGCGCTGGGTACCAGCGCGTTCCTGCTGGGGGACCAGCCCACCGCTTTGGATTGCATCGTGCTGGCGGGCCTGCGGGCGCACTTTCTTTATGACCCGGCGCCAAAGAATGCGATCGGCGATCGCTACCCGCGCGTGCTGAACTGGTGTCACGAAACGGCCGACCAGTGGAACGGTGAAGGGGAGCCCATCACCCAGATCAACGACAACGGCTTTGCCGATTTCGTCCTGAAAGAGATGGCGACTACCTACGGGCCCTATGCGCTGGGCAACCGGGCAGCGCTCGCCGCGGGAGACAAGGCCTTTGTCATCCGGGTGTACGGTGAGGACGTGAGCTACCTTGCGCGCCCGTACATTGAGCAGTCGCGGGCTATGATTGCGCAGCGTATTGCCACGGAGCTGTCCAGCGACACGCGGCAAAATCTGCGGACCTGGCTGGCGCAGTTTGGGCTCGAAGAGGTCTTTCTAACCTGAGGACCTGAAGCCGTACGCGGCCGCGGATCACAGCAGCCATCGAACCTGCCACTCGCTGAGCACCGCCCGGCGGGAGCTGTCGCAGTTGCTGGCAAGCACCCGATGGCCATGCGCCAGCTCCGCCAGGCCGTGGGCTTCAAGCTCCAGGGCGCGGTCAGGTTGAAGTCCTGAAAATTCCCAGCGCAGCTTGACGTCATGCTGTCCCGTTTTTTCGAACGCAGCCGGCTCCTCCTGCTCGCCGTTTTGACTGAGCCGCAGCCAGCTACGATCGCTGCCCTGCGCGTCATGCATGTCCCAGGTCACCGTTGTGGCGGTTGCTCCGCGGCAAACTTTGAGCGTGCTAACGCCACCGTCGTGGGCTTGAGCGGTCAGGCACAGACCCGCCAACCCCAGGGCCATCGTGATTCGATTCATGTGTTTTCTCCGTTTAGAAAGCGGCGGCCCGGAAGGCCGCCGCCGATTTGCGACCCGCAGCGGGGTCAGGGGTTGTGCTTCGAGTTGCGGCCGTTGTGGGGTGTCGCGGCCTACGGGAAGACTTTGTTGTAGCCGATGTCGTTGGCGCTGACGTTGTCGATGCCGTCGGCCACAGTGATCTGCAGGTTGTTGATGTCCCGCAGATCGCTCAGGGCCGCGGACACGGCAATGTCCACCACGTCATCGCCGAAACGCCGACCGTTCGGCCAGCCGCCGGGCACCGCGCCGTCACCAAAGCCGCTGGTGATCTGGCTGGTGAGCACGTCGCCGCCGAAGATCGACAGGCGGGAGAACCCGTCGTCGTCCGGGTTGCTCGGGTGGTCAGCGCCGGAGCCGGCCAGCCGCGCGGCGTCGGTGGACAGATCGACCTTGATGAGATCGGGAATGAAGATGCCGGCCAGGTCCGTCCGGTCGCTGGCCAGGGCCACTTCCTCGCCACCAAACAGCAGGGCGTTGATCAGCGCGGCCAGTTCCGGCGTCTCGGCATACTTACGGAACAGATCCGCATCGACGGTCGGCAGGGACTGGTTGTACCGGTCCTTGTCTTCCAGCGCGATAAAACCTTCCGCAAACAGGGGGTTGCCCTGCCGTCCTACCTGGCGATGCAGGCCCCGGGCCCGGCCGAAGATGGAGACAACCTGCCGGCTGGTCGTGGCAAAAACCCCGACCTGCTGCAGATCACCACCCAGCTCTTCCACCGGGATGTTCAGTGCGATGGTGTGCACGTTGAAGCCGGACTGGCTGTCGAACACGTCGTCGCCGTCGCGCAGCGACAGCAGATCAAAGATCGCCTGGATGTCCGCATAGAAGCCGTCGTCCCGCTGTCCCGCAAAGGCCAGATAGCCGTCAGAAAGTTCGGCGATGGTCTGGCTGGTGTAGCGGTCGAGTTCGGCCGAAGTGGCCACCCCATCCCGGGCCGGCGCTTCGCCGTCGTTGCCGGTGTTGTAAAACGGCGTTGCGATACCCTGGTTGTTCGGCGGCACAATGCCGGAACCCAGCAGCTGCCGGCGCTGCGAACCCCTTTGCCGGCGATCAATTTTGGTCACTGTGTAGGTCTGGGTGCGGTTCTGCGCCGCGTCGTCCACGTTCTCAATCACGCCGAGATAGCCCTGCAGAATCGTCTGCTGATTTTTGTAGGCGGTCTCAAAGTCGAAGCGATAGGTCACCGTGGGCCGGCCCTGCGCCACGTCATCGCCGAGGCTGACGTGAATTTCGTAGCGCACCGTCGGATCAAAATCGTAAGCGTTGGGGCCGATGCCCGGCTCCTCGAACGGGTAAACGGCAAGCGCCGTGCTCAGATACTTCTGATTGCCCTCGCCGGCGACAAAAGCGTAAACATCGGTGGTGTTGGCCGGGTCGTCGTTGGTGATCAGCGGCGCATCCATGTGGCTCGACGCCTGGACACCGGTGCTGAACGCCACCGCACTGGCCAGAAGCAATGGCTTCCAGACCGATTTCGGGGGACATAACTTGGGTAATTGCATGATGGCTCTCCTTAAGAGTCTTGTGGTTTAAATGCTGAGCCGTTGAGGCGGGCGTAGATCTCCCGCTCTCGCGGGCTCAGTAGAAAAATCTGCTGGGACACGCGCGCAAGGTGCTGGTCCCGCAGCTGAAAATGCTGACGCTGTTCCGCCACCAGGGCGGCGATCAGGTAGGGAAGCGGTTCGGGATAAGGGCGCGCCAGCGCCTCCCGGGTTTTCAGGGCCGCCGCCGCCGCCCGGCCGGACTCTAGGTCCGCCCAGGCCGCCAGGGCGAGGGTGACCGGGTCCCGACGCTGCGTAAGTTCTCCTTTGAGCAGGGCGGCGGCGGTGGCAATCTCGCGCCCGTTTGCAAGCAGGTAGCGGGCATAGCCTCGCGCGTCGAGGCGGCGCGCCTTCGCGGGCAGTGACAAATCTTCAGCGCCAGCTTGCACGCAGGCGGGCAAGCCCTCGAGCCAGGCGACTGCGTCCGGTGCCGGGTAATCCCGGCTTAGATCCGTGAGCGTGCCGCAGGCAATGCGCCCATCGCCGGCCGCCAGCTGGGCCCGGGCCAGCAGCAACCGGCTGCCGGGGGTCGGCGCAAGCTGCACGCTGTCTTTCAGCATGCGCACGGCGGCGGTGAAATCTCCCCGGGCCAACAGGAAGCGACCGCCGAGGCGCAGGGCAAAAGCCAGCTCCCGTCGGTCCGATGAGCGGGCCGCGCCCTCCAGCGCCAGCGCCAGCAGCTCAAGCGCGCCGGGAACGTCCCCCGCCAGGAAGCGCACCTGCGCGCCTCGGGTGTAGGCCGCCGGCGACGGCTTCAGATTGAGCTGCTGCTGGTAGTGGTCCGCCGCCTGTTCGAGGCGCCCCTGCTCCAGGCGAATATCTCCGAGCAGCTGATGCACCGAAGCAAGGGGTGCGCTGGCAAGCAGCGGCTTAACAGCGCGGTAGGCTTCGTCAAAACGATGCAGCTGCTGCAGCGCAAAACCCTTAAGCAGAACAGCTTCGGTGCGCTGCCGCGGGCGATGCTGAAACTCCCGGGCAATGGCCAGCGCAAAGCGATAGAAGCCCGGGTCTCCGGTGCGCTGACCGTGCGCCGCAAGTTCCCAGCCGCCGGCTAACGTACACTCGTTAGCGGGCGTCGCCAGCTGCAGCCACTCACAGTCCAGCCGCATCGGTTGCGGACTTGCGGTGGGGCTGCTCAGCACGAGGCCGAAGATCAGCGTGATTAGGGTCTGCATCAGATCGCTCCATCAGGCGGCAAGGTTTGGTGAGTCATTACGAACCTGACGTCGATCCGGATGCAGAAAAACAGCCTGCATCCGATCAGCGCTTTGCTGCGTATAGAAGGAGAAGATCGTCGAAAAT
>JBCCVP010000162.1:0-12108 GCA_039195135.1 Pseudomonadota bacterium | reverse complement strand
TACTCTGACCCCAACCTTTCTTTATAGCCCCAGGGCGACCTAGAGCGGCTCCTGCGTCAGTGGGTCGCGAAGTGGAATGGTTTCCACCTCAAGGCCTGTGACGCTTTGCACCGTGCCGTGGGCGCCATCCCCTGCCAGAGCCTCGTCGAGCTTGCCCACCAGCAGGATACGAAGCTTCGACGGATCCAGATGGGTCTGTGCTGCCCGCTGCACATCCTCCACCGTGACGGCGCGGATGTTGGCCTCAAACTCCCGCCAGTAGTCCGGCGCCTCGTCGTTGATTTCGTCGCTGGCAAATCGCCGGACGGAAGCCTGGGCGCTGGCGTAAAGATCCGCCAGGAAGGCGATGCGGGACTCGATCGCCGTATTCAGCTCTTCCGCCGAGACCGGCTCATTGCGAATCCGCTCAATTTCCTCCAGCACAATGCCCAGGGCCTGGGACACGCTCTCGTTTTTGGATTGAAAAAACGCCCGGAACTGACCGTCGTAGTGCCGCCCCAGACGGAACCGACTACCGGCGGAATACGCCAGCCCCTCGTCGCTCCGAACCCTAGAGGTGATGCGGCTGGTAAAGCCTCCGCCTCCCAGGATGTCGTTCATCACGGCAATTGCGTACTGGTCCGGATGGCGCACCCGAGGTCCGGGCAGACCGACGCTTACCCGGGTCTGATTCACGTCGTCTTTGTTGACGGCGTAGAGCCCGGGCGTACGCGGTGCCAGATCATCGGGTACCGGCGGCGGCGCTTCGCCCGCTGGGAGCTGGCTCAGCGCCTCAGTAATCTTCGCCTCCGCTTCGTCTCCGGTGATGTCGCCGCTGACAGCAATCACCAGATGGCCGCGGGAAAAGATGCGCGCAACAACCTCAGCCATCACGTCCCGATCCACGGACCGGACGCTGGCCTCGGTGGCGACTCGGGTGCCAAAAAAATCTTCGCCAAGCATCACTTCTGACCAGACCCGCGGTTCGATGGCGCGCGTGTCATCGTTGCGGCGGCGCATGGACTCGACCTGCCGATCCACCGCAATTTTCAGCCGCTCCGCATCAAACCCCGGTTTCACCAGCATATCCACCATCAGCGACAGGCTCTCATCGAGATTGTTGCTCAGGGTGTCGATCTGCATGCTGGAACCGGTGGCGCCAATGGAAAATCCGACGTCCGTGGCGAGAAAGTCCAGCCGCTCATCCAACGCTTCCGGGTCCAGATCACCGGCGCCGCCGTCCCGCAGCATGGCGGCGGTCAGGCCGCCGGCGCCCGCCGGCAGATCCTCCAGCAGATAACTCCCGGCGCGCGAGTAGACGGACACCTTCACCAGCGGGAAGGCCGGGTCCCGGATGACGTAGAGCACGTCGCCACCGGGCAGTTCCCGCCGGTACTCTGCCCGATTAAGGTAGGTCAGCTCCCGGCTGTCGTAGGTAAGCTCTGAAGGATGGTCCGCCGCCGGATTGACCGCCGCGCAGCCTGCGATCAGGACCAGGCTGCTGAACGCAGCGATCATCCTGGTGTTGGTAGCCCGGGACATCATGGCGTTGCCTCCAGCATGGCGTTCACTTTTTTGATCATGTATTCCATCGCCGCTTTGGCTTCCTCCGGCACCTGGGCCTGCATCTGCTCAAGGCGCGTTAATGCCTGCCGCAGCTCGTCCGGGCTGCGGCCCTCAAGCTGCCCCAGCATCTGCTTGACCTGGCTCTGGGCCGCCGGATCCAGCGCGGCCAGTTCCGGGTCTTCCGGCTCGGCACCGGCTTTGCGCTGATAAAGTTTACTGGCCACCCGGTCGGCCACCAGGTAGCGCTCCGCGGCCGCCTGCACGTCTGCGGCAGTAACCGCCTCGACGTCCTCATAGGACGTATCCATCGTGCGCCACTCGCGCAAACCGTCGTAGTAGAGCAGCTGGATCAGCAGGAAAAATGGATCTTCCAGCCGTCGATATTTGTCAGCCGCAAGCTGGTTTTTGACCTTCTCCAGCTCGTAGTCGGTGATGCCGTCGCTTACCACCAGAGCAATCTCCTCCAGCAGCACCTCCCGCAGCTGGTCTGGCGAGACGCCCTGCTTACCCTGGGCGAAGGCTTCAAAGGTACCGTCGTATTTGCCGCTGTCGGCCCGCGCGCCGGCACCGGTGGCAATCTGATCCTGAAGGACCAGTCGCTTGTAGAGGCGGCCGGTCTTCCCCGACAGCACGCTGGACAGGACCTGCAGAGCGGCGTCGCCCTCACCGGTATAGGCTACGGTACGCCAGGCCACGGTGGCCGATGGCGGTGCGTCAACCTCGGCACGATAGGTCAGTTCGCCCAGCTGGGGCATAGCCAGGGTGATTACGTCCGGTGCCTGATCCAGCCCGGCGGGAATGCGTCCGAAGTAGCTCTCGGCCCAGGCGACGGCCTGTTCTTCGTCAAAGTCTCCGACAATCGCGAGGGTGATGTTGGCCGGCGCGTAGTACAGATCATAGAAGGCTTCGGCCTGTTCTCGGGTAATCGCCGCGATGTCGCTGGGCCAGCCGATAACGGGCCAGCCGTAGGGGTGTCCGCGCCACAGCAACGACTCAAATACTTCGTCCTGGGCGCCGGTGGGCGTGGAGTCGGTGCGTAGGCGGCGCTCCTCGAACACCACGTCCCGCTCCGAATAGAACTCGCGGAACACCGGCTGGGCCAGCCGTTCGCTCTCCATCCAGAACCACAGCTCCAGCTTGTTGCGCGGCACCCGAATGAAGTAGACGGTCATGTCGCGGTTCGTAAAAGCGTTCATACCGGACGCCCCTTCGTCCGTGTAGATCTTGTCGAACTCATCCTTGATCATGTTTTCCCGCTGCCGGGCGATGGCCTCGTCGAAACGCTCCTTCAGCACCTCCATCTCGCTGCCCACCAGCTCCGGATCGGTGATCGACTCGCCTTCGCCAAGGCGCACCTGATCGCGGTAGGCGCGTTCCAGGGCGAACATCTCCATCCGGAGGCCATCGAGCTCGTTGCGAATCTCAAAGTCCAGCGCCGCATCGCGGGTGCCAATGCGGTCGGACCCTTTAAACATCATGTGTTCAAACAGGTGGGAAATGCCGGTAATGCCCGGTCGCTCGTTCGCCGAGCCAACGCGTGCCACCCAGCCGGCGGCAATGTTGGGCTGGCCTGGGCGTTGCACCATGACCAGGCGCATGCCGTTACCCAGCACTACCTCCCGCGCGACCTCACTGATGCGCGTGTCCTGGCCAAGGGCCAGCATCGGGGTGAGCGCGGGGACTACCAGGCAAAGAGTCAGCAGCAGTCGCATGAAAAATCTCCGGTGTGTCTCGTTGAATGAAGGGCGCCATCGGGGCGCCGGACGGGGGGAGCATAGTAGCGGGCCGCGGCAGGAGCGCCAACCGACCCGATGGCGCTTGACAGGCGCATCATCGATCTTTCAGCTCCCGCAGCAGCCGCCGCGTTCGCTTGTCCGGGCGTCGGGAGCGACCCAGCTCCCGTCGTTCCGTGCGGAGCGCCGCGTGCGCGGCGAGGCTGGCCTCGCTTTCCTGGTATAGCCCCCGGGCCAACGGCGCGCCCAGCCTTCGCTCGCTGAGGCCGAGCACGGTCAGCTCCTGGCTGTAGCCGTCCCGGGAGATGTTGATCCGATCACCAGGTTCGACCAGGCGAGCCGGCTTGGCGCGCTTGCCGTTGTGATCAACCTTTCCCCCCACCAGCGCCGCTTTGGCGACGCTGCGGGTTTTATAAAGGCGCGCGGCCCACAGCCAACGATCGATGCGAACCGCTTCAACCAATGCCGATGGCTTATCCGGCGAGCAGCTGATTGACCCGGCGCACGTGCGCTGCGGGATCCGGCAGGGCGCCGCCTTCGGCCAGCACCGCCTGCTCAAACAGAAGGTGGGCCCATTCGGCAAAACCCTCTTCGTCTTCGATGCCCGCGGCCCGTTCCACCAGCGCGTGAGCCGGATTGATCTCCAGCGAAGGCTTGGCCCCGGGCATATCATGCCCCGCCTGCTTCATCAGCTGCTGCATATGCAGGGCCATGTCGTGCTCCGCCAGCACCAGGCAGGACGGTGAGTCGGTCAGCCGGCTGCTCACCTTCACGTCCTCCACCTGCTCGGCGAGGGCCGCTTTGAACCGTTCGATGAGCGGCTCGGCTTCGCTGGCCTTGGCTTTTCGGGCCTCCCGGGTTTCCTCATCTTCCAGGTTGCTCAGGTCAAGATCACCTTTGGCAATGGACTGGAAAGGCTTGCCATCGAATTCCCGAACGTGCCCCATCATCCATTCGTCCACCCGGTCCGCCATCAGCAACACTTCGATATTCTGCTGCCGGAAGACTTCCAGGTGCGGGCTGTTGGCGGCAGCCTTGAAGCTGTCGGCGGTGACGTAGTAAATCTTGTCCTGACCGGACTGCATCCGGCCGAGGTATTCTTCAAGGCTGACGTTTTGCTCGGCGCCGTCACCGTGGGTGGAGGCAAAGCGGGCAAGCTTGAGCAGCTTTTCCTGATTGCCAAAGTCTTCCACGACGCCTTCTTTCAGCACCTCGCCGAAGTGATTCCAGAATGGGCCGTAGGTGTCCGCGTCAGACGACATTTTGTCCAGCATGCCAAGTACCCGCTTCACGACTGAGGCACGGATCTTCTTGACCAGAGCGTTATCCTGCAGGATTTCCCGCGAGACGTTCAGCGGGAGGTCGTCCGAATCGACAACGCCGCGCACAAAGCGCAGGTAGGTGGGGAGCAGCTGTTCCGCAGCGTCCATGATGTACACGCGCCGCACGTAGAGCCTCAGTCCCCGCCGTTCCTCGCGCCCCATCATCAAATCGAAGGGCGGTTTTTCCGGCAGGTAGAGCAGCGTGGTAAAGGACTGATTGCCCTCAACCCGGTTGTGGGACCAGGTCAGGGCTTCGTTGAAGTCACCGGAGATGTGCTTGTAGAAGCCCTGGTATTCCTCGTCGTCGATTTCATTGCGCGGCCGCGACCACAGGGCCGAGGCCTGATTGACCACTTCCCATTCCCGCTGCGGCTCCGCCGCCTCTTCGCCCTCGCTATCGTCCGCCGGGGCCGGCTGACTCAGCATGCGAATGGGGAAAGCAATGTGATCGGAGTACTTACCCACCAGCGAGCGCAGCCGGTAGTCCTTGAGGAACTCCTCTTCGTCAGCTTTCAGCGTCAGCGTTACGCGGGTGCCCCGCGCAAGGCCGTCTTCCACTTCGCTGAGGGTGAATTCGCCCTGGCCGTCGGACTGCCAGCGCCAGCACTCACTCGTGCCGGCCCGGGTGGATTCCACCGTCACTTCGCCGGCCACGATAAAGGCGGAATAGAAGCCAACGCCAAACTGGCCAATCAGGTTCGAGTCTTCCCTTGCGTCGCCACTCAGCGCTTCGAGAAAGCGACGGGTGCCGGACCGGGCAATGGTACCCAGGTTTTCCAGCAGCTCGTCGTGGCTCATGCCGATGCCGTTGTCGGTGATGGTGAGCTGATGCTGCTCCTCCTCCACGGACAGGTCGATCTTGAGGTCGCTGTCTCCAGCGTAGAGCGAGTCATCGGATACCGCCTCAAAGCGCAGCTTGTCCAGCGCGTCGGAGGCGTTGGAGATCAGTTCCCGCAGGAAGATCTCTTTGTTGGAGTAAAGCGAGTGCACCATCAGGTCGAGGACCTGACGCACCTCGGCCTGAAATTCATGTTTCTGAGGGGTTTGTGTTTCAGTCATTGCGCCATCCGGGCTTCACACACCTGCCCTCCAGTTGGGTTTTGTCGCGCCGATTTTCAAGCGTGCCGGGGGCCTGACACACAAAAAACCCGGCCGCAGCCGGGTTTTTGTCGCCGAAGCTAGGGATTTCCGCCGCGCAGCAGCGGCCTACCCTAGCGCCGGGCGAGCTTTTCGCGAATCCGGGCCGACTTGCCCTCGCGACCACGAAGGTAGTAGAGCTTGGCCCGGCGAACCCGACCGCGGCGCTTCACCGCGATAGAGTCGATCATGGGGCTGTAGGTCTGGAAGACTCGCTCCACACCCTCGCCGTGGGAGATTTTGCGCACGGTGAAAGCGGAGTTCAGCCCGCGGTTGCGCCGGGCAATGACCGTGCCTTCAAACGCCTGCAGGCGTTCCCGGGTACCTTCCTTGACCTTGACGCTCACCACCACGGTATCGCCCGGGGCAAAGTCCGGGATTTCCCGGTCCATCTGTTCTTCTTCAAGTTGCTTGATGATATTGCTCATCGCCGTTCTCACTTTTCATTCAGCGCCAGGCGCCGTTGTTCCAGATATTCCACCAGCAGCTGCCGTTCCTCGGCAGTCATGTTGCGGCGCGCCAGTAGCTCCGGGCGCCGTTCCCACGTGCGGCCCAGCGCCTGCTGTTGCCGCCAGCGCGCAATGGCGCCGTGATCGCCGGACTTCAGGACGGCCGGTACGTCCAATCCGCGCCAGGCCTCGGGCCGGGTGTAGTGCGGACAGTCCAGCAGTCCGTCGCTGAAGGAGTCCTCGGCCGCCGACGCATCGTGCCCGAGCGTCCCCGGCAGCAGCCGGAGTAACCCGTCGATGACCGTCAGCGCTGCCGGCTCACCGCCGCTGAGCACAAAATCTCCCAGCGACCATTCCTCATCGATGTCGCCTTCCACAAGACGTTCATCGATGCCTTCATAACGACCGCAAAGCCAGATCTGGCTTGGCTCCTTAGCCCAGCCGGCCAGCTCCGCCTGGCGGATCTGACGCCCCTGCGGTGACAGGTATCGCACGGTCGCCTGCGGCGCCTGTCGCTTCACCGCGGCGAGGCAGCTTGCCAGCACCTGCGCCTTGAACACCATGCCGGGACCACCGCCAAACGGCCGATCATCCACTGTGCCGCGTTCGTCGTCCGCGTAATCCCGCGGATTCCAGGTGGTGAGCCTGGCCAGCTCCGTCGCCAGCGCGCGACCGGTGACGCCAAATTCAAGCGCTCGTTCAAGCTGCTCGGGAAACAGGGTTACGACGTGGATATCCATCGCCTCACCAGTCCGCTTCCCAGACAACGGTGATGACCTTGCGCTCAAGATCTACCGCCGTCACGACGCTGGGCTGAACGAACGGCACCAACCGCTCCCGGTCGCCCGCCAGTACCATCACATCGTTGGCACCGGTGGCCAGCATTCGCGCCACGCACCCCAGCTCGATCCCCTGCTCGTTCACCACGAGACAGCCTTCGAGATCGACCCAGTAATATTCGTCTTCTGCGGCGTCCGGTAGATCCTCCCGGGGCAGCCACAGGTCGAGACCCAGCAGCTGCTCCACCGACTCCCGCGAGTCGGCGCCCTGGGGCCGGATCATCACCCGACCGCCGCTGGCCTGAACGTCAAACGTTTTTGGCCCTTCATCTCCAAACCGGAGACGGGTGTATTGTTCAATCTGCTCCCGCGGCTCGGTGAAAGACTGGATCTTGAGCCAGCCTTTCAGTCCGTGGTGTGCAACAACCCGGCCCAGCACCACCCGGCCGGGGTTTTCTGACACGTTTAGGCGGCAGCGCTGCGCGCTTCTTTCACCAGCGTGCGCACCCGATCCGACAGCTGCGCACCGACGCCGACCCAGTGGTCGATGCGCGAGGTGTCCACCCGCAGCCGCTCTTCCTGGCCCCGGGCAATAGGATTAAAGAAACCGACGCGCTCGATGTAGCGCCCGTCGCGCTTATTCCGCTCGTCGGTAACCACGATGTGGTAGAACGGCCGCTTCTTGGCGCCGCCGCGAGACAGTCTGATTTTTACCATTGAATTTTCCTGCTGCGGTGGCGCATTTAGCCACCGGCGCGAACAAAAGCGCGCCATTTTACCGCAGCTTACGGAAAAAGAAAGACCAAATTGAACCTACGCCACCTGCCGCGGAAATGCCCCCGATAGCGCCCCGGGGTATACAACTTGCGGCGCCGTGACGTCAGCCGCCGGGAAACCCGGGCGGCATCCCCCCCGGAGGCATGCGTCCCTTCAGTTTTTTCATCATGCCCTTCATGCCGCCCTTTCCAAATTTTTTCATCATCCGCTGCATCTGGTTGTACTGCTTGAGCAGCTTGTTGACGTCCTGAATCGTGGCGCCGGAGCCATTGGCGACCCGCCGCTTTCTCGACCCGCGGCTCATCAGGTCCGGGAACTGGCGTTCCTGCGGGGTCATGGAATTGATGATGGCGATCATGCGCACAGTATCGCGGTCGTCGACCTTGGATTTGACCGCGTCGGGCAGCTGTCCCATGCCGGGCAGCTTGTCCATGAGCGAGGTCATCCCGCCCATGTTCTGCATCTGTTCGAGCTGATCGCGAAAGTCCCCCAGGCTGAAGCGTTTGCCCCGGGTGACCTTACGCGCCAGCTTCTCAGCTTTTTTGGTATCGACCTTACGCTGGGCTTCCTCTACCAGCGACAACACGTCGCCCATGCCGAGGATGCGCGAGGCGATGCGATCGGGGTGGAACGGCTGCAGGGCATCAGTTTTTTCGCCAACGCCCATAAATTTCACGGGCTGACCGGTAACCTCCCGCACGGACAGGGCCGCGCCGCCGCGGGCGTCCCCGTCCACCTTGGTGAGCACCACGCCGGTGATCGACAGGGCGTCGTGGAACGCGCGGGCCGTCTGGGCCGCGTCCTGGCCGGTCATCGCGTCCACCACAAACAGCGTTTCCGCCGGCTGCACCGCCTGATGAATGCGCTGCACCTCGGCCATCAGCGCCTCGTCGATGGCCAGGCGACCGGCCGTGTCGACCAAGAGCACGTCGGCAAACTGCTGCCGCGCCGCCTCGAGGGCCCCGTCGGCGATCACCTCCGCCGGCTGGCTTGGGTCGGTCTCGTAGCAAACGACCCCCACCTGCTCGGCCAGCGTTTTCAGCTGATCGATAGCCGCGGGTCGGTGGATGTCGCAGCTCACCACCATGACCTTTTTCTTGTGCTCCTCCTTTAGCAGGCGCGCCAGCTTCGCCGTGCTGGTGGTTTTACCGGAGCCCTGCAGACCCGCCAGCAGGATCACCGCCGGGGGCTGCACGTTGAGATTCAGTGCTTCGTTGGCCCCACCAAGGATGGCGGTCAGTTCGTCCTGCACAACCTTGATGAAAGCCTGATCCGGGCTGATGGAACGCAGGACCTCCTGGCCCAGCGCCCGCTGCTTCACCTGGCCGATAAACCGGGTCACCACCGGCAGCGCCACGTCCGCCTCCAGCAGCGCAATCCGCACATCACGCAGCGACTGGCTGATGTTGTCTTCGCTGATGCGGCTCTGGCCGCGGATCTTCTTGAAGGAGTCGGCAAGCCGGTCGGACAGGGACTGGAACATAGGTCTGGTCGGTATAAAGCGGGCGACGATTATAAGGGATCGGGGCCTAAGGTGGGACGACGCCCGCCGTGCATTTATGCGATCATTCCAAGATGACTGCATCGGTGGCCGGCCTTCCCAGCGTTTTTCTGTACATAATGGGCGCGACCCTGGCGCTGATGCGCATCCGCGCACCCGCGCAGGACGCGTTTCGCGGCCCATTGCTTATTTCCGTTTCGCTCGCTGTGGTTTCCCACGGGATCCTGCTTTACGTGCTAAACGGCGGTCACGAGGCGGTGAACCTGAGCTTTTTCAGCATGCTGTCGGCAGCCGCCTGGCTGACCGTGGTGCTGGTGCTGATCGGCACGCTGGTGCGGCCCGTGCTGAATCTCGGCATTGTCATTTTCCCGCTCACGGCTCTTTGTGTGTCCTTGCAGATGGTCTGGGGGCGCCAGCCGGAACTGATGCGCACGCTTGATTGGCAGATTAATGTGCACGCGGCCCTGTCGGTGTTTGCCTTCGCCATTTTGAGCATCGGCGCGGCCCAGGCCCTGCTGATTCTGCTGCAGGACCGGGCGCTGCGCAGCGGGGCCACCGCCATCCTGTCCAACAATCTTCCGCCGCTGCAGCGCATGGAGCAGCTGCTGTTCCAGCTGATCGGCATGGGTTTTATCCTGCTCACCCTGGCACTGGTTTCCGGCATGCTGTTTGTCGAAGACCTGATGGCCCAGCACCTGGTGCACAAAACGGTGCTGTCGATCTGCGCCTGGGTGGTGTTTGGCCTGCTGCTCTGGGGCCGCTGGCAGTTTGGCTGGCGCGGGCGCACCGCCGTGCGGCTGACGCTGGCCGGAGCGACGGCGTTGGTGCTCGCCTATTTCGGGAGCAAACTGGTGCTCGAAGTGATCCTGGACCGCGTCGACTAGCCCACAACACCTTTTAACGTCAGACGCACAGCCACCTCGTGGACGACATCCCCCTAGCCTACCTGCTGATCAGCCTCGCGGTTTTGCTGCTGCTTTCGGCGTTTTTCTCAAGTTCAGAAACAGCGTTGATGGCGGTGAACCGCTACAAGCTGCGGCACCGCGCCAATGAGGGGGACCGGCGCGCCGCGCGCACCGCGCGACTGCTGGCAGAGCCGGATCGGCTGATCGGCATCATTCTGCTGGGCAACAATCTGGTCAATATCTTCGCCGCCAGCCTGGCTACCGTTATCGGTATTCGCCTGTACGGCGACCTGGGTCCGTTCGTGGCGCCGCTGGTGTTCACGCCGCTGGTGCTGATTTTTGCCGAAGTGGCACCCAAAACCTGGGCCGCGGTGCACCCGGAAAGCCTGGCCTACCCGGCCTCGGCGCCGCTCAGCGTGCTTCTGCGCATCTGCTACCCGTTTGTTGCCCTGATCAACCTGCTGGCCAACGGTCTGCTGAAGATTTTCGGCATGACCAGCTTTAGCAGATCCGATCAGCTCAGCCGGGAAGAGCTGCGCACCATGCTTTCCGACTCGAGCGCCCGGGCCACCGGCAACTATCGGACGATGCTGCTCAATATTCTCGACCTGGAACAGGCCACCGTGTCCGATGCCATGGTGCCGCGCAACGACGTCGCCTGCATCGACCTTAAGGAGGACTGGGACACGATCGTTGATCAGATCCGCAACAGCTTTTATACCCGCCTGCCCGTAGTGGAAACGGACTTTGAGCACGTGGCCGGCATTCTCCACGTGCGCACCGTCGTCAACCGGCTGGCAGCCGGGACGCTGGATCTGGCCGCGCTGCGGGGCCTGATCCGAAAACCCTACTACGTACCGGAAACCACCAGCCTCACTCAGCAGCTGCTGGAATTTCAGAGTCGGGAGCGGCGCATGGGACTGGTGGTCGACGAATACGGAGACATCCAGGGCCTGATCACGCTGGACGATATCCTGGAGGAGATCGTCGGCGAGTTCACTACCGAACCCCGGGCCAGGATCCGGCGCCTGTCGCGGCGCAAGGATGGTACGCTGCTGGTCGACGGCGGAGAAAACGTGCGGTCCCTCAATCGCCGGCTGGGCTGGTCGCTGCCAACGGAGGGGGCGCGCACCGTCAACGGGCTGCTGCTCGAGCGCCTGGAAGCCATTCCGGAAGCCGGCACCGAACTCAATATCGAAGGCCTGACCTTCACCATCACCGGGCTCCACGACAACGTCATCAAAAGTGTGGAAGTGCGCGGGGCTACTCCCGAGAACCCCGGCCTGAGCTGACGCTGGCCGAAGGGGGCCGAGTTGTCTCCTACCTGAGGTCGCAGTAAGCTGATCTTGGGAGATGTGTGGCTTTTTTCGTGATTGAGCGAGAATCCAGTTCGAACGGCTCCGGCGGCGACAGCTCGGAGCGCCGTCGTTTTCACCGTATTAACCTGGATGCCCAGGTGCATCTGTATTCCGGGTCCCAGGCCTGGCGCAGCGAGCTGATTGATATCTCGCTGAAGGGCGCCCTGTTGAAACGGCCGGACGAGTGGTCCGGCAAGCCTGGCGATTTTTATCGCATCGAGATCCGCCTGGAAGGCGGCGTGGTGATCAGCATGTCGGTGGGCGTTGCGCACATCTCCGAAGACCGGATCGGTTTCATCTGCCAGCGCATCGACATGGACAGCTTTGTGCACCTCAAACGGCTCGTCGAACTCAATCTGGGGGACGCAACGCTGCTGACGCGGGAGTTGTCGGGCCTCGGCTAGCGCCGTCGGCCGGAATCGCCGGCGGGACGCCCACTACTCAGACAGCAGTTCCAGCGCCTCCTGCAGGTTGCCCACCCCGCGAACCTCTAGCTCCCCAAATCCCCCGCCGCGCCGCGGACAGTTTTCTTTGGGCACCAGCGCCAGCTTGAAACCCTGTTTGGCCGCCTCATTCAGCCGCTCCTGGCCAAACGGAACGGG
>JBCCVP010000161.1:0-12139 GCA_039195135.1 Pseudomonadota bacterium | reverse complement strand
CTTCATCAGCATGGTGCTGCGGAAGACGAGCTGCTTCATCTGCTCCCGGTAGGCGCTGAGATCCTCCAGCGGGCGCGTGGCCACGCCAGATTCTATGGCCGCCTGCGCCACCGCCGGCGCCACGTGCACAATCAGCCGCGGATCAAAAGGCTGCGGAATGAGGTAGTCCCGACCAAACTGGGGCAGTTCGCCGCCGTAGGCCTGGGCGCTGATGTCGCTCGCCTCGATGCGCGCCAGGCCCGCAATCGCTCGAACCGCGGCCAGCTTCATTTCCTCGGTGATGCTGCTGGCGCCTACGTCCAGGGCGCCGCGAAAAATGTAGGGGAAACACAAAACGTTGTTCACCTGGTTCGGATAATCCGAACGACCGGTCGCCATGATCACGTCGTCGCGTGCCGCGTGGGCTTCCTCCGGCATGATCTCCGGCACCGGGTTGGCCAGTGCAAGAATCACCGGCTGGTCGGCCATCGATTTGACCATGGCCTGGTCCACCACGCCGGGCGCGGAAACGCCCAGGAACACGTCGGCGTTTTCCATCGCCTCCGCCAGCGTTCGGCAGTCCCGGGTGGTGGCGTAGCGGGCTTTGTCCGAGCCCTCCGCAAGCCCCTCGCGGCCCTGGTAGACCACACCGGAGCGATCGGTGACCACGATGTTTTCCCGCCGCATGCCCACGCCCACCAGCAGATCGAGGCACGCAATGCCGGCCGCGCCGGCGCCCGACGCAACCAGCGCAACTTCGCTGATGTCCTTGTCGACAATCTCCAGCGCGTTGATCAGCGCCGCAGCGGTAATGATGGCGGTGCCGTGCTGGTCGTCGTGAAAGACCGGAATCTTGACGCGGTCTTTGAGCTTGCGCTCCACCTCAAAGCACTCCGGCGCCTTGATGTCTTCCAGGTTGATGCCGCCGAAGGTGGGCTCCAGCGCCGCGATGATGTCGACCAGCTTGTCCGGATCGTCTTCGCTGACCTCGATATCGAACACGTCTACGCCGGCAAACTTTTTGAACAGCACCGCCTTGCCTTCCATCACCGGCTTGGCGGCCAGCGGGCCGATGGCTCCGAGCCCCAGCACCGCGCTGCCGTTGGTGACCACCGCGACCAGGTTGGCCCGGGAGGTAACCTCGGAGGCCGCTGCCGGGTTTTCATCGATGAGCTCGCAAGCGGCGGCAACGCCGGGAGAATAGGCCAGCGCCAGGTCGTTTTGCGTGGACAGGGTTTTGGTTGGCGAAATGGCAATCTTGCCAGGACTGGGCAGGCGGTGGTATTCCAGCGCCCGCTCTTTGAGGTCTTTGCTCACGGAAGGCCTGATGGTCGAGTGGAGCGGGCTATTTTAGCCTGAAATGTTCTCGGCCGGGTCGGCGTGCGTGCGCGTGTTAGGTACACGCCGGGTCAGACCCCGAGTGGGTCTGACCCGGGCTGCTGCCCGGATCAGCGGTCTAGATCCGTCGGAAAATTTGGGGGCAGACCCAAGCGGGTCTGACCTGTCAGTTACTACCGCGATCTGCCTTAGGCGGCTTCGGCGGCTTCGTCGTATTGGCCCAGGGCGGCCAGGCCATTGCACTTGGAGCGGTGGGCCAGGATAGCCTGGGCGGCGGCGACGTTGGCGTTGATGTCCTCACCCCATTTGGCCAGGGCGCCGGCCTGCAGCGCGCGGCCGTAGGAAAAGGACAGGGGCCAGGGGTGCGGGCCGATGCGGTTCATCGCGTCCAGGTGCTGCGTCGCAACAATTTCCGTCTGGCCGCCGGACAGGAAGACCACGCCGGCGGTGGCCGCGGGCACCGCGTTGTAAAGACACTGCAGCGTGGCCTCCGCCACTTCCTGCACGCTCGCCTGCTCCGGACACTCGTCGCCGGAAATCACCATCGACGCCTTGAGGATGGTGCCTTCGAGCAGCACACCCTGTTCGTAGAGCGAGCCAAACAAACTCTTCAGCACCGCCTCGGTCACCTCATAGCAGGTGTCCAGGTCGTGCTTGCCATTCATGATCACTTCCGGCTCCACAATCGGCACGATGTCCGCTTCCTGGCACAGGGCCGCGTAGCGGGCCAGCGCGTGGGCGTTGGATTCAACGCAGGCACTGGTGGGAATACTCTCGCCGATGTTGATGACGGCGCGCCACTTCGCAAAGCGGGCACCAAGCTGATGATACTCAGCCATCCGCTCGCGCAGACCGTCCAGCCCCTCCGTCACCTTCTCACCGGGATGACCGGCCAGATCGTGGGCGCCCTTATCGACCTTGATGCCGGGGATCACACCGGCTTCATTCATCACGTCGACAAACGGCCGGCCGGCCTTGGTGGACTGGCGCAGCGTCTCGTCAAACAAAATGGCGCCGGCCACGTGCTCGCCGAGTCCGGGGGTGGTGAGCAGCATCTCCCGGTAAGCCCGACGATGATCTTCGGTGCTTTCCAGATTGATGGTGTCAAACCGCTTTTTGATGGTGCCACTTGATTCATCAATGGCCAGGATGCCCTTGCCCGGGGCCACCATGGCCTGGGCGATCTGGGTTAGCGCTTCTACGTTCATGAATACCTCGATCGATTAACTTAAATGTCTGGCCTTGAGCACCGCCACCGCGGGCAGTTCTTTGCCTTCCAGGAATTCCAGGAAAGCGCCGCCGCCGGTGCTGATATAGGACACCCGGTCGCCGATGCCAAATTGCTCAATGGCCGCGAGGGTGTCGCCCCCGCCGGCAATGGAAAATGCCTCCGCCGCGGCCACCGCCTGGGCCACCGCCCGGGTGCCGCCGCTGAAGGCTTCAAACTCAAACACGCCCACCGGTCCGTTCCACACCACCGTGCCGGCCCGGCTGATGATCTCGGCATACCGGGCCGCCGTCTGCGGGCCGATATCGAGAATCATCTCGCCCGCTGCCACCTGGGCCACCGGCTTGACCGTTGCCGCCGCCGTGGCGCTGAACTCATCAGCCACCACCACGTCCACCGGCACCGGAATCTCGCCACCGGCGGCTTTGGCTTTGGCCATCAGCTGCTGGGCGGCCTCGATCAGGTCCGGCTCACAGAGGGACTGCCCCACCGGGTGACCACTGGCGGCAATAAAGGTGTTGGCGATACCGCCACCGACAATCAGCTGATCAACCCGCTCGCTCAGCGCCTCGAGCACCGTGAGCTTGGTGGAGACTTTGGAGCCGCCGACAATCGCCAGCAGCGGACGGGCCGGGTCGGTGGTGGCTTTGGCGAGCGCTTCCAGCTCGCTCGCCAGCAGCGGACCGGCGCAGGCCGCCGGCGCAAACTGCGCCACGCCGTGGGTTGACGCCTGGGCCCGGTGGGCCGTGCCGAAGGCGTCCATGGCGAACACGTCGCAGAGGGACGCCATCTGCCGGCTGAGCGTTTCGTCATTGGCTTTTTCGCCGACATTGAAACGCACGTTCTCGCACAGCACCGCCTCGCCCGGCGCGCAGTCCACGCCGTTCAGCCAGTCTTTTTTGAGCGGGACGGTAACGCCGAGCAGCTCCGACAGGCGCCGGGCTACCGGCGCCAGGGAAAACTGCTCGTCGTACTCACCTTCCACCGGCCGCCCCAGGTGAGAAAGGATCATCACTCGGGCACCTTTCTCCAGAGCGGCCTTAATAGCCGGCAGCGCTGCCCGGATGCGGGTGTCGCTGCTGACCTCACCGTCTGCCAGCGGCACGTTCAGATCTTCCCGGATCAGCAGTCGCTGGTCCTTTAGATTAAGATCCTTCAGTCGGCGGAAGGCCATGGCGGTCAGGCGTTTACCGCCGCAATGGTGGTATCGAGCATCCGGTTGGAAAAGCCCCACTCGTTGTCGTACCAGGACAGCACCTTCACCAGCCGCCCGCCGATTACCTTGGTCAGGCCGGCGTCGAAGGTGGAGGACAGCGGCGAGTGATTGAAGTCGATGGATACCAGCGGGCCGTCGTTGTAACCCAGGATGCCGTTCAGCGGACCATCGGAGGCCGCTTTGACCGTGGCGTTCACCTCGTCCACCGTGGTGTCGCGGCTGGCGATAAAGCTCAGGTCCACCACCGATACGTTGATCGTCGGCACCCGCATGGCGAAGCCATCCAGCTTGCCGTTCAGCTCCGGCAGCACCAGGCCCACCGCGGTGGCGGCGCCGGTTTTGGTGGGAATCTGCGACATGGTGGCGGAGCGCGCGCGACGCAGGTCCTTGTGGAACACGTCCGTCAGCACCTGGTCATTGGTGTAGGCGTGAATCGTGGTCATCAGACCGGACTCCACGCCGATGCTGTCGTGCAGCGGCTTGACCAGCGGCGCCAGGCAGTTGGTGGTGCAGGACGCGTTGGAGATCACCTGATGTTCAGCCTTGAGCGTGTCGTGGTTCACGCCGTAGACGATGGTAGCGTCCGCATCCGGTGACGGCGCCGACACGATGACCTTCTTGGCCCCGCCGGCCAAGTGCAGGCCAGCTTTTTCTTTGGTGCGGAACAGCCCGGTGCATTCCAGCACCGCGTCGACACCCATGTCGGCCCAGGGCAGCTTGGAGGGGTCCCGCTCCGCCAGCACCTTTACCCGGTCGCCGTTGACGACCAGGTCTTCCCCCTGCACCTCTACGGTGCCGGGGAAACGGCCGTGGGCCGTGTCGTACTGGGTCAGGTGAGCGTTGGTCTGCGTGTCCCCCAGGTCGTTGACGGCAACCACGTCAAACTCGTCGGTGCGGCCGGACTCGTGAATCGCGCGCAGTACGTTGCGGCCAATGCGTCCGTAGCCATTGATGGCAACTTTGATAGCCATGAGTTCTCTCCCTTGAATCAGTGGCCGGAGCCCGCCAGCTGGCGGCCCCGGGAAACGATGGCATCGCGGGTGATGCCGAAATGGTCATAAAGCACGGGTGCCGGCGCCGACGCGCCGAAAGTGGTCATGCCGATCACGTCGCCGTCCAGGCCGACGTATTTGCGCCAGTAGTCGACGCTCGCCGCCTCCACCGCCAGCCGGGCGCGCACCGCGGCCGGCAGCACCGACTCGCGATAATCCGGCGACTGCGCGTCAAACAGGGAGGTGCAGGGCATGGAGACCACGCGGGTGGCAATGCCGTCCGCCTGCAGGGCGTCGGCCGCTTCCACCGCCAGCCCCACCTCGGAGCCGGTGGCGATCAGAATCAGGTCCGGCGTTCCGCTGCAGTCCTTAAGGATGTAGCCGCCCCGCTCCACCACCGCCAGCGTGTCGGCGTTGCGCTCCTGGTGCGGAACGCCCTGCCGGGTAAGTACCAGCGCGGTCGGCGCGGTGCGGGTCTGCACGGCGTATTTCCAGGCCACCGCCGTCTCCACCGTGTCGCAGGGCCGCCATACGGCCAGGTTGGGGATCAGCCGCAGACTTCCCACGTGCTCCACCGGCTGGTGGGTCGGGCCGTCTTCGCCCAGACCAATGGAATCATGGGTGTACACGTGGATCGCGCCGGTGGGAATCAGCGCCGACATGCGCACCGCGTTGCGGGCATAGTCACTGAACACCAAAAAGGTGCCGGTGTAGGCGATAAACCCACCGTGCAGGTCCATGCCGTTGGCGATGGCCGTCATGCCAAATTCGCGCACGCCGTAATTTACGTAGTTGGCGTCCAGCTGGCCCGGGGTGACGGTGCTGCTGGCGCTGTGGCGCGTATTGTTGGAACCGGTGAGATCCGCCGAGCCGCCGATCATCTCCGGCAGCGCCGCGCCGATCACCTCCAGCGCCATGCCGGAGGCTTTACGGGTGGCGGGGCTGGCGCCCTCCTCCTGACACTGGCGGATGTAGCCGTCGATCAATTCCTGCCAGTTGTCCGGCAGCTCGCCAGCGATGCGGCGAGTCAGCTCCGCCGCTGCTTCGGCGTGGTCCGCGGCGTAGCTATCCATCGCAGCCTGCCAGTCGCTCTGCGCCGCGGCGCCCTGCTCCCGGGCATCCCAGCCCTGGTAGATGTCGTCGGGAATCTCAAACGGTGGGTGTTCCCAGCCGAGCTGCACCCGCGTCGCGGCAATTTCCTCATCTCCCAGCGGGGCCCCGTGCGTAGCCGCGGTGCCTTCCTTATTCGGAGAGCCGAAGCCGATGGTGGTTTTGCAGCAGATCAGCGTGGGCTGATCCGTGTTGTCCCGCGCCGCGTCGATGGCGCTGGCGATGGCACCCGGATCGTGCCCGTCCACCGCGTCGATCACCTGCCAGCCGTAGGCGCGAAACCGCGCCGGCGTGTCGTCGGTGAACCAGCCGTCTACCTCGCCGTCGATGGAAATGCCGTTGTCATCGTAAAGACAGATCAGGCGCCCGAGTTTTAGGGTGCCCGCCAGCGAGCACACCTCGTGGGAAATGCCCTCCATCAGGCAGCCGTCGCCGGCCAGCACGTAGGTGTAGTGGTCGACAACCCGGTGACCATCGCGGTTGAAGCGGGCCGCCAGCATGGCCTCCGCCAGCGCCATGCCGACCGCGTTGGCCAGTCCCTGCCCCAGCGGGCCGGTGGTGGTCTCAACCCCGGGCGTGTCGCCGTATTCCGGATGACCGGCGGTACCGGAATGCAGCTGGCGGAAATTGCGCAGCGCATCCATGGACAGGTCGTAGCCGGACAGGTGAAGCACCGAATAGGGCAGCATGGAACCATGCCCGTTGGAAATCACCACCCGGTCGCGATCAAACCACTCAGGGTCCGCAGGATTGTGTTTCAGATACCGATTCCAGAGGACTTCGGCGATGTCGGCCATGCCCATCGGCATTCCGGGATGGCCACTGTTGGCCGCCTGAACGGCGTCCATGCTGAGCGCGCGCACCGCGTCAGCAAGCTTTTTCGGGTCGGGCATGAAGCGTTGGACTCCAGCGGTCAGAATCGAAGAGCGGCGGTTTCTCCCGAACCGGCCGCAAACCGGCGCAATTCTCCCAAAGCCCCCGAGCCCCCGCAAGCACCGGGGCCCAATCCCGCGACAAAAGTTTGCTCCCGGCCGGTGCCGGGCCGGAAATGACTAGCTTTTGGCCGGCTGCTCCAGCAGATCCAGGACCCGCTCCCGCAGTCCGTCCGCAGTAGCCTCCGCCGGCGCCACCGCCTGCCCGACCCGCAGCCGGATGCGGCTGAACAGGCGTCGCCAGGGGCCTCGAAAGGCGCCACCATCAGAGTGGCTGAAGTAACTGCCCCAAAGCCCGTCGATGGCCATGGGCACCGTCGGCACCGGCCGCCGCGCAAGGATTCGTTCGACACCGCGGCGGAACTGGGCGACCTCACCATCATTGGTGAGGGAGCCTTCGGGAAAAATGCAGACGACCTGGCCGTCCGCCAGCTCCTCGTCGATGCGTTCAAACGCCTGCTCCAGCAGTGCCGGGTCTTCTTTGGCGCCGGCGATGGGAATGGTTTTTGCCGTGCGGAACAGCCAGCCCAGCACCGGCCAACGGAAGATCTTGTAATACATCACGAAGCGCACCGGCCGGCTGACGCTGCCGCCGATCACCAGCGCGTCCACGTAGCTCACGTGGTTGCACACCAGCAGCACCGGGCCTTCGTCCGGAATGGCATCCAGGTCGCGGGTTTTCACGCGGTACAGGGTCCGCACCAGCAGCCAGGCGGCAAACCGCAGCAGAAACTCGGGCACCAGCGTGAAGATGTAGGCCGCCACGGCGATATTCAGCAGCGCCGTCAGCGCAATCAGCTGCAGCACATCAAGCCCCAGCGTGAGCATCGCGATGGAATAAATCCCGGCCAGCACCATCAGCAGCGCGTTCAGCACGTTACCACCGGCGATAACCCGGGACCGCTTGTCAGGCTCGCTGCGGTCCTGAATCAGGGCAAGCAGCGGAACGATATAGAAGCCGCCGGAAACGCCGATCAGCGTTACGTCGAATACAAAGCGCCACGCGCCATCGCGGGCCAGAAACTCGCCGATCCCGACCTCAGCGGTGGCGGCGGCGGCGAGGGCGCCGGCGGAAAAGTAAAGATCCAGCGCAAACGCCGACAGGCCAAAAGCGCCCATGGGCACCAGGCCGATCTCCACCCGGCGGGCGGACAGCTTGTCGCAGAGGATCGATCCGGTACCGATGCCCAGCGAGAACAGCGTAAACACAAGGACCGCCACGGCTTCGTTACCCGCCAGCACGTCCTTCACCAGCGGCGGCAGCTGCGCCAGCATGACCGAGCCGAAAAACCAGAACCAGGACACGCCGAGGATGGAGCGAAACACCACCAGGTTTTCCCGCGCGTGGCCAAGCATTTTTATCGTCTGGCGCACCACATTGGCGTCGATCTTGAGGCCCGGGTCCGCCACCGGAACGTCGGGAATGCGGCGAGCAAACGCATAACCACAAGCCGCCACCGTGAGCAGTACCGCCACCACCAGCTGCCAGCCCGCCCCCTCGATCGCAATCAGCGCACCGCCGGTGAGGCTTCCAAGCAGGATCGCGACGAACGTTCCCATGCTCACCTGCCCGTTGCCTTTCACCAACTCGTGGTGCTCCAGCACCTGCGGCAGGATGGCGTACTTGATGGGACCAAAAAAAGTCGACTGGGCCCCGGCGAGAAACAGCACAAAAAGCAAGAACGGCACCGACCCGATCCACAGCGCGAGACCCGCCAGCGTCATCACGCCAATCTCAAACAACTTGATCCGGCGGATCAGCATCGCCTTCTGATAGCGGTCGGCGATCTGCCCCGCGGTGGCGGAAAGCAGGAAGAACGGCAGAATAAAAACCACCGCGGCCAGGTTGACCAGGCGCCCCGAGTCCAGCCCCCAGAGGCTCAGGCCCTGGTAGGTGATCAGAATAATGAGCGCCTGCTTGAAGACGTTGTCGTTAAAGGCGCCCAGCGCCTGCGCCCCAAAAAAAGGGCCAAAGCGCTGCTGCCGGATGAGCGGCTTATCCATGCTGCTTAGGTTCCTGATCTGTCACGCCCTCACCCTACGATAAACCAAGCGCGTCCCCTTGAGGATCTGTGCAAGGAGCAGCGGAGAAAGCGCCCAGTAGCACCGGGTGATACGTCCGCAGTGCTCAGAAAGAGTGCAGTACCCCGGCGATCGTGGCGGTCATCATGGTGACCAGCGTGCCGCCGAGCACGGCCCGCAGGCCAAACGCGGCGATGTCGCTGCGGCGGTCCGGCGCCAGCGGGCCAATGCCGCCGATCTGAATAGCAATCGATGAGAAATTAGCAAACCCACACAGCGCGTAGGTTGTGATCAGCCGCGCCTTGTCGGACATCTCATTCTGGATTTCGCTGAACTGGGCGTACGCAAAAAATTCGTTCGTGACCAGCTTCTGCCCGATCAGGCCGCCCACCGTCACCACGTCACCGGCCGGCACGCCGATAAGAAACGCCAGCGGCGCCAGCGCGTAGCCCAGAATCACGGACAGGTCGGTGGGCCGGCCCAGCCGGTCCTCGATGCCGGTCAAGCTGCCGAGCCACTCAAGCGGCCAATTGATCAGCGCAATCAGCGCCACAAAAGCCAGCAGCATGGCACCCACGTTCATCGCCAGCCGCCAGCCGTCGCCGGCGCCGATGGCCGCCGCTTCAATCGCGTTGTGGGCGGTCTTTTTCACTTCAAGCCGCACGTTGCCCATGGTCTGCGACTCGCCGGTTTCCGGCATCAGCAGCTTGGCGATCACGATGGTGGCCGGGGCCGCCATGATGGACGCGGACAAAAGATGTTTGGCAAAAAAGATCTCCTGCTCCGGGTCGCCGCCGCCCAGCAGGCCGATGTAGGCCGCCAGCACGGCCCCCGCGATGGTCGCCATGCCGCCCACCATCATGGTGAGCAGCTCCGAGGAGGTCATGCCGGCGATGTAGGGCCGCACCACCAGCGGCGCTTCGGTCTGGCCGACAAACACGTTGGCCGCCACCGCCAGCGACTCGGCGCCGGAAATGCGCATGAACTTGCGCATCACCCAGGCCATGGCGCCGACAATCTTCTGCATAACGCCCAGGTGGTAAAGCACCGACATCAGGGAAGCGAAGAAAATAATGGTAGGCAGCACCTGGAACGCGAAGATAAACCCGAAGTTGGTGTTCTCCCGCGCCAGGTCTCCAAAGATAAAGGCGGCCCCTTCTTTGGCAAAGTCGATGATGGTGACAAAGAAGCTGGCCAGGGCGTCAAATACCTGGCCGCCCCAGGGCGTCAGAATGACAAAGATTCCGAAGATGATCTGTAGACCCACACCCATGCCGACCGTGCGCCAGTCGATGCTCGACCGGTGCGGCGACAGCGCGATGGCGACGGCCATGAGGCCGGCCAGTCCGACCAGGCCCCAGAGTATGGTGAGTATCAAATCAGCGGTGCCTAGCTACTGGTCTCTCGAAATGACTGGATTTCGCCCGAGCGCAGTTTACCGAAATAGTTTTTCAGTTCCCGCTTCACCACGCCGCCCAGCAGATACAACCCGATAATGTTCGGGAACGCCATGCCGAGGATCATCGCGTCGGAGAAGTCGGTCACGGCGCTCAGGTTCATCGACGCGCCGATCACCACGAACACGCAGAAGACCAGTTTGTAAGCCGTTTCCTTGCCGGCGCCCTCCCCCAGCAGAAACGTCCAGCATTTCATCCCGTAGTAGGACCAGGCCAGCATCGTGGAGAAGGCAAACAGCACCGCCGCCAGCGCCAGCACGTAGGGGAACCAGCTCAGCGTATCGGCAAACGCCCGGTCGGTTTTGGCAACGCCCTGATACAGTTCCAGCGTGTCTTCCTGCACCCAGACGGTGTCCTGATCGTCCGCCAGCCAAACCTCGTGCCAGTCGTCCGTGTTGCTCAGGATCCGCAGCTCATCCCCTTCGTTAACCGTCTGCACAACCGCCGCCGTGGTCTCGGGCGCCGCGTAAAGGGAAACGCCGTTTTCCTGCACAATCGCGTCCACCCGCCACATGCCGGAGATCACCAGCACCAGCGCCGTCATGGTGCAGATCACCACCGTGTCGATGAACGGCTCCCAGAGCGCCACCAGGCCCTCGGTGACCGGCTCTTTGGTTTTCACCGCCGAGTGCGCAATGGCCGCGCTGCCGGTACCCGCCTCGTTCGAGAACGCGGCCCGTCGGAAGCCTTGAATCAGCACCCCGACGGCGCCGCCGGCCACCGCTGTCGGCGCGAAGGCGCCGGACACGATGGCGGCAAACGCACCGGGGATGGCGTCGGCGTTAACCGCCAGAATCACCAGCGCCGCCGCGATGTAGATGGACGCCATAAACGGCACCAGCTTCGAGGTCACCCGGGCGATGGACTGGATGCCACCGATGATCACCACCGCCACCAGCGCCGCCAGCACCAGGCCGAACAGCCAGCCTTTGTCCGCCAGAAAACTGTCGCTGCCACCGGTGACCGACACCACCATGGCGTGGGCCTGGTTGGCCTGGAACATGTTGCCGCCGCCGAAGCTACCGCCGATACACAGCAGCGCAAACAGCACCGCCAGCACCTTGCCCAGCCCGGCCAGCGAGGGGGACCGCTCCGCCAGGCCCCGGGACAGGTAGTACATGGGGCCGCCGGACACGGTGCCGTCCGGGTACTCGTTGCGGTACTTAACGCCGAGCGTACATTCGCAGAACTTGGTCGACATACCGAGGATGCCGGCCACGATCATCCAGAAGGTGGCGCCGGGACCACCCAGCGTCACCGCTACGGCCACGCCAGCGATGTTGCCGAGGCCAACGGTGCCGGAGACGGCGGTGGCCAGGGCCTGAAAGTGGGATACCTCCCCCGGAGACTTGGGATCGGAGTAGTCGCCGCGGATCAGCCGGAAGCCCTGGGCAAAGCCGCGGACGTTGATAAAGCCAAAGTAAAGCGTAAAGAAGGAAGCGCCGACGACGAGCCAGATAACGATAAACGGCACGCCCATGATGGGGTAGAAAATCAGCCCCGCCACAGCGTCGGTGATAGGTTGCACAACCGAGTTGATCTGGGCGTCCAGCCCGCCGTCCTGCGCCAGCGCAGTAAACGGCGCGACCAGCATCAACCAAATCAGCTTCTTCATACAGTGTGTCCTGTTGTGGCTTTGAACTCAGACCTGACGGGCATCCAGAGCGTTGCGAATGCCGGCGTGGCTGGCGGCGTATGGTACACAAAATCAACCCCGCAGGTGGGGTAACTAATGACCCTCCCCTCCGAGGCTCCAAGCTAATCTAAGGGAGGGCCATTAGTCAATTTTGCAGGTTAGGGGGAGGGCCACATCCTACTCTCAAAGCTAATCTAAGGGAGGGCCATCCCTTTTACTTGATTCGTTG
>JBCCVP010000160.1:0-12322 GCA_039195135.1 Pseudomonadota bacterium | reverse complement strand
TCAACATCGTGATGGAAAAGGGTGTCCGGAAATTGCTCGCTGCTGAGCTCCCAGACGATTTCTCCGTCCGGTTCGACAATTTGAATCGCATCGGTGGATGCGACCGGCCCACCCCGGGTGCTGGCGCGATCTTTCACGCCCGTCCTTAACACCCGGCCATTGGGAAGCAGGTAGGCAGGCGTGCCGCCGCCGGTGAGATTGGTGGGCCAGGTGTGGACCACGTTGCCCCGGGCATCCGCCAGCAGGCTGACGTTATCCACGTCCAGCTTGAGCTCGTCTGACTGGTGCCAGAACAGATAACCAGGGTCCACCCGGGAGGGGTCGTGGAGCGTCGCCTTGATGCCCTCGCAGACCTTCGATTCCGAAAGTCCAAACGTGGGGAATGCGAAGGCTGCCAGCGCCAGCGCAAACAACGCACGGCGCAGGCAACAGCGCCAGCCGACAGTCATGGCTCGGCGCCTGCCCCCGGGGCTTCCATCGGTGGTTTGGCCGGCGGTTCAAAGGGCATGCCATGGTCTTCGACCATAAAGAAGTCGGGCAGACAGTTGTGATACCAGCGGCTCATCACCTCCGGGTCGACCCGGTCCGCGGCGGAGAATTTGCTGCGATCGCATTCCCCCTCCCCCGGGCCGGTGGGTGGCTCATCGCCGGGCAGATGCATCACCAGCATTTTGGCCGGCTCCCCGGTCGCCCGGAAGGCGTGCACGTTGCCCGCGGGGATCGACAACCACTGGCCCGGCGTGAGCGTCATGTCCTCGCCCTGCACCCGGGCGTAAAGGCTGCCTTCCACCAGGATCAGGACTTCGTCCGTCTCGTAGTGGACGTGGGCCGGCCCGTAGTAGTCTTTTTCGATCATTTCCACCGCCCCACTCATCGCGCCGCCGGTATCCTTGCTGGAAAGCATGGGCGTGACGCTGGCGGCAGGAAACCCAAGATGGAAACCCGGCTTATCGACGGGCCGCACCCAGGGCCGGGGGTTGGTCTTGGGATCGTGATCTTCTGCCTCCGGGGCAGGATGAGCCTGCGCCAGGGCCGCGAAGCACAGCAATATCGGCGCGGCGCGCCAGGCAAGTGTTGCGGTCATGGATTTGCGTCTCCAGCACGTTGGGGTGGGTCCTCGCGGGAAGGGGGTGCGACTCCGGGGGGCGGCCCACCTGCCGGGGGTGGCCCACTTCCCGGCATGCCTCCGGGCGGGGGCCCGTCGCCGGGCGCGCCGGGCGGCATCGGCGGCATGCGTCGAGGTTTACCCTTGGCGTCGACAATCTGCTTCAGCATGTACTGAGCAACCAAATCGAGTTCCTCATCGCTGATTTCGGTGGGCCGGAATGGCCCCATGCCTCCCTGGGGTGGACCCTGTCGCACGACAAGCTTGATGTACTCCGGTGTCAGATGCGGCCGATAGGCGAGGTCCCCGGGCGGGTTACCCCGATACTTCATATCGAGCATCATGGTGACAAACGCGGTAGGCGCATGGCACATGGCGCATACCCGATCGTAAGCTTCTTTGCCCGGGTGAGGTTGCTCCGCCTCCACCGCGGCAGTCTGTATCGATAACGCCAACAGCAGCGTGCCGGGACCCATGATCATCCGTTTGCTCCGTCGCGATATTGCCGAGGCCAGATCCCATTTTTGCCGGGGGCCATCACGCCGTTGGGGTCCAGCGCATCCTTAATCCGCTCGTGCAGCCGCGTCAGCGCGTGATTGTTGAAGCTGTAAGCTCTCTGCGCCTTGTCCATCACGGTGATGTGGCTGCGATAGGCGCCCCAGCCACGCTCCGCGCTGACGTCAACCCACTCCTCCAGGATCTTCTGCGTAACGCCGTTGAAGGCCGTGTCCTTCGGCCGGATGCTCATGCCCGACGTCGTGATCAGCGCGTGGGGATTTTCCGCGTGCATCAGGGTGCCGCCGTAGCGGCGGCCATATTTTTTCGCCACGTCGTTAAACGCGGTGATGACGTCCATAGCCGCCTGTCCCTCGAAGGGAAAAATGATGGACATGTAGGCTTCGTGTTCGTAGGGCAGCATCTTGGGGATACCGGCACGCTGAATATCCAGCGGGTGAACCCGCTTATCCAGGTCCGTATGCGGCGCCTCGTAGCGTCGGGACGCAAAGCTCACGCCGGGCATGTCGCGGGCATAGACGTCCTGCACATATTCCCACTGCGCGTCGACCTGGCCCGGCAGGCCGTAGAACGAAATAAAATTTGACCAGTGGTGGATCTTGGCCGGATCTTCGGTGCTGATGGTGACGATGCCACCGTTTTCATAAAACGGGTAAAGGCTGGCGTTGTTGTGAATGATCCCGGCATGACGCATGGGGCGCATCACGTCCAGCAGCGGGATCATCGATTCATAGTCTGGCCCGTTCACATCCGCCGCGAGATACACCGGCGGCTCCGGCTGCAGGTGCAATCCCAGCTTGGTGACAATGCCAACGTTGGTCTGCGTAAAGATGCCGTCGGCGTAGGGCCCCTGGCCCGTGGGGAATCCCTGCCACAGCTCCCCGGCGGTCGGCAGGGCGCCCATGCCGGTGCGCACCAGTTCACCGTCCGGAAGCACCACCTCCAGGCCACAGATGTAGTGGGTCCGCTCGCAATAGTTGGTGTAGCCCACACCGCGCTCAATGGCATTCGCCAGCACGCTGCCCCAGGCCGGCGCCGGCGGATCAAGCCAGAGTTTGATGTCGTTTTCTTTGAGGTAGGCATACATATCGAGCCAGCTGACGCCGGGCTCGACCAGCACGTAGGCGTGTTTTTCGCTGGCCTCAAGCACGCGATTCATGCGCTTGAGGTCGATGTTCATGGTGCCTTTGACGATGCCACCGGGTCCGCCATAGCCATAGTTTTTGCCGGTGGAGTTCACCCAGAAGGGAATGCCAAACCGGTTGGCCACCCGCACAACCTTTTGCACCTCTTCGGTGTTTGCCGGGGCGACGGCCACCGACGGGACACCTTCGTTGTCCGCGCCGCTTAGCGGTGAGTAGTAGTCCCGATAGGTATCGGTGTGTGATTGCTCGGTAAATACCCAGGCATCACCCACGCTCTTTTTCAGCTCCGCAACGGCCGCGGCGAAGTCGCCGCTGGAAACGCCTTCAGGCAGATTCAATCGCTTGTCCTCCAATCATTGGCAGCAGCAGCAGCGACTCCAGCCGCGGCGTTCCACCATCGGAAAAGTTCGACTGAGCGGACGGTGTGGGGGGGCCGTCGCCGACACCCGAAGCCAGATACCGCTTGGCCAATCGCTTCGACCAGTTCCCGCCGGCGTTCCCTTCGTGAGTTTCCCAGAGCGCGGGATACATGAACGCGTCTTTGGCCAGCATCGCCAGCTGGTAGGCCTTAACAGAAGGCAGCAGGGCCATCAGGCGCTGGGCGGCCGTGCCGTTCCTGCCCATCGCTGCAGAGGCGTAGGTGATCAGAAAGTTGTCGTCGCAGCGCAGAGGGCGGGCGCCCAGGTTGGCCGCGGTGGCCGCGAACCACACGGATGCGGCTACCTCGGTATCGACAACGACCACCGTGCCCCGACCATCCGCGGCGTCGATGCTTGCCGCCGCGCTGGGCAACAATCCGCTGCCGGCGCACAGTGCGCCGGCAAACGTCCCCTGAATAAAGTGACGACGCTCCATCGCTCCGGTCAATTACCAAAGTTGTAGCGGAAGGTTATCCCATACGTCGACGGCCGGCTGACATTGGCGATATCAAAGCCGAACACGCCAATCCCCTGGGGCTGGCGGAGCCAGTACAGTTCATCCGTTACGTTGCGGCCCCAGAGCGCCACCTCCCAGGTTTCGTCCAGGGAATACAGCGCCGCGCGCACATTCCACACAGAGAACGAATCCTGGCTGCGATGATCCTGGAACGTCTGCTGGGTCGGACGGGTATTGTCCCAGTCGTCGTACAGGGACCCGTCCAACGACAGGCGAATGCCAAACCGGTTAGTAATCGCGTTGTCATAACCAAGACCAATAACTCCGGTCCAGTCGGGCAGGCCGTCAAATTCAGTGCCGCTCAGATCCAGGGTACCGTCTGGCCGGCAGTCGCCCGTCACAATCTCCGAGAAGATACACTGGGCTCCGTCGAACGAATCGTATTCCGTATCGTTAATCGCCAGTCCGAGGTTGGCGTAGAAACCATTGTCGGCAACGTAGTTGAGGGTGGTCTCAAGACCCTGGATCGTGGACTCTGCGGCGTTGCCAAATACAAAGAAGCTGACGCCGGTGGCGGGATCGATAAGCTGAGCGCTCACCTGCTGGTCATCGTACTGGGTGCTGTAGAACGTAAAGTTCCAGCGCAGCCGGTTGTCGAGAAATGACAGGCGTCCGCCCGCTTCAATCGATTTGGCCGTTTCCGGTTCGTAGGCACCCTTGGTGGGCACGATGAAGGACGAACTGGCGCGGCTGAAGCCGCCGCCCTTAAACCCTTCCACATAGCGAAGGAAATAGGAGCCGGCGTCGGTGGCATTCCAGCGCAGCGCTATGTCCGGCGTCAGTTCGCTGTCGGATCGAACCAGGCTCGTATCGCCTACCGCCGCAAGCCAGGCCTGCTGGGCGGGCGTGCCGTTAGCAAAGATCGCGGCACAGTCGTCACCGTTCGGTGTATTGCCCAGGCAGCGGTCCCCCGGCGCCAGCTGGGGCACGATACCGCTGTAGCCCACCGCCTGGGTGCCGTTGGGGATGACCGTGGCCAACGTTCCGGTGGGTGTTGGTGGCCCCGTGTTTGAAAGGCGGTTACCTGCCGCGTCGGTGAGAAATGAGTCCACTTCCCAGAGAAAGGCATCCTTGTCGACTTCCTGATAGCGGGCGCCGATGTCGATAGACCAGGTCTCGTTGATGTCGTAGGTGATGGCGCCGAAACCCGCCAGGTATTCCGCATCCTCGCCGTACTGTGTCGCGTTGGTTCCGGATGGCCCCATCGGATTAGGTAGCGCTGAAATAATATCGGTACTGAACTCCAGCTCCTGATCCTGCCAGTACAGGCCGGCCATCCACTGCAGCGCACCGTCGTCGGTGCTCTGCACCCGCAGCTCCTGACTGAACTGCTCATAACCTTCGGTGTTGGGAAACTGCAGGCTCGCAAACGGCGTACCGTCAAAGTCCTCCACCGCGACGCTGTCGTATTCCGAATAGCCCGTCAAAGACGAAAGCAGCACGCCATCGGTCAGCTCAAATTCCAGCTCGAGCAGCGCATTAGTCCCGTCAATGTCACCGCCCAGCGCCTCAACCTGGGCCTGCGGCAGTTGGGTCAGGTCAAAATTGCCAATCGGCGCCATGGCCTGCGGGAGCGTGTGAGCGCTGAGCAGCCCGCCCCGAGGAATGGTGTCATCGTAGGCGTAGTTGCCCAGGCCCGCCATCTGCACCGCCACGCAGAGCGCCAGCGGCGGCACCTGCGCCGCTGCCGGATTGCACTCAATCGCGTCCGTGTTGGTGCCGTCACTTTCTTGATCAAACGACTCAAACTTCAGGTAGGCGCTGAGTCGGTCACCAATATCACCGGCCAGCGAAAGACGAAACGCCTCACTTTCCCGGGCGCTGGCGTCCTCGCCAGTTACGCTGTTGGTGGTCCAGCCGTCGTCTTCCTGAACCTTGGCGGCCACCCGCGCTGCCCAGTTTTCACCGAGTGGAATGTTGACCGCCCCTTCAACTTTGCGGTGGCCAATATCACCAAACTCGGCAATACCGAAGCCTTCAAACTTCCCGGGGTCGGGCCGCACCGAGGAATAGCTGATCAGCCCGGCGATGGCGCTCTGGCCAAAGTAGACTGGCTGCGGCCCAAACAGCACTTCGGCCCGCTGCAGATCGTAGAGGCCAGCAACCGACTGGGCCGGCCGACCGTAGTAGACGCCGTCGTTGAACACCGCAACGGACTGTTCAAACGAGGTGTTCAGCCCGTTCTGGGAAATACCCCGCATGGTGGCCGTGCCGTCGTAGCCGCGCTGACCCTGCTCGATGATGGCGCCGGGCACAAAGGTGAGGACATCCTCAAGCGTGTTAAACCCCTGCTCAACAATTTTGTCGCCGGTCATGAGGACGATCGAGATGGGGACTTCCGTGATGGATTGCTCGCGCTTCTGCGCCGTCACGATGACTTCTTCAATCACCGAGTCATCCTGAGCCCAGCCCTGCGCTGAGACCGCAAGGGCAAGGAGGGCAACTATTCGACCAGAACTCCACTTCATATCTGTTTCCCCACCTGACTGGTTACTTGGATTTTTGTTAGCCGCGGCGTGGATAATCACGAGGATCACGCAGCGCCAGGCTACTCGGACCATGCTAGCCCGGCAGATTCCGTTCAGGATTGAAATTGGTGATGGGGCAACATAATCCAGACGAATAGCCTGGCTCAGGGTACAGACGCAGCTAACCTGCGGGCGCAGTTTCCGAGGCGAAAGATGCAGAAGTTTCTTTAAGCAGCAGACCGAACAGGACCGTACCGACCGCCATCACTGCAGCCACCAGCATGGCCGATCCGAGGCCAAACTGATCGCCGATAATGCCAGCGATCACCGGCGCCAGACCGGCGCCGAACAACTCCCCGAAAGAATTGGACGTTCCCACCGCAATCGGCGCATAGCGGGGCGCCACCGACTCCTGCGGGATCACACCGATCACCTGCGGGGAAACACCTCCGCCGATAAACATGAACAGCATCAAGGCGCCCAGCAGCACGGCCATGGAGGTTCCTGCCGGCAGATAGGCAAATACAAGCCCCACGGCGAGGCAGCCGGCGCCACAGCCGGCAACCACCCAGCGCCGGGTATTGAACCGGTCGGACAGCCATCCGAACACGATGCCACCCAGCATGTCGGCCAGCAGCCCCAGGGCCAGGGCCCCCGCCGCCAGCGCCCGGGGCATCTGGTGGACCTCGAGAAAAAACAGCAGCCCAAAGGTCATCACCACAAAAACCCGCGAGATGGAGCAGAACGCGATCAGGGCGCAGAGAAATACGTTGCGGTGTCTGAGCACAAATAACATGCGGCCCGCCACGCTCAGGCCGTCGTCGATACCCTGATCAACCGCTTTTCGCTCCGGCACAAAGCGCAGCACCAGCAGACTGACCAGAAACAGCGGCAGCGCGACGATAAAGAAACCGGTACGCCACCCAAATTCGGTACCCAGAAACCCGAGGAGGGGCGGCGCCAGTACCATGCCAACGAGCACAAACGCCGCAAACATCACAGCGATGGCTCGCGCTCTGAATTTTTCCGGCGCGGTGCGCCCCGCCAGGGTAAAAATAGGCGCCACCACCGCGCCCTCTGCCAGCCCCACCGTGGCCCGCACCGCCAGCAGTTGGCCAAATGATTGCACCAGCCCGGAAAACCAGCCGAACAGCGCGGTAAAAAGACCACCGATCACAATCAACGGCTTGCTGCCTTTGCGCTCCGCGATGGGGCCGGCCATTAGTGAACCCAGCGCCCAGGCAAAACCCAGCACGCCGGACGTGGCGCCGAAGGCTTTCAGCGACAGGCTGAACTCCTCAACAATAAAATCAGCCAGAAACAGCGGTGCATTACGCTGAAGCCCAACCAGCGCCCAGACGCCAATCAGCAGCACCAGGGGCCACTTCCAGCCTTTTGTTGCGCCCGGGCCTGTCATCGATTCAGTCGACGGAGAGCGCTTCGCCGTTAACCACCACCTGGGTCGAGGCGGCAACCTGCGTGACGAATGCGTTGGCGGCAAAGCAGGCCTGCTCCGACAGGCGTACCAGCCGCTGCAGCTGCTCCTGCGGCTCATCACTGTCGATAACGACATTGGTCTCGAGGCTTTTGGTACGGCCAACGTTGTCTTCCGGATCGAAGGTGGGACTGAAGTTGTAGGTGGAATGAAAGCTGATGCGCTGCTCGACGCGAACGCTTCGGATATTCAGCTTCCAGCGGTTGATCGCTTCCACCATGTGCGTAAGCAGACAGCAGGCGACACCAATGGAGAGATAACCCAGCGGCGAGGGAGCACTATCGGTCCCTCCACCGGTAACGCCCTCATCACACATCACCTCCCAGGCACTCCAGCCGGGAAGATTGAGCATGAGAGAGGCCTTTTTCAGGTATTTGGACTCGGTGCCCTCGGTCACCGGTTCCACCACCACGTGCGTGTCAAAGGCGATCCCTTCTTTCGCCACCGCCGCCTTATCAAACTCACGAAGCTCGAACGTACCAGGCGTCGCCGCCTCGTCCACGGACCGCTTGATCATGACGTTGTTGGGTTCGCTTCGCATTTACCGTCTCCTAAACCAGGTCATTTTCAAAAACACGCTCCTGAATCCGCTTGGCCACGAGCCAGACATCACCCTCGCGGACCATTTCATCGTGATAAACCCAGAGCGCAATATCGTGTGCCGGCAATGCGCCATCCGAGGCTTCACCGGGATCGGCCCGCCGGCCTGACATGTAGCACACGCAGGTCGCGTGTCGATCGTCGACCACGTCGACAATAAAATTGGTGAACACATGGCGGATTTTCAGCGTGGGGGATCTGGACGCACAGTTACGCGCAATCGCCTCCCGGCCCTGCAGCGGTTCGCCGCGCTTCAGCCAGTAGCCGTCCTCGGTGAAATATCGAGCAAACCCGTCAAAGTCCCCCGTATCCAGCAGGTACCCCATACGGATCACCGTCTGCGAGCAGTCCCACTCGATCGCCCGGATCTGATCTCGGTCTGAAACCGGTGTCGCTTTGTCTGCTAGGTCCATACGGCAAACCCCGTCGCCGTGCCCGTGCCCCCCTCGGAGCGATAGCAGGGCACGTAGTCAATCAGCTGCATGCTCAAATCCCGGTTAGCTTCATGGATGGCAGCCATAGCCGTGATCCAGTTCTTCACCTCGGACGTGCCAGATTCAAAAATGGACTCCGGGATGTTCAGCAGGTACTCAAAATCCCAGTTCTGCATCGCCGCCAGCACTTCCCGATCCCAGGCTTCGTCGATGGCAAAATGACTCAGGCCGCCGGAACCAACGATCCCCACCGTTTTGTCCGAACCCCAGGCGGCGACGGCTCGACCAATTGACCGACCGAGTTCGTAGCAGCGTCGCACCGGCGGCTGGTTGGGTTTGAAATAGGTGTTCATCAGCACCGGGATCAGAGGGATCGGATCGTCTCGAAGCACCCGGCGGTAGGGAAAACCCACGCAGTGACCAATGCCGCGAAGGACGCCGTCGTCAACCGGCTGGGCACCACACGCGGTCAGATCAATATCGTCGGCGATAGCCTGGGAGACGATGCGCAGCGCCAGCTCCGATTCACAGGGATAGACCTGATCCTGCGGCGGATTGTGGCTCGCGATAATCAGCTTCACCGCATCCGGCAGATCATCACGCTCCGCCGGATCGAATCCCGGGTTGATGATTTCGCTGCCGGTGTAGACGGCAAACGAGGGCTGGACATCCTTCCTGAAAAACTCGTAGTGATCGTCACCGACAACGATCAGCACATCCGGATTGATCTCCCGAAGTACCTTGCCCAGCCGATCGAGATTGTTCTGGTTGCGCTCAAATTTCTGCTGCCGCCGAGGCAGTTCGAATTCCTGCCGGAAATATTCAAGATCCGCTTGCCTTACCTCCAGCAGCTCCTCATACGAGTAGCTTTCGCCTCGATAGTGGATCCTCGGAATCTCCATCATGTCGGCGGTTCGACTGCGGCCCCAGTCCTCGGGCGGCAAAGCCAGCAGGGGCCCGTGAGACATGGCAAACCCCAGACTCAGCTTCGCCATCTTCGCTTACTTCGCGCTGGGCCCGAACTGGGCATCGGTGACGGGAAGCTGAATCGTGGCCCACTTCCACTCCGTTAGCACGTCCGCGTCAATTTCCGTTCCCTCCCGGCCAAAGCCGCTGTCTTTGACCCCGCCAAACGGCACGTGCGGTTCATCAGCAAACGTCGGCGCGTTGACGTGCACCATGCCCGACTCGACTTCGCTGACAAAGCGCATGGCCTGGTTCACATCGCGGGTAAAGATGGCAGCCGCCAGCCCATAGTTTGTGTCGTTCGCCAGATCGATGGCCTGGTCGAGGTCCGCGATGGGATAAATGGATGTGACGGGGCCAAAGGTCTCCTCGCGGCAGACATCCATCTGTTCGGTGACGCCGGTCAGCACCGTGGGTTCCACGTGATTGTTGTGCCAACCACCCCCCGCGATCACCGTGGCGCCAAGTTCCCGGGCCTGCCCGATGTGGTGCCGGATCTTACGGCGCTGGCGTTCGTGAATGATCGGGCCCACCATCGTTGCCGGATCCCGCAGGTCGCCCATCATGCCGGCAAACGCCTCGGCCGTGGTTTTGAGTTTTTCGGTAAATTCCTCCCGCACACCCTCCTGCACCAGGATCCGACTGGCCACCATGCAGCCCTGACCCTGGAAGAAGAAACACCCCATCGCGGCGGCCTTCACGGCCGCATCTACGTCCGCGTCGTCAAGGACCACCAGCGGGCTTTTGCCCCCCAGCTCCAGGATGCAGGGTTTCATGTGTTTCCCGCAGATTCCGCTGATGTGCCTCCCGACACGCAAAGATCCGGTAAACAGGACCGCTCGGACCTGCTCGTGCCCCGTCAGGCAGTCGCCGATTTCCTCACCGATGCCCCCGACCACATTGAAGCTGCCGGCAGGAAATCCGGCCTCGGCATAGACGTCCGCCAGCGCAAACGCGATGGACGGCGCTTCATGGGTGGGTAAGCAGACCACGGTATTGCCAAACGACAGGGGGCTGCAGGTGAGCTTCACGCCTTTGATCAGTGGGACATTAAACGGCAGGATCGCCCCCACCACGCCCAGCGGCGCGCGAAAGCTCATGCTCACCCGACCCGGCATATCGGTGGGGATGGTTTGACCGGAGGTGCGGCGTGGTATGCCGGCCGCCGCCCGCAGACACTCGATACCGTACTTTACTTCAAATCGGGCTTTGTTGATCGGCGACCCGACTTCATCGACGAGGATGTCGACAAATCGATCCGCATCACGCTTGAGCACGTCCGCCGCGGCCAGGAGCATTTCTTCGCGTGCGCCCGGCGGACTAACGCGGTAGTTCCGGAACGCCGCCTGCGCCGCCGCCACCGCAGCGTCCACGTCCGCCGCAACGCCCCGCGCCACCTGACCATAGGGGCTGTCGTCCAGCGGATTGCGGACCTCAACGTAGTCGCCCGATGGCGGTTTGCGCCCCTGTCCGTTGATGTAGTGATTTAGTGTCCGAAGCGTCATTTCGGCATCCTGTCAGTCGTCGATTCTAGGCCTCGGAAAATGGCCTCAACAAATGGATAATTCTGATATCGAATCATTCGCCAGATTGATAGCAACCCCAGGCAAATTCCGGCCCGACTATTCATTAACCGGATTGCAGGCTATCAAAGAAATTCATTTCAGCCGTCTCAGCCAAGCCCTTACCATGGTGCTTGAAACATGGAAAAGCAGGCTGCGATGAAACTGGATGGCAAAGTGGCTATCGTTACCGGCGCCGCCGGCGGCCTTGGGCAGGAATTCTGCTGCGCGCTCGCCGCCGAGGGTGCCCAAATTGTTGCCGCCGATATCCGTGGCGCCGCCGAGACGGTGGACCGGGTTGTCGACGCGGGCGGAACGGCGCTGGATGTAACGGCCGATGTAACCCGGGAAGACAGCACCCGCCGAATGGCGGACCAGGCGCTTGAGAAATTCGGCCGAATCGACGTCCTCATCAATAACGCCGGCATTCTGGCGGAAATGAAACCGTTTGATCAGATTCCCGAAGACGAGTGGGATCGAATCATGTCGGTCAACGTAAAAGGCATGTGGCAATGCGCCAAGGCGGTGGTTCCATCGATGCGGCAGCAGGGCTTCGGGCGCATCATCAACGTGTCCTCCAGCACCTTTTTTGAAGGTGTGCCCAACACACTGCACTACGTGGCTTCCAAAGGCGCAGTGATCGGCCTGACCCGGTCCCTTGCTCGGGAACTGACCGCCACCGGCATTACCGTCAATGCGATTACGCCCGGCATGACAATCACCCCGACCACAACACAGCAGCTGGATTCCACTGTACTCGACAAGGTCCGGGAGCACGTCAATGCCATGCGTATTGTGCAACGCGACGAAACCCCGGCGGACGTGGCTGGAGCGGTGGTTTTCCTGGCGTCAGACGCCAGCGAGTTTATCTCCGGCCAGACCCTCAACATCGACGGCGGCGTAAGCCACCACTGACCCTTCGGGACCGGGCAACCCAATGCAAGCAGATACATCACCCTGGCCAGACGCAGAGGCAGTCGAAAGCGCTGTTGCGAACGTCAACGCACAGCTAGGCGATTCGCCACTTGAATTCGGGGAACCGGCCGACGGCAATTTTCGATTTGAGATCTACCAGGCGGGCATTTCGATCTGCTC
>JBCCVP010000159.1:0-12409 GCA_039195135.1 Pseudomonadota bacterium | reverse complement strand
TAGCGCCAGAAGCCGTTGCGATCCGGGCGCCCGGCCAGCGTGGCCGGGGTGATGGCGGTGCCCAGGGCATCCAGGTCATAGCGCACCAGCAGCGGACGCCCCGCCTCCGAAAGGCCATGCAGCTCACCCGCAGGATAGACCTTGCCGGTGAGGGAGCACTCCAGATGGGTGACGAAGTTCGGGAAGCCCACCTGCGTGCCGTCAGCCTGCGCTGGCGCGAATCAGGTCGATGGTGGTGGCGTGGGATTCTTTGTCGGCACTTTCGTCATACTTCAGCGGCATGCCGTATTTCTCACCCCGCGCGGTGGCTTCGGGGTTGGTAAAGCCATGCACCACGCCGGGGTAAGACTTAAGCGTGTAGGTGGCGCTGGCGGCCTCCATCTCCTGCTCAAAGCCGGCCAGTATCTCTGCGCTCACCATCGGATCATCCGCCCCGTTGAATACGGCGATGTGGCCGGCAAAGGCTCCGGTGTTAAGCGGGTTTTCCGTCTCCAGCAGGCCGTGGAAACTGCTGACCACATCGAGGGATTTACCGGCGCGAGCCATGTTCAGCACCACGGCACCGCCAAAACAGTAGCCGATGGCGCTAACGTGGCCGGCGTCCACTTCCGCCTGCTCACACAGGGTGGCCTGGGCTGCGTCGAAGCGCGCCTCAATGGCGCCGGGCGTACCCATGGCGGCGTTCATCAGCGCACCGGCTTCGTCCGGCGTGCTGCCGCTGCGGCCGGCGCCGTACATGTCCACCGCCAGCGCCGCGAAACCTTCACCCGCCAGCTGCTCGGCGCGCTGGCGCACGTAGTCGTTGTGGCCCCACCACTCGTGCACCACCAGTACCCCGGGGCGGGGTCCGCTCTGACTGTCGTCAAACGCGTAATAGCCGACAAACGGTTCGCCGTTGACGGTGTACTGAATTTCCTGCGAGCTGATGGCCATCGTTGCCTCCTTAAGCTATGGGCGCCCGAATTACGGGCGCGTGAGTTTATCAAGTCTCCGCCGGTCCCCGAAGACGATTCATGTGTTTGCGGTAGCGCCGCGTGATGACGGGAATGAGCAGGGCCGGGATCAGGCCAAAAGCGATGGGCACGGTGGCCATGGCGAGGCGCACTTCATCCTCGCCAAACACCCGGGTGGACAGCACGCCGACGGTGGTGGGCCCAAGCAGCAGGCCGGTCAGGCTGATCGCCATGTAATAAAGCGCCACGATCTGGCCGCGAATCTGCCCGGGCGTGATCAGCAGCAGCGCGGTAACTCCAACCGCCGACACAATGCCGATGCCGATATTGCAGATCACCATCACCGCAAAGGCCGCCTCGCCGCTGGGCAGGAACATGGGGATGGCCGCTGCGGGAACCATGATCAGAAACCCGATGATCATGAGGCGAAACGGCGCGTCCGGCACCCCGCTTTGGCTCCAGCGGTCCGATAGCCAGCCCATCAGCAGCACGTTGGCCGGCCCCACGGCGAGCAGCGCAATGCCGTTGATGAGGGCATATTTTTCTGCCGGCCAGCCCCAGGTGCGCTCGAAGGTGGCGGGCAGAAAGCCTTGGCTGTAGGCGATGATGGTCATGACGCACACGATGGATACAAAACCCACGTAGGTGCCGGCGTGGCGGCCGACGTAGCCGAGGGCGTCCCGGATACCGTTGCCTTTCAGATCCGGATCGCTAGCTGCGATCTGGCGCCGCGCCGGTTCATTCAAAAAGAAAAAGATCAGCGCGACGAGCAGCCCGGGCAAACCGACGGCAAAAAAGGTGAGCTGCCATGGCTTGAGCGCGCCAAATATAGGCACATCCACCGACTCGGTGGTTTTGGCCCAGATCAGCACCGCGCCGCCGATGAGGGATGCCAGTCCCGCCCCGAGCGTAAGGGCCGCGGTGTAAACGGCGATTGGTTTGCCCCGCTTTTCCGAGGGAAAACTGTCGGCGATCATGGAAAATGCAGACGGGCTGAGCGTGGCTTCGCCCACGCCCACGCTCATGCGCGCGATAAAAAGGTGCCAGAAATTGCGCGCCAGGCCCGAGGCGGCGGTGGCGATGGACCAGACGGCAACGCCGGCGCCCACAATCCAGGTGCGCCGCTTGCGGTCCGCGAGCCAGCCCAGCGGCAGACCCATGGTGGCGTAGAAAATGGCAAAGGCCGGGCCAATGACCCAGCCGATCTGTTCGTCGCTGAGGCCGAGGTCCGCTTTGATCGGCTCGATCAGCAGGCCGAGGATATACCGGTCAACGAAGCTGAAGATGTAGGCCACCGTAAGCATCGCCACCATGAACCAGGCGATCCGCGGCGGCGGGTAGGGCAGCGATGCGTTCGGATTCGGGGGTGTTGACTGGTTCATAGCAGGCGTCTCTTCAGGTGGGGTCAGCCCACCACGTTCTGGTCATTGAATCGCGCGATGTCTGCTTCGGAAAAACCCAGTTCTGCGAGCAGTTCGCCGTTGTGTTCGCCGGCCCGGGCGGGCCGGTCCCGCACGTCCGGGCCGCCCCAGCTTCGCCGCAGCGGAAGGCCGGCCACCGGCGCCGACGCGGGCGCTCCAGGGTAGGACACCTGGCGCAGCACGTCGATGGCGGCTGTCTGAGGATGGACCAGGGCCTCCCGTGGGCTGAGCACGGGCCCCGCGGGAATGCCGGCAGCCGCCAGCGTCTCGATCGCATCTGAGCTGCTGCGCTCGGCGCACCAGCGGTGCATCGGCGCGCAGATCTCATCTCGATGATCGCCGCGCCGCTGATCGTTGGCGAAGCGGGGATCGTCCTGCCAGTCGTCGAGCTCGAGGAGCTGAGTCCAGCGTTTAAAGACCGCATCGCCGGGGCAGTGGACCAGGATGTGGCCGTCGTTGGTGGCGAACACGTCGGACGGCGCTGAGGTTTGCACCCGGTTGCCGGTGCCTTCCCGGTCGATGCCGAGTACCCCCTGTTCCACGAGGTGGGAATTGAACACCGCCAGCGCGGTGCCCAGCAGCGTGCCCGACACCTCGCCCCCCTGGCCGGTGCGGTCCCGTTCCCGCAGGGCGGTGACCACGCCCAGCGCCAGCAGTACGGCGGTGGTGTAGTCCACGTAGGGCGCCGCTGCTTTGGCCGGCGCTCCCGGCGTGCCGGTGATGTACATGGCCCCGGACATGGCCTGGCCAATCCCGTCAAAACCGCCGCGTTTGGCCCACGGACCCGTTTCCCCGAAGGCGGTGGCGTTGGCCAGAATGATGTCCGGCTTAACCTGCTGCAGAGACTTTAGGTCCAGGCCCAGTTTGGCCAGCGTGGCGGCGGGAAAGTTGGCGACCACCACGTCGGCGGATTTGATCAGCCGCTGCCGGATGCGGCGTCCGTCCTCCGACTTGAGATCCACTGCCAGGCTGCGCTTGTTGCAGCCGGTCTGCAGGAAGACGGCGCCTTCGCCGTCGGCCGTGACCGGTGCAATGGCCCGGTCTTCCGCGCCCCCGGGCTTTTCCACCCGGATCACATCCGCGCCGAGATAGCCGAGCAGCGTGGCGCAGTAGGGGCCGGCGACGTAGCGCCCAAAATCCAGCACCCGAACGTCCGCCAGCGTATCGTTCACGAGGTTGCCGCCGTTCAGGCGCGTTGATTGAAGCGCCGACCGACCAGACCCGCGGCGATATTGATCTTCTGAATATCGATCGTGCCGCCGGCGATGCCCCAGCCGAAGGCGTCCCGCAAGCGCTGCTCCATGGCATATTCCCGGGAGTAGCCGTAGCCGCCCATCAGCTGCATGCCCAGCGCGGCCACCTCTCGGGCGATCTCGTTGGCATAGCACTTGGCGATGCTGCTCTCCAGCGGCGAGGGCAGGCCGTCCGCCGCGTTCTGGGCCGCGCGCCAGATAAGCAGCCGCGATGCTTCGGTTTTTACCGCCATCTCCGCGAGTTTCAGCTGCACCGCCTGGAAATCGACGATGGGTTTGCCGAACTGCTGCCGCTCCTGCACGTAGGCGAGCGTTTCGTCCAGCGCCGCAGCGGCGGTGGACATGGCCATGGTGGCGTTGCCGCAGCGCTCCAGATCAAATGCCTCCATCAGCTTTTTGAAGCCGCCGGCGGGCACAATCAGGTTGTCCAGGGGAACTTTGACGTCGTCGAGAAACAGGTCGCTGGACGGGATGCCGCGAAAACCCATCAGCTCCTCTGGCCGGCCGTAGCGCAGGCCCGGTGTGTCTTTTTCCACCAGCACCGCGCCGATGCCACCGGCGCCGGGTTTGTCGGACATGCGGCAGTAAACGACGTAGGCGTCCGCGTGGCCGCCCCCGCTGCACCAGCGCTTCTGGCCCGAGATGGTGATGGCGTCACCGTCGATGACGGCGCGGGTGGTGAGGTCGGTCAGCGCGCTGCCTGCGGCCGGCTCCGACATGGACACGGCGGCTACGAGATCACCGGTGACGGCCTTCGGAACAATCCGCTCCTTCAGCGAGTCACTGCCGAATAGCAGCACCGTGCGCAGCGGACCGGTGGCGCTCTCGAACACCGGGAACGCTACCGCCGCGGAGACCTTGGCAAATTCTTCCAGCACGATGATCGCGTCCAGGTGGCCCAGTCCCATACCGCCATAGGCTTCGGGGATATTGATGCCGAGAAACCCCAGTTCGCCGTAGCGCTGACGCATCTCAAGCGGAACCGGATGATTGGTCTCCTCCAGTTCCCGGGCCAGATCCTGAAGTTCCGCCTGGGCAAAGCGGCGGGCCGCGTCCTGGAGCGCGCGCTGATCTTCGGTGAGCTGGAAATCCATGGGATGCTCCGTCGTCGCTGGGGCGGTGGCATGCCGCCGCGTGGGGGGCTGAGAGTAATGGATGGAACGAGCGGCGGCAAATGTACGGACAATCCTGCCTGAGCGCTCAGCGCTGCGACGGTTTGGCCGCCTTCTTTTTCATGCTTCGGTGCAGTACGACGGTGATGGTGATCGCCGCCAGTTCGATGGCCAGCAGAATCCCGAAGGTCAACCAGGATCGGAAGCTGGGGCTTTGGGACCACGGGCCGATCAGCTCCGCGGTGGCGATGCCGACAAACCAGATGGGAAACAGCAGCAAGATGAGGGCCGCGACCCGCATGCCCTGACTGAATGCGGCGCTCCAGAGGAATTTTCCGCCGGTCGCGCGCCAGCGCCGCACCTCCGGCAGCGTGGCCAGCCACAGGCCGACGGCCTCGGCGAACACCGCAAAAACCAGTCCGGTGCGCCACAGCTCGGCCGCGCCGGCAGCCCAGGCGGCAGGGGCGGCGGAAAGCGAAAAGCCGTCAGCCTGCCAGGCCGCGACCAGAAGACTCACCGCCAGAAGAAAAATGGTCCATCCGATGGCAAGTCCCGGCCGGTTGGCCTCCTTGCGAAAAGCGGGGCAGTTCACCAGCGTACGGCTGAGCAGCACGCCGGTCCAAAGTGTCAGCAACCATTCTGCTGCCACTGGTACCAGCAGGAACGCGGCGGACACCTGGTGGACGACGATGGCGCGAGCCATCAGTCCAAACACCAGCGCGACGGTAAGCAGACGGACGAGCACGCTGACCGGATCAGAGCGCTGGGAGCGCAAAAACTCCTGGTCAAACTCAGCTTCTGAGTAGGCACTGGAGCTTTCGGTCCGGCGGGTTCTGGCCATGCAAGGTTCCTACTGGGTCCCCTCAACTGTAGACCAATGGCCCGGCGCGACGAAGGTGCACAGAATTCGCCGCCCGATTTTCGGCGCCAGGGCGCGCGGTGCGCGCCTACAATGGGCCATGATTTTCGAAATGCTGCCCGAGGACGACCTGTATCGCGCGCTGCTGGCGCGGGATCCCGCCCACGACGGCCATTGGTATGTCGGTGTGCGCACCACTGGCGTGTTTTGCCGTTCCACCTGCGCGGCGCGCAAGCCCAAGCGGGAAAACTGCGAGTTCCTCCCGACCCAGGCCGCGTGTCTGGAGGCGGGCTACCGGCCTTGCAAACGCTGCCACCCGATGCGCGGGTCGGCGCAGATTGAGCCGCTCGTGGAGGACCTGGCGCAGCGGCTGCAGGCCAACCCCGCCAAACGATGGTTCGAGACGGACGTGCTGGCCCTGGGGCACGATCCGTCCACCGTGCGGCGGGCATTCAAGCGCGTTTACGGCGTGACGTTTCTGGAGCTGGCGCGCCTGCTGCGGCTGAGGGAAGGATTTGGCACGCTCAAAGCTGGTGAGCGCGTCATCGACGCCCAGGTGGACGCCGGTTTTGCATCGGCGAGCGGATTTCGCGACGCGTTTGCCCGGCTGCTGGGCGTTGCGCCGGGATCCCTGAAGGCCCGGGCGGAGCTGCTTGCCGACTGGATCGATACGCCGCTGGGGCCGCTGGTGGCGGTCAGCGATCAGGCGCAGCTGCACCTGCTTGAGTTTCATGATCGCCGGGCGCTGGCCACAGAGCTCAAAAAGCTCACCCGCCAACGATCCATCGGTTTTGGGCGGCTTCCGCCCACGATTCAGGTGGAGGAGGAACTCAAGCACTATTTTGCCGGCGACGACGCCACCTTCCGCACCCCGCTCAAATTCCACGGCAGCGCTTTTGTGCAGTCGGTCTGGCAGGCCCTGCGCGCCATTCCCGCCGGCCAGACCCGAAGCTACAGCGAAATTGCCCGGGCCATCGGCCGACCGGAGGCGGTGCGGGCGGTGGCCCGGGCCAACGGCGCGAATCAGCTGGCCATTGTGGTGCCCTGTCATCGTGTTCTGGGCAGTGATGGTTCGCTTACCGGGTACGGCGGCGGACTCTGGCGCAAGCGGCAGCTGATTGAAACGGAGCGTCGCTACGCGTCGCCAGCGCCCGCCTGAGACGCAGTCGCCACGGGCGTCAGGACTGCGCTTTGTATCCCACCCACCAGGAGACGGCGGTTGCCGCGCAGGCTCCGAACATGAGCCAGGCAACGGGCTCAAACGCACCTTGGTAGATGGCTCCCGCGATCACGGTAAACGCGCCCCCGGTCACCAGCCCCAGCGCACTGGACAAGCCGGAAGCGGTGCCGGCCATCACCGGGTGGGCGGCCAGGGCTCCCGCCATGGCGCCGGGGGTGGTGATACCGGAAGTGACCATCAGCAGTCCAAGAGGAAACGCAATGCGAACAGGGGTGGGCTCGCCGACAACGTTGAGCAGCAAAAGCAGCACGCCGGCCACCAGGCCCCCCAATACGCTGCAGCCCACCACCGCCGGGCTGCCGAAGCGCGGCGTGGCCCGGGCCGCCAGCCACGCGCCACCTACGTAGGCGATGGCCAGTCCGCCCCACAGGGTGCCAAACTGGGCCGCACCAATGCCGAAGCGAGCCGAGAAAAAGGCTGCCCCGACCGCCATGAAGCCAAAGAAGGAGCCCTGCACAAAACCAAACGCCAGGGTGTAGCCGAGAAACTTGGGCGACCTGAGCAGTTCCGCGTAGCTGCGCAGCCAATCGCGCCAGCGCGGCGGCGGTCGCTGCGGATCGAGCGTTTCCGGTAGCCGGAGCAGCATATTCCGGAGCACCAGTACGCCCAGCACGGCAGAGATCAGGAAGATCCAGACAAAGCTGGTGTAGCCGTCCACAAAACCGCCGATGATCGGCGCCACAACGGGAGCCACGCCCATGATCGCGGCGATATAGGACATCCCCTCGGCCAGCTCGTTGGGCTCGCGCGTGTCGCGAAGCACCGCCCGACTGGCCACCGTGCCTACGCTCACGCCGACCGCCTGCAGAAAACGCCCGGCGATCAGCACCTCCAGCGACCAGGCGGCGGCGCAAAGGACGCTGGCGGCGACAAACACGGCGAAGCCCGTCAGCATGACCGGCCGGCGACCATAGCGGTCGCAGAGAAAGCCGCACACCGGCTGGGCCACGGCAAGCCCCAGCAGATAGGCCGACAGCACAAACTGTACCTGCAGAAAGTCCCGGCCAAAGTGACTCGCGATGCTGTCCAGCGCCGGCACCAGCACCGCCATGCCAAACGGCGACAGACCGCTGGCAATGCCCAGCAGCACCACGGACGGCACCGTCGGTGCCAGTCCCGGCAGCGGCTCGACGGCGGCGCTAGTGGGCGGGTTCGTGCTCAAGGTGCGTCAGCTCGTAGTGGGTTTGCATGTAGCCCGTCACGTGCGCCTTCAGCAGCACGTAGTTGCCGTCATCCGTCGTCCAGATTTCGTACGGCGGATGGTCACCGGTCTTGTTTGACCCTCGCGCCGTGCTGCCCCGCTCACCGTAGCAAAAGTGCAGCGCGGAAAAGGTGCCGGCGGCTACCTCGACCGTCGCCGGGCCAACGTACTCTACGCGCATGCCCGGTTTGCGCCAGTGAAGTTCGGGCCCGGTGGCCCCGCGATGGTCCAGGGAGCACATCAGAAACCGGTCGAACAATTTGACCGCGGGACCGTTCGTGATATCGACCGCGTGCAGGTGCCAGGCGTCGCCCTGCAGCGGATGGGCGCCAAAAATTTCGCCCGGCCGGTCGTACTCAATGCGATCAGAAAAGCGTCCCCGGTCGGCGAGGAATCCCTCACACTCGGCATAATGGTCTTCAAAGCGATACCATGCGGTGCCCACCGGCCGATCGGCAACGCGCAGGTGCACGTACGCCTCCCGCGTGATCCACCGCTCGTCCAGCGTCAGCACCACGTCGCGCATCACGTTTGGGGCGTCGTCGATCTCGCAGTGGGCGCGCAGGGTTCGGGACCCATCGCCATGGCGGGTGATGGTGAACTGCTCCCGGCCGCGCTCGGCGCCGAGGCGCTCCGGCTGGCGGCTCGTGTACAACACCCGGCCGTGTGTGGTGTCATGGTCTTTCACACCGTGCCTCATGCTTTGGTTGTGCACATGTTAAGGGAGAAAAAGTGAAGAAGCCGTTTTACGGCTGGGCCATTGCCGCCATGGGCATGCTGGGCAACGCGATCCAGGGCGGCATCATCTTCTGGTCCATGGGCATGTACACCTCGGCTTTTGAGGACGAGTTTGGCGCCACCCGGGCGCGGATCACGCTGATCGAAACGCTGATCACCGCCGGCTCAAACCTGATGTCGCCGCTGGTGGGCATGTGGGTGGACAAAGGCTCTGCCCGGCACCTTGTTGCGGTGGGAACGCTGGCCATGGGCGCTGGCCTGATCCTGATCAGCCAGGCCGGCACGCTGGTGCAGGTCTGGGTGGTCTACGCCACGCTGATCCCCCTTGGCGTGCTGGCGGTGGGCATGCTGCCCAGCTCCGCCCTGATTGCCCGCTGGTTTCGGGCCAACCGGGGGCTGGCACTTGGCGTCTCCCTGACCGGCAGCTCCATCGGCGGTTTTCTGGTGCCGCCGGTGCTGGCCTTCATGTTCGTCGCCTACGGATGGCGCACTTCGCTGCTGGTGATCGGCATCGGCGTGATGGCTTTAGCGCCGGTATTCTTCAAAGTACTGGCCAACTTTCCCGAGGACCGGGGCCTGGCTCCGGAACCCGAAGCGCCGACCCAAACGCCCGCCGCCAGCAGCGATGAAGGGCGGGACTGGCCCTTTCGGCGCCTGTTTCGAACCCCGTCTTTATACCTGCAAACGGTGTTCTCCGGCGCGCTGCTGGGCGTTACGCTGGGGCTGCTGGCAAACTTAAGTCTGCACACGAAAGATCTGGGATTCAGCACTCAGCAGACGGCGTTTCTGTACTCCATCATCGCCTTCTGCTCGCTGGCCGGCAAAGTGGTCTCCGGCCGCATGATCGACCGCTTCGGCATTCACCCGGTGGCGGTGGTTTCCATGGCGCTGATGGCGTCGGGGCTGGTGACCTTTTACCTGTCCGGCAGCTATCCCGCGCTGATAGCCGGCTGCTTTTTTATCGGCGGCGCCACCGGCGGCATCACGCCGGTCTGGACCTCCATGATTTCCCGCCGTTTTGGTCCGCGCAGCTTCGGCCGGGCGCTGGGTATTCAAAGCCCCATGCATATTCCCATCACCGCGCCGACGGCGCCGCTGGCGGGCCACATCAGCGACGTCACCGGGTCCTACAGCCTTGTCTTCCTGCTCTATCTGGGGCTGGTCAGCCTGGCGGCCGTGGCGCTGCTGCTGATGACCCGAAGAGCCGGCCGGAGCCCGGCTGCCGGCTGACGCTGTGCTAGATTGCGCCTTTCCCAAACACCACCCGGTAGCCCTGATGACTCAATCCAAGTCCGTCCGTTTTGTCCTCGCTGGTTTGCTGCTTGCCGTCGGCCTGCCGCCGGCTTTGAGCGTGGAGTTTGCCGACTACGATTTTTCGCGCTACTCCCAGGAAGTCACGCGCTGTGACGAGCTGGCCTCCCACGGTCGCGACCCCGGACATGTGGCACCACCGGTCACGCAGAGCGGGATGGACAAGGAGGCGGCCATCGCCGCCTGCCAGGAGGCGGTAGCGGCGGATCCGGACAATCCGCGCCTGAACTATCAGCTGGGCCGTGCCTACGGGTATTCCGGTCGCGGCGAAGAGGCGATGCCTTACCGTTTGAAGGCATTGGAAGCCGACTACCCCCAGTCTACGTTTGTGATCGGGTACCTGCACCTGATCGGTCAGACCATCGAGCAGGACACCTGCCGCGCCCTCGACCTGTGGCAGCGGTCTGCCCGGCACCGGCGCCTCGCAGCGCTGGTCTCGCTGCCGCGACACTATCTGCGCGGCGATTTTGCCGAATGTGAGGTGAGCATCAGCGCGGACGACCTCAACGCCTATCTGGATGAGGCGGGCAAGCAGTCGTCCGACTACTACGTTGGCATGCTGATTGCGGAACTGCGCGACAAGGTGGCGGCTGCCGACTGAGCGTTCCGATGTTGGATAACTGGCGCTGCGTATCGGTTGGGGTTGCTGACCTCGATGAGGCACTTGCCTTCTGGGAAGAGACGCTGGGCCTGAAGGCGGTGGCCTCCAACCATGGTGCAGACCGGGATCTGGCGACGCTGTGGAGCCTGGAGCCGCAGCAGATCACCCGCCAGGCCCGCGTTGCCGCACCGGGGCAGACGCTGGGGCAACTCCACCTGGTGGAGTTTGCGACCCCGGGGGCAGCGGTCCGGGAAGGTGCTGAAGTGTTTGACTGGTGCCCAAAAAACCTCGATGTGTACGCCAGCGATCTCCCAGCGCGGGTTGTCGAACTCAAGGCCGCCGGCCGCCAGTTTCGCAGCGAGACCTACAGCGAGGTGAATGCGCCCGATGGCACCTGCTTTCGGGAAATTCACTTGCCGAGCCACGATGCGATCAACGTGGTGTTGCTGGAGGTGCTCGGCGAGTCCTACCCCTTCTCGGATCAGGGTTTTGCCGGGGTCGGCCCGCTGATCACCATCGTTGGCGATGCGCCGGCGGAGCGGGCTTTTGTTGCCGACGCCCTCGGCATGAGGTTGAAAACGGAAAACCTGCTTAAAGGTCCGGAGGTGGAAAAAATGGTCGGGCTTCCGTCCGGGGCAACGCTCGACGTGAGCATCTGGGGCGCCGACGACGAGGAGTTTGGGCAGCTGGAGATTATTGAATACGGCGGCGTCCGCGGTGCCGATCGCTATCCGCTGGCGGTGCCGCCGGCCCGGGGGGTGCTGCACGTCAACTATGCGGTGGCGGATCTCAAGCCGCTTATCGAACGGCTGAGTACACAGGGCACCGCGTACGACGAAGCTGGACCGGTGCAAACGCTGGCGGGGACCGGCCGGGTGGTGACGGTGCACACGCCGGCGGGTCTGCGCATCGACGTTTTTGAAGATGAAAGTGAGGTGTCGGGATGAATCGAAGACTGAATGCAGCGCTGGCCCTGACGCTGGCTTGGTTTGTGGAAACGCCGGCTTTGGCCCAGGGCCAGGACAGCCAGCCCTACGAGCGCGACCTGATGGTGATTGCCACCCTGATCGAGGGCGCTTTCGACAATGCCAACCAGAATTACTTTGACCGCCGCGGCGACCGTTCGGTGAAGCACCGCCGGATTCACCAGGTGGTAGAGGCGATGGATCTACCCGCGCTGGGCAACCACGTATTTTCGGTAACCGGCTATTACGACGGCGACAAGGAGCAACCGGTGCCGCGCCAGATCTGGTCCCTGAGCGCAGATTCCGACGCTGCGTCCGTCCGCATGGATGTCTGGCCCGCTGGTGATGTGTCGCTGCATTCAGCGGACAGCTTTGAGGCGCAGCCAAACTGCAGCCTTTTCTGGCAGCGGGAAGCGGCCCAGTTCAGCGCAACAGCAAAGGCCGGGTGCAGCCTGCCGGTGGTGCGCGCAGCCACGGTAAGCAACGGGCAGCTGTGGCTGACCTACGCCGGGGATGAGGCTGACTATCAGCTACACCGCGTGCGGCCGTTTGAGTGCTATGTGGATATTCCGGGCGTCGGCGGGGGCCGGGATGAACCCTACGAACGCTATGAAGGATTCAAGATCCACGACCAGGCGGGCAGCGCCTGGTTCGACACCAAAGACGGCCGGCGGCTGGGCATCAGCCTGTTTCTGGTGGACTGGCCCATCAACAACTATACGGGCGTGTTTACCCGCGACTCGCTGGTGGTCTAC
>JBCCVP010000158.1:0-12430 GCA_039195135.1 Pseudomonadota bacterium | reverse complement strand
GCGCAGGGTCCCGGGGGCAGCTCCTGTGCTCGTACGGTGCCGGCGCCGGAGGCTCGTTTCTGATTAATCTCTCCGTCGCGCGGGCGGTGCCTGGACTGAGCCTGTGGGCGCTTATCCTGGCCGCCTTCCTGCTGGTCGCCGGGGCACGGCGTCAGGGCGTGCTACGCGGCGGACGACGCGCTGAAGCTCACTGAAAAGAAGATCAACGCGGCGAAAAAAGGCCGCAGCGGTTTCATGATATTGGGTTTACGCCAGCCCTCACACACAACATCTTGGGTTTTGTTGCATTAGGCCGTCAAAAGCGCCAGTATCAGGCGTTGCCTGCATCCTGCCTGCTTTTCTGCGATGAGCCGCTATACCGCTGAAGATATTGAAGTTCTTTCCGGACTGGAGCCCGTTCAGCGCCGTCCGGGCATGTACACCGACACCACCCGGCCGAATCACCTGGCGCAAGAGGTTATCGACAACAGCGTCGACGAGGCGGTGGCGGGCCATGCCCGGCTGGTCGATGTGACCGTCTACAAGGACGGCTCCGTGGAGGTGTCGGACGACGGCCGCGGCATGCCGGTGGACCTGCATCCGGAGGAAGGAATTCCCGGCGTGGAGGTGATCCTCACCAAGCTGCACGCCGGCGGCAAATTCTCCAACAAGAACTACCAGTTTTCCGGCGGGCTGCACGGCGTCGGCGTGTCGGTGGTAAATGCCCTGTCGTCCAGGCTTGAGGTGTGGATCAAGCGCGACGCCAAGGAGTACCACGTCGGCTTTGCCAACGGCGAAAAAACCTCGGACCTGACGGAGATCGGAACCGTGGGGCAGCGCAATACCGGCACCCGGGTGCGCTTCTGGCCCGAGCCGGGCTATTTTGACAGCGCCCGTATCGCCATGGCCCGGCTGCGCCATGTGCTGCGCGCCAAGGCGGTGCTGTGCCCCGGCCTGACGGTGCGTCTGAAAGAAGAAAAGACGGGTCAGAAGAACGAGTGGCACTACGAAGACGGCCTGCGCGACTACCTGGCCGGCGAGCTGGAGGGCTTTGACACGCTGCCGGCGGAAATCATGGTGGGCAGCAAGGACACGGAAACCGAAGCGGTGGACTGGGCCCTGTGCTGGGTGCCAGAGGGAGAGCTGACGCAGGAAAGCTACGTCAACCTCATCCCCACGGCCCAGGGCGGCACCCACGTGAACGGCCTGCGCACCGGCCTGACCGAGGCGCTGCGGGAGTTCTGCGACATCCACAACCTCCTGCCTCGGGGTATCAAGCTCGCACCGGAAGACGCCTGGGAGCGCATCAGCTACATCCTGTCGATCAAGCTGGAAGACCCGCAGTTTTCCGGCCAGACGAAAGAACGCCTGTCTACGCGGGAAGCCGCCGGTCTGGTGACGGGCATCATCAAAGATGCCTTCAGCCTCTACCTGCATAACAACGTGGCGGAAGGCGAAGCCATCGCCCAGCTTGCCATCGCCAACGCCCAGCGCCGCCTCAAGGCGGCCAAGAAGGTGGTGCGCAAAAAGATCACGGCGGGCCCCGCCCTGCCGGGCAAACTGGCGGACTGCACCTCCCAGGAAACGGCCCGCACCGAGCTGTTCCTGGTGGAAGGCGACTCGGCGGGCGGCTCCGCCAAGCAGGCCCGCAACCGGGAGTTTCAGGCCATCCTGCCGCTGCGCGGCAAAATCCTGAACACGTGGGAGGTGGAGTCCGGCTCGGTGCTGGGTTCGCAGGAAGTGCATGATCTGTCCGTCGCCATCGGCGTGGACCCGGGCAACGATTATCTGGAGGGCCTGCGCTACGGCAAGGTGATCATCCTGGCGGACGCGGACAGCGATGGCCTGCACATCGCCACCCTGCTGTGCGCCCTGTTCCTGCGCCACTTTGAACCCCTGGTGCGCGACGGCCACGTGTTCGTCGCCATGCCGCCGCTGTTCCGGGTGGACTCGGGCAAAGACAAGTACTACGCCCTGGACGAGGCGGAGCGGGATCATCTGATCGAAAAGCTGAAGCGGGAAAAGCGCAACGTGAAAATTGCCGTCACCCGCTTCAAGGGGCTGGGCGAAATGAGCCCGGCGCAGCTGAAAGAAAGCGCCATCGAGCCGGACACGCGGCGGCTGGTGCAGCTCACTCTGTCGCCGGGTGACAAGACGCGCCCCCTGATGGATATGCTGCTGGCCAAGAAACGCGCGGGCGATCGCAAGGCCTGGCTGGAGAAAAAGGGTGATCTTGCTGAGGTCTGAGTTGCTGGGGCTGGTCGACTTCGGCGACGGGCAGGCGCTGGGCGGGGACCCTTCCCAGGAACAGGCATCCGGCACTCGTCGGACCGGTAACGTAGCCACCTGGCAGTTACCCGCAAATACGAAAACTCAAGAATTCAGAGCAAACTAATGGGTCAACAGATCGAAGCCCCTCCGGGCGGATTTGAACAACTTTCGCTAAAGGAATACGCGGAGAAGGCGTACCTGGACTACTCCATGTACGTGGTCCTCGACCGCGCGCTGCCCAGCATCGCGGACGGTTTGAAGCCGGTGCAGCGGCGGATTGTGTACGCCATGTCGGAACTGGGGCTTTCCGCCTCGTCCAAGCACAAAAAATCAGCCCGCACCGTGGGTGACGTGATCGGTAAGTTCCACCCCCACGGGGACAGCGCCTGCTACGAGGCCATGGTGCTGATGGCCCAGCCGTTTTCCTACCGCTATCCGCTGGTGGACGGCCAGGGCAACTTCGGCTCCATCGACGATCCCAAGTCGTTTGCCGCCATGCGCTACACCGAGTCGCGCCTGTCCGCCTACGCCAAGGTGCTGCTGTCGGAGCTCGGCCAGGGCACGGTGGACTGGCAGCCTAATTTTGACGGGACGCTTAACGAACCCACGCTGCTGCCGGCGCGGCTGCCCAACGTGCTCCTGAACGGTGCCTCCGGCATTGCCGTGGGTATGGCCACCGACATCCCGCCGCATAATATGAAAGAAGTGGCTTCGGCCGCCATGCGGGTGCTCGCAAACAGCAAAGCAACGGTTGCCGAACTGTGTGAGCACATCAAAGGACCCGACTTTCCCACCCGCGCCGAGATCATCACGCCGCGGGAAGACATCGTGGCCATGTACGAGACCGGCCACGGCAGCATCAAGCTGCGGGCCGTGTGGGAGCGGGAGGACGGCAACATCATCATCTCCGCCCTGCCCCATCAGGTATCACCGGCCAAGGTGATGGAGCAGATCGCCGCCCAGATGCGGGCCAAGAAGCTGCCCATGCTGGACGATCTGCGGGACGAGGGGGACCACGAAAATCCTACCCGGCTGGTGCTCATTCCCCGCTCCAACCGGGTCGACGTGTTTGGCCTGATGAGCCACCTGTTCGCCACCACCGACCTTGAGCGCAACGTGCGGGTCAACCTGAACCTGATCGGCGTCAACGGCCGGCCAGCGGTGAAAAACCTGGCGCAGATCATCAAGGAGTGGATCAGCTTCCGCACCGAAACGGTTCGTCGCCGGCTGCAGTGGCGTCTCGACAAGGTGCTCGACCGCCTGCACATCCTCGAAGGCCTGCTGATCGCCTACCTCAATATCGACGAGGTGATCCGCATTGTGCGCGAGGAGGAAGAACCCAAGCCGGTATTGATGAAAACCTTCAATCTCAGCGACCGGCAGGCGGAGGCCATCCTCGAGCTCAAGCTGCGGCACCTGGCCCGGCTGGAAGAGATGAAGATTCAGGGGGAGCAGGAAGAGCTGGAGGCGGAGCGCAAAGAGCTGGAGGGGTTGCTCAAGTCCTCGCGCCGTCTCAAGAAGCTGATTGCTGACGAAATTGCCGCGGACGTGAAACAGCACGGCGACGAGCGCCGGTCTCCCATCGTTGAGCGGGAACCGGCCGCGGCCATGGACGAAACCGATCTTATGCCCACCGAGCCTATCACCGTGGTGCTGTCCAAAGGCGGCTGGGCCCGGGCCGCCAAGGGCCACGAAATCGATGCCAGCTCCCTGAACTTCAAGTCCGGTGACAAATATCTGGCTTCCGCGCGGGGCCGCAGCAACCAGCAGGCGGTCTTTCTCGACAGCCGCGGCCGCAGCTATGCCCTGCCGGCCCATACCCTGCCCTCGGCTCGCAGTCAGGGTGAGCCGCTGACGTCCCGCTTCAGCCCCGCCGCCGGCGCTCACTTCTGCGCCGCGCTGATCGGTCGGCCGGAGGATCGCGTACTGCTGGCTTCCAGCTTCGGCTACGGATTCTTTACCAAGATGGAAAACCTGCATACCCGCACCAAGGCCGGCAAAGCGTCGCTGACGGTGCCGAAAGGCGCTTCGGTGTTGCAGCCATCGCTGGTCACCGATCCGGAAACGGACCGGGTCGTCGCCGTCACCACCGACGGTTACCTGCTGGCGTTTGACCTTAAGGGCCTGCCGGAAATGGCCCGGGGCAAAGGCAACAAGATCATCAACGTGCCGCCGAAGCGCCTGAAGGGAGGCGACGAATACGTGGTGGCAGTGCTCTGCGTGCCGGAAGGCCAGGACGTGCTGGTGCACTCGGGCCAGCGACACCTGCGGCTGAAGCCGAAAGACCTTGAGCACTACACCGGCGAGCGGGCCAAACGCGGCCGCAAGCTGCCCCGGGGATTCCAGAAGGTCGACGCCCTCGCGCTGGAGGAATAGCCGGCCCGCGCGACGCAATCCGTCAGCCTCGGGTCTACCTGACGAGGAGGCTGACTATGTTTCGAGTGTTATCCGCGGCGCTGACCCTGTGCGCTGCCTGCCCGGCGTTTGCTGAACCCGGCGATGCCTTTGAATCGGTTGCCGTCGCCTGGGGCTTTGAACCCATCGAGAAGCTGGCGCTGGCCGAAGGTGAAGAAGAGATTCGCGTGTGGCGCACCGGTTATGGCGTCGAAGGCTATGTGCTTTCGAAACGCGCCGGCCGCTGGTCGTTCTTCCATCTGGCCGATCCGGAGGCCGAGGTCGCCCACGCCCGCTTCGGCTATCGCGCCGCGGAAATCCAGCCGGTCTGCCATGTCGGCGATATCATCGGGACCATCACCGCGCTTGGGGTGCGAGGGCTGGGTCCGCCAAAAAAAGAACCCCGGTGCAAAACCGCAGACGGGGAACCCTGCCTTGAACGGGTTACGCTGGACGGCTGGTCGGTGCACATCCGGGTGAAAACGCCCGACACGCTGCAGCAGTGGGACTATCCCAATCCGGGCCTTCCCTATTTTGCTGATCCGCAGGCGGACCCGAAGACGTACCCGACCTACACCGCTGCGCAGATCTATCAGTTTCTCCACTACGGCATCGGGGGTTACCGGCCGCAGCTGTTTGAACCCCATTCCAGCGTTTTTCATTTACCCGCTATTGTTCTGTGGCGGGAGCGGGACCAGGGCGTCGTGGCGTACCGGATCGAAGCTTACGATGCGGACGGCGCGGAGGGCGTGATTCGCTATCGATCGCTTTATTTTGCCGAAACCCCCCAGGGTTTCATCGCGAAGCCAGAACAGGGCGCTCCGCCGATTGAACTTAAATGGCAGGGCCTGGCGCCGTACCGCATTGGTATGCGCGACGACGAGCGCTTCCGCCTGTTCCGGGAAGGGGATCTGTACCGTGTCCAGCTGTCCCACCATATGCCCCACGAACGACGCCGCGGGGACCTGGCGGTGGTGCAGAATCCGGACCTGGAGCGCCTGGATTACGTCGATCTCACCAGCGGCTTTGAGGCGGCTCCTGCCAGTCATTGGGACTACCCTACCTGCAGCCGCACCCGCGAACTCAAGCCTGCAAAACGAGATGCCAGCAGCGCCCGCATCGACGTGCGAGACGCGGGCGTTCCTGCCGCCTGGGTGGTGCTGCCGGAGGCGCTGGAAAAGAAACCGCTGGTGGCGGTGGAGTCGGTGCGTCGGGCGCATGATTTCTGGGTCACCGGCCGCCAGCTTGATTTCACCCAGCCCGTCTCCGCCCGGATTGTTGTCCACCCCGCGCCGCCCGGCAGTGACAAACCCTACTGGGAACTCCTGCCGCAATAGCGGTTCCTGGCCCCTTGACCGTCAGCATCGGGCCGAAACATCGTCCCGGCGGCGGTATTGGTCGACAGTTTCGAAGCGTTGATCTTTTGGGGGGCGACAGCCGCAGGCCACGGTAGTACGCTCCGTCGCTGCAGAGAAGGCGTTACCTCCATGAGTGAACCCAAAGCCGGCCTCCTGGCCAAACTGCTCCGCGGCGCGTCAGGCATTGAGCCGAACGAGATCCGCGCCACGACCGCGTCGGCGGTGCTGGTCTTTCTCCTGATGGCCTCCTACTACGTGCTGCGGCCGGTGCGCGACGCCATGGCCAGTGACTGGAGCGACGCGGAGGTGAGCTTCCTCTGGAACATCAACTTCTTCGTCAGCGCCATCATCGTGGCGGCGTTTGGGTATGCCGTATCCCGGATTCAGCTCAAGCGGGTTGTCCCCATCATGTACGGCTTTTTTGCCCTCAGTTTTGTCGCCTTCTACGTCGGCACCTCGCTGGTGGAAAACCGCACCCTGGTGGACAAGGCCTTTTATCTCTGGGTGAGCGTGTTTGCGCTGTTCCACGTGTCGGTGTTCTGGACATTTATGGCCGATACCTTTCGCAAGGAGCAGGCCAGCCGGCTGTTTGCGGTCATCGCCACCGGCGCCAGCGCCGGCGCCCTGTTCGGGCCGGCGATTCCCACCCTGTTTGCGGACCGCCTCGGCGTGGACGGGCTGATGCTGATTGCGTCGGGCGGACTGCTAGCCATCATTCCGCTGGTGCTCTACGTCTATCACCTGAAGCGAACGGAACTTGGCAACGAGGACGTGGCGGCGGATGTGTCCCAGTTTCGCCTTGGCGGCACGTGGTGGCACGGGTTTAAGTCCTTCGTCTCCAACCCATTCCTGCTCGGCATCGGCTGCTTCATTCTCCTGTACGTGTTTGTCAGCACCTTTCTGTACTTTGAACAGAAAAACCTGCTGGCCGATTTCAGCCGCGCGGAACGCACCCAGATTCTGGGCAGCGTGGACTGGATCGTCAACGCCGTCACCTTCGGTCTGGCGCTGTTTGCCACGGGCCGCATCGTGACGAAGCTGGGGATGCCGGTGGCGCTGGCGCTGATGCCGGTGCTGGTGGTGCTGGGGCTGGGCATTCTGGCCGTGGCGCCCGCCATCACCGTGCTGCTGGCGCTGCAGGTCGTGCGTCGCGGCGGCAACTACGGCCTGACGCGGCCGGCCCGGGAAATGCTGTTTACCCACGTCAGCCGCGAAGATCGCTTCAAGTCCAAACCCGTTATCGACATTGTCGTCTACCGCGGCGGGGATGCGGTGAGCGCCAGCGCCTTTGCCGTGCTCACGGAGGGTCTTGGACTCGGGCTGGCGGCCGTGTCCGCCATCGGTGCCGGCATCGCCGCCGTGTGGGCCTGGGTGGGGATCCGACTTGGTCGCCGCTATGACGGCAAAACTGCCGAAGCGAGCTCTACCGCTCCAGCGTGACCGGCGCCGCGTCGGTGAACCGGTAGCCCACGCCGTAAACCGTTTCCACCCAGGTGTTGCTGGCGCCAAGGGCCTCGAGCTTGCGGCGCAGATTGCGCACGTGGGAATCCACGCTGCGGTCGGTCACGTCGCGAAAATCGGCGTGCATGCGATCCATCAGCTCATCCCGGCGGTAGATGCGTCCGGGCCGCGCGGCCAGCGTCTCAAGCAGATTCATTTCCGCCGGCGTCAGCGCCTTTTCCTTCCGACCGTAGGTCACCTTCATGGCGGCCCCGTTGACCCGCAGCGGTTCGGCCCCGGCGTCGCCGGAAAAGCCGGCCCGCCGCAGCTGGGCCTTAACCCGGGCCATCACCTCCCGCGGGCTGAAGGGTTTGCACACGTAGTCGTCCGCCCCGGCCTCAAGGCCCAGAATTCGATCCGACTCTTCCACCCGCGCTGTCAGCATGATCACCGGCACCTCCGAATGCTCCCGCAGCTGGCGGCAGAGCGTCAGGCCGTCCACACCCGGCAGCATCAGATCGAGCAGCACCACGTCCGGTTTTTCCTGCGCCACGAACGGCAAAAGGTCCCCGCCGTCAGTGAGGTGATGCCAACGTCCCCCAATCTCCTTCGCGTAGTAGGCGCCCAGCACGTCAGCCAGCCGCTGATCGTCCTCCACCAGCAGCGCCAGTGGACTCATGGCGCACTGACCGGGAGCGTGAGGGTCATCCGGAGTCCGCCCAGGTCGGAAGCCCAAGCGGTCAGGTCCCCCTGATGGCCCTGGGCAATACGGCGCGCAATCGCCAGCCCCAGGCCGGCACCGCCGGCAGCGCGGCTGCGGCCGGCGTCGGGACGGTAAAACCGTTCGAAGAGGCGCTCAAGGTCCTCGGAGGCAACGCCGGGGTTGGAGTCGGCCACCGTAACTTCCGCGGTCTTACCCCGCACCCGCACGCGAACCTCGCAGCGCCCGGGGGATTGCGTGTAGCGCTCGGTATTGCTTAGGAGATTATGGAACAGCTGACGCAGCCGCCCGGGGTCGGCGGTAACCACCACCCCGTCATGCCCGGCCAGGCTGAGCTCGATCCCAGCATCGGCCATGCGCGGCCGGTATTCGCCGATCAGGCGCTCCAGCCAGGGCGTCAGTTCCAGGTCTTCGAAGGTGTAATCCAGCGCGCCGGCGTCGGACAGGGCCAGCGCCTGCATGTCGTCCAGCAGGCCGCTCAGGTGCGCCACCTCTTCGGCAAGAGACGCCAGCGCCGCCGGATCCGGCGCCCGGACCCCCTCGGCAAGCGCTTCACTCTCCGCCCGGATTATCGCCAGCGGCGTACGCAGTTCATGGGCCAGATCGCGCATCCATTCCTGCCGCAGGCCGCGGTTTTTCAGCAGCGTTTCCGCCAGCGCATTCACGTGGCCGCTGATTTCCCGCGACTCCCGACCGCCCTCCAGCGGCGCCCGGGCCTCGTAGTCGCCCCGCGCCAGCCGGCGCAGCGTCTGGCCGGTGTTGGCCAGCGGCCGGGTCACGCCGCGGGCCAGGATCCACGCTGCAAAACCGGCGATAAGGAGCGTGGCCAGCGCCGCCGTCAGCAGCACCCGGCCCTGTTCGCTCTGCAGCAGTCGCTCCTCCGGCAGCCGGTTCTGGCGCGGCGGCAGGACCAGGCCAACCCGGCCCACCACCGTTTCCTCGACCCGGATGTCTACTTCAACGGCAGGCTGGCCGGAATCCGGCGGCGGGCCCGCGATCGGCGCGCCGGCGGCGTCTTTCAGGTAGGTCCGCTCGATCATCGATCGCAGCCCCTGAGGTCCCACGCCCGGTCCGCGGCGCGCCCAAACCGAGCCTCGCGCGCGGCTGCGGAGCCACTGGCGCCAGCGCTGGGGCTGCCCGGTAAATGCGCTCCAGTTCCCCTGCTCCGTGTAGATCTGACCCAGTTGTTCCGCCAGCGTGGTGCCCTGGCGCTCGTACTGGCTGGCCACAAAGCGCTGCACGCCTTTTTCCAGACTCACCCGGGACACCACCACGAGGGTCGCCAGCGCCACCAGTACGCTTAGGAAAACGCCAAGAAAGAAGCGGGCAAAAAGGGTCACCCGCCATCCCCCGGGGGCAGGCCAGGCCGGCTCGGTGCCGGACGGAAGCCGGCCCGACCGCTAGCGGCCATGCCCGCCCAAGCGACGACCGGGGTCCGCCATCAGGAAGTTTCGAAGGCCATCTTTGGCTCAACGTCCGGGTGCAGCTCGTTCAGCGAGACCGAAAGGCCATTGTTGCTGACCACTCTGGCGTGTTTTCTCGCCAGCCGCCGGGGCTCTGTCACGCCGCAGGAGTGGGCGATGATGGTCACCTCTTTCACCATGTTCTTTGCATAGTTGGCAACCCGGCGGGCCTTGTCGCTGGGCACGAGCCCGCGCTGCAGCGACTTATCGTGGGTGGTGATGCCCGTGGGACAGGTGTTTTTGTTGCACTGCAGCGCCTGGATGCAGCCGAGGGCAAACATAAATCCCCGGGCAGCGGTTATTGCGTCGGCGCCGGCACAGAGCGCCCAGCCCACCTCCGCCGGTGTGATGCGCTTACCCGAGGCCACTACGCGGATGCGGCGACTCAGCCCGTATTCGTTCACCTTATCCACCAGCATCGGCAGCGATTCTTTCAGCGGCAGACCCATCTCATCCATCAGCGGCTGGGGCGCGGCGCCGGTGCCGCCGTCGCCGCCGTCGATCGTGATGAAGTCCGGCGCGGATTCGATGCCCCGACGATGGACCTCGGCAAACAGATCATCCAGCCAGCCCGGGGAGCTGAGCACAATTTTGATCCCCGTCGGTTTGCCTGTGACCCGACGGATGTGCCCCACCATATCCAGCAGCTCGTTGCCGCTGTTGATTTCCGGATGCCGGTTGGGGCTGACGGAGGCTTCCCCCACCTTGATGCCGCGAATAGCGGCAATTTCTTCGTTGACCTTCGCCGCCGGCAGAATGCCGCCTTTGCCGGGCTTGGCGCCCTGCGCCAGCTTCAGCTCGAACATCTTGACCTGCTCGTTCGCCGCCGCGGCTCGCAGCTTGTCGTCACTCAGCCCGCCCGCCTCATTGCGCACGCCGTACTTGGCGGTACCGATCTGAAACACCACGTCGCAGTTGCCTTCCAGGTGCGCCGGGGCCAGGCCGCCTTCGCCGGTGTTCAGCCAGATGCCCGCCTCGCCGGCGCCCCGGGATAAGGCGCGCACCGCCGGCCGGGACAGGGCGCCGTAGCTCATGCCCGAGATGTTGAAAAACGAGGTGGTCTGATACGGGTGCTCGCAGTGCGGTCCAAACAGGATTGGCGTTGCCTCACTTTTTTCATCTTCCAGCGGCGGGAACGGGCAGTTGGCAAAAATCACCGTGCCCTCGGGTCGCAGGTCTTTGGTGGAACCAAAAGCCGCCGTGTTGTTGACGTTCTTCGCCGCCCGGTAGGCCCAGGACCGCTGGGCCCGGTTAAACGGCATTTCCTCGCGATCCATGGCGAAGAAGTACTGGCGAAAAAACTCGCCCAGGTGTTCAAACAGAAAGCGAAACCGGCCAATGACCGGGTAGTTCCGCTTAACGGTGCTGGCGGTCTGAAAGCGATCGATCAGATAAAGCCCGATCACCACCAGGAAGCCGATACCGATCACCAAAATGAAAAGGCCGGTGAGTATCTCCAGCGTCACCAGCATCCAGCCAGGGATATTCATGGCTTGCCTCCAATCAAATCCAGTTCCTGGGGCATAGACCGTCTAGGAAGCAGAATTCATTCACCGGCTGCGGCGTCTGGATCACAGCTCCAGCGATCGCAGCACGGCCATTTTCGAGATCTGCATGTCCTCAAACGTAAACTCGATACCGCCGATGCCGTGGCCCGAGACCCTGAGCCCGGCAAACGGCATCCAGTCCACCCGGAACGCGGTGTGGTCGTTGATCATAACGGCGCTGGCATCCAGGCCGGCGTAGGCCTTCATCGCCAGATCCAGGTTCTTGGTAAACACTGCCGCCTGGAAAGAAACCTCCAGCGCATTGGCCCGCTTGAGCGCCTCATCGGTGTCGTCGCAGCTGTAGACACAAACCACCGGTCCAAATACTTCGTTCTGGCTGATGGTCACGTCGTGCGGCGGATCGAGCAGCACCGTGGGTGCGTAGCAGTTGTTGTCCAGCGGCTTGCCGCCGGTGAGCAGTTTTGCGCCGGCGGCCACCGCCTCCTGCACCCACTCGTGCACGCGATCCACCTCCCGGGGCGCAATCAGCGGCCCCACTTCCGTGTCCGCGCTGCGCGGATCTCCCACCTTGAGGGCGGCCGCCTTCTCCGCCAGCCGGGCGGCCAGCGTTTCGGCAATATCGGCGTGGGCGTAGATACGCTGCACCGACACGCAGACCTGGCCCGCGTGATAAAAGCCGCCTTTTGCCAGCAGCGGCAGGGCGTCGTCGAGATCCGCGTCAGGGGCCACCAGCACCGGCGCGACGCCGCCGTGTTCCAGCGCACAGCGCGCTCCCGGTGCCAGCTTAGAGCGCAGCATCCAGCCGACGGCGGCGCTGCCGATAAAGCTGAAAAAGCCAACCCGCCGGTCCGCCACCATCTGCCCCGCCAGCTGGTTGTTTTCCGTCATCGCCACCTGGCACCACTCCTCGGGCAAACCGGCCTCCCGCAGCAGGTGCACAAACCGAAAGCAGGCCAGCGGCGTGGCCGCGGCCGGCTTGACCAGCACCGGGCAGCCCGCCGCGATCGCCGGCCCCACCTGGTGCACGATCAGGTTTAGGGGATGGTTGAACGCGCTGACCGCAACCACCACGCCGATCGGTTCATGCCGGGAAAAGGTCACCCGGTGCATCGAGGCGGGGTTGACCCCCATGGGATACTGGCGGCCGGCTTGGTTTTTCAGGGCATCGATGCACAGATGGACACCCTCGATGGCCCGAGTGACCTCAATCTGAGAGTCGGGCAGCGGTTTCCCCCCCTCGGCGGCGGCGGCCAGCGCCAGCGCACCTCGCCGCTCGCTCATCAGCGCTGCGGTTTT
>JBCCVP010000157.1:0-12539 GCA_039195135.1 Pseudomonadota bacterium | reverse complement strand
CAGGCGGCCTACCGGGCGCTTGACTCGGTGCTGCCGCGGCTGCGCGATGGGCGCCAGGCCAGGTTCCTTTTCCTGCCCGACGGAGAGGATCCCGACACGCTGATTCGCGACCGGGGCCGGGAGGAATTTGAAGACCGGCTGCGGGCCGCAACGCCGCTGTCGGAGGTGTTTTTTGCCCGCCATCAGGCGGAGGTAGATCTCAACAGCCTGGACGGTCGGGCGCGCTTTGTGGAGCTGTGCCGGCCGCAGTTGGCCACCATTCCCGACGGCGCGTTCCGGGACATGATGTACGAACGTATGGCGGAGCTGGCTCGCAGCCCGGCGGCGGGCCGGGCGCCCCCGGCCGCCGCTGCTACCATCCGGGAGGAAGCGCCGGCGCCGCGGCCGCCGCCGGGCCAGCGCGGTCGCCCGACGCTGGTGCGGCAGGCGATTATTCTGTTGCTCAACCACCCGAAGCTGGGGGGCAGCGCCGCCCCCGTCGAGGAGCTGGTGGAAGACCTCCGTCCGGGAATTCCGCTGCTGGTGGAGCTCTTTCAGTGGTGCCGGGACAATCCGCAGGCGGTGACCGCCACCGTGCTCGGTCACTGGCAGGGCCGCCGGGATCACGACGTGCTGGGCAAGCTGGCCCAGATGCAGCTGCCGCTGGACGAAGACGCGAACGTGGAGGCGGAGTTTACCGGTGCCGTCACCCGGCTCGTCGGCGAGTTCCGGAAGCTGGAAATTGAGGCGGAGCTGGCGGAATTTCAGTCGCGCATTTCCGAGTCCGGCCTGAGCAGCCTGACGGCGGAAGAAAAGGACCGGTACCGAAAGCTGCTGGATCTGTCCGAAAATGTCACAAAAAGGCAATAAAACACCCTTCAACGCTTGAATTTTCGCTGGGGTGCCCTACATTGACAGGCACAAATGCGCTTCTTGGGCAAAAAACGCCTGAGAAACACACACATAACACGAGTCGCTGACCCAACACATCGTACTCAGGCCGGTACAACCGGACCCCCGACGGGGCTAGATTCCTGAGACACTTAGAGACGCCAGCGCGTCATTCCAGCTGAAGCGACACCAAACGACCACTGACGATCAGCCGCGCCGGAGTGCGTGGGTTGACGCATTGGCTATGGCAAAACGCGGCGCGCTTCAGGGGGCTGAAGGCGATCGGCCGCACGCAACGGCGGAAGAACATGCAGGAAAATCAGCAATCACAGCTTAAGCAACTGATCACCCGGGGTAAGGAGCAGGGGTATCTCACGTACTCCGAGGTGAACGATCATCTGCCGGACGAGATTGTCGATCCGGAACAGATCGAAGACATCATCGACATGATCAACGACATGGGCATTCAGGTGCACGAAGAGGCGCCGGATGCGGACGAGCTGATCATGAATGACAACGACTCGGCGGATGACGAAGCGGCCGACGAAGCGGCAGCGGCGCTCGCTGCGGTGGACTCGGAAATTGGCCGCACCACCGACCCGGTGCGCATGTATATGCGCGAGATGGGCACCGTTGAGCTGCTCACCCGGGAAGGCGAAATCGCCATCGCCAAGCGGATCGAGGAAGGCCTGTACCAGGTGCTGGGTTCCCTGGGCCGCTATCCTGCCACCACCGAGATGCTGCTCACCGAGTACGCCGCCTACGTGGCCGGTGAACGGCGCCTGAACGAGATCATGGTGGGGTTTGTGGACCCCAGCGATCTGGAGCCGGTGGACATTCCCACCCCGGCGGTGAAGAAAACCGGCGACGACGACGACAGCGACGACACGCCGGCGGACACCGGACCGGACCTGGAAGAGGTCGCCGAGCGGTTCACCGAGCACACCAAGATGTTCCAGAAGTTTCTTCGCTCCGCTACCCGCAACGGCATCGGCCACAAGCGCGTGTACGCCATCCGTAAGGAGCTGGAAGAGAAGTTCCTCACCATCAAGCTGGCGCCCCGGATTGTTGATTACTTCACCATCCGCCTGCGCCGGGACGTGGCCATGCTGCGGACGCTGGAGCGGTCCATCATGGAGCTCTGCGTGGTTGAGTCGAAGATGCCGCGGAAAGACTTCATCAAGAGCTTTGTGGGCCACGAAACGGACCTCAAGTGGGTGGACCAGCACATCCGCGCCAAGCAGAAGTACTCCTCCGCCATCAAGGCCCGGGCTGATCAGATTCGCGAGTTGCAGCGTAAGCTGCAGGACCTGGAGAACTCCCTCAAGGTTGAGATCCCCGATCTGAAGGACCTCAACCGGGAGATGTCCATCGGTGAGGCAAAAGCCCGCCGGGCGAAAAAAGAGATGGTCGAGGCTAACCTGCGCCTGGTGATCTCGATTGCCAAGAAGTACACCAACCGCGGTCTGCAGTTTCTGGACCTGATCCAGGAAGGCAACATCGGCCTGATGAAGGCGGTGGACAAGTTTGAGTACCGCCGCGGCTACAAGTTTTCGACCTACGCCACCTGGTGGATTCGTCAGGCCATTACCCGCTCGATCGCGGACCAGGCCCGCACCATCCGGATTCCGGTGCACATGATCGAGACGATCAACAAGCTCAACCGCATTTCCCGCCAGATGCTGCAGGAAATGGGTCGCGAGGCCACGCCGGAAGAGCTGGCCGAGCGTATGGAGATGCCGGAAGACAAGATCCGCAAGGTGCTCAAGATCGCCAAAGAGCCGATCTCCATGGAGACGCCTATCGGTGACGACGAAGACTCGCATCTGGGTGATTTCATCGAGGATGCCAACATCGCATCCCCCGTGGAGTCGGCCACCGGGTCCGGCCTGTCCGGCACGGTGCGCGACGTACTGTCGGGCCTGACGCCGCGGGAAGCCAAGGTGCTCCGCATGCGCTTCGGCATCGACATGAACACCGACCACACGCTGGAAGAGGTGGGCAAACAGTTTGACGTCACCCGCGAGCGGATCCGTCAGATCGAAGCCAAAGCGCTGCGCAAGCTGCGCCATCCCTCCCGCTCGGAACAGCTCCGCAGCTTCCTCGACCTCGAGTAACGAAGGCTGGTGTGCCGGTGAGTGGGTCGGACCCTCTTGGGGTCTGACCCCCGAAAGTGCCACAGAAAGACAGCAAGCTCTGCGGCAACGTTTCCGACGTGAGCGTGTTCGCTTTACACCGATAATAACGGGTCCAGTCCTGGATCTGTCGGAATCCTGACTTCTCTGGCCGTTCGGCATGGCGGCACTTTCGAGGGTCAGACCCCGAGTGGGTCTGACCCGGAGACGTCGGGCTGACCCGCGCTGATGATTGAGCTAAGCCCGTGCCACCCCCACCTTAAGTCGAGCATCTGAGGAACCAGTTTATGTTTGCCTGGTGGAAAAACCGCCGCCGCAAAAAGATCCTGCGGGACCACCCCATCGCCGAAGGCGAATGGGCGGACACGCTGGCGCAGCTCCCGCTGATCAGGACCCTCGATGCGGCGCGCCAGGCGGAGCTCCGGGCGCTGGCCACCTGGTTTATGCACGATAAAGACTTTTACGGCGGCGGCGACATGGACGTGGTGCGCCCGGTGCAGCTCGTGATCGCCGCCCAGTCCTGCCTGCCGGTGCTGCATATGGGGTACGACTGGCTGGAGGGCTGGTATTCGGTATATGTCTACCCGGGCGCCTTCCGCACCCGCCAGAGCTGGCGCAACCGGGACGGCCTCGTCGAAGAAGACAAAAGGGTGCTCGCCGGCGCGGCGCACCAGCGTGGCGGCATGGTGCTGAGCTGGAACAACGTCACTGAGGATGTAGCCGACGCGGACGACGGTAACAACGTGGTGATCCACGAAATTGCCCACAAAATCGACATGCGCAACGGACCGGCGGATGGCTACCCGCCGCTGCACCGGGGCATGTCAGCGCGGCGCTGGGCCGACGTGATGCAGCGGGCTTTTGACGAGCTGAACGAGCAGACCCGGCGCGGCAGACCGCGGATTGATCCCTACGCGGCGACCGAGCCGGCGGAGTTTTTTGCGGTGACCTCCGAGTACTATTTTGAGGCGCCGGAGACGCTCAAGCGGGTGTTTCCCGACGTCCACCAGCAGCTTGGTCTTTTTTATCAGGGCGGACCGAAAGCGGCCTGAGCGCAGGCCAGCATCAGGTCAACTTCAGGCTAACGTCAGGTCAACGTCAGGCGAGCAGGGCCTGCACCGCCCGCTCGGCCTCCCGCTGCCGCTCCGCTTTCACGCTGAAGGGAAAGCGCAGCACAAACTCGCTGCCCTCGTCGACATCGCGATTGAGCTCGATGGTGCCGCCGAGCTGTTCGGTGAGGATGCATATGATTTCTGTCCCCATCGACTCGCCGTCGCCAAAGTTTTTGTCCGCCGGGAATCCCACGCCGTTGTCCTGCACCCGAATCTCGCACTGACCGTCGATCGGTCGCGTGCTGATCTGTACCTGGGCGGGCCGGTCCAGGCCGACAAAAGCGTGTTTCAGCGCGTTGGTGACCAGCTCGTTGACGATCAGGCCGCAGGGCACGGCGCTTTCCACGTCCAGGTGCACCCGTTCTGCATCAATCCGGATATCCACCTGGTTTCCCCGGCGCTGGTACGCGCGGTTGAGCTGGTCCGTCAGGCGACCCAGGTAGTCGTCAAAATCGATATCCACGAGGTTGTCCGACTGATAAAGACTCTCGTGAATCAGGGCCATGGAACGTATCCGGTGCTGGCTGTCCGAGACCAGCTGCAGGGCGGTGGGGTCGGTGAGTTCGTCCACCTGCAGGCTCAGCAGGCTTGAGATCACCTGCATATTGTTTTTCACCCGGTGGTGCACCTCCTTCAGCAGCAGGCCCTTTTCTTCCAGCGAAACCTCCAGCTGCTCCTGCGTGCGCCGCTGGTGTCGGATCTTTTTCGCCAGCTCCTTGGTGCGCTCCTCCACCAGCAGCTCAAGCTGGTCCCGGTAGCCTTTCAGTTCGATCTCATCGCGTTTCTGCTGCGTCACGTCCCGGGCAATGGCAATCACCGCGCGTTCCGCCTCGGCGGTTTTGACGGCGGTCATGCTGAGGTCCACAAAGGTCCCGCCAAACTCGTCCTCGTCCCCAAGCAGGTGCTGGCACCGGCCTTCTGCCTGAGCCTGGGCAATGGCGTTTTCGCGCCGCACCGGATCGGCAAAGAGGTGAGCCGCGGGGCTGTCGGGATCACCGAACAGCGCTTCACCGGCACGATTCTGAAAGGCCACCGCGCCGTCCGGCCGGACGATGGCCACTGAATCGGTGGCCTGGTCCAGACACTCTAGGTAGGTGCGCAGACGCGCGTGGGCGATCGCCTCGGACCGCAGCCGAGTGCGCCGGGAGATGCCGGCGGCCAGGCCCCAGAAGGCCAGCAATCCGGTCACCAGATAAAGCCCGTAGGCCCAGCGGGTGCGCCAGGGAGGCGGTGTGACGTCCACCGCCACCTGCAAGGTCCGGTCACTCCACACCCCGTCGTTGTTGCTGGCCTGGACTTCAAATTGGTAGGGCACGCGAAAATCGAGGTTGGAGTAGGTTGCCCGGTTCAGGTTGCCCACCTCGTTCCAGTCACTCTCCAGCGGCGTCAGCCGGTAGCGATAACGGTTGGCGCGGGGGTTGGTGTAGTCCAGCAGGGCAAACTCAAAGCCCACCGTATTTTCCGCATAGCCCACGGAGAACTGATCCAGTGCCGACAGGGGCTCCTCAAACTGGCGCCGGCGTGCGCCGTGGTAGACCGCGGTCAGCGCAATCGGCGGACGACTTTCGTTGGTGGCCGACAGCAGCTGCTCGGGCCGAAACCGGTTGAAGCCGTTGTTGCCGCCAAAAAACAGCTCGCCGTCTGTCGACTGCCCGTGGGCGCCGCTGTTGAAGTCCAGCCCCTGCAGGCCGTGCACCAGGTCGTAGTGGCGGCGCCAGCTGAGCGCCTCATCCACCACCGCCAGGCCCCGATTGGTGGTTAGCCACACCCGGCCGGAACTGTCGACCTCCAGGCCCATGATGGCGTTGCTCGCGAGCCCGTCGGACCGGTCAAACACCACCGACTCCGGCCGGTCGACGGGCCGGACGCCGATGGCGACGCGCACCAGGCCCGAATCTCGGGTGCCGATCCACGCACAGCGATCGCTGAAATCAACGGCGACGACCGCATCGGAGGGCAGATCCTCCGGCGCTCGGAGCGCGGTCCAGCCGCCGCTGGCACTTAAGATGCTGACGCCGGCGTCATGGGTTCCAAACCACAGGGAACCATCGACCGGGTTTTCTCCCGCGCTGATCACCCGGTCGCTGCTCAGGCCTGAGTCATCCACGCCAAAGCGGGTGAATTGGTCGTCACCGGTCATCAGGTTGACTCCGCCACCGAAGGTGCACACCCATACACGGCTGCGGCTGTCGACAAAGATGCGGGTGATGGCGTCGGCACTGAGGCTGGACTGGCGTTCCGGGTCGTGGCGGAACGTTTCCACCCTCCCGGTGCTCGGCGTATAGCGCAGCAGTCCGCTGCCGCGGGTGCCGATGAGTATCCGCTGCTGCGCATCCGTCGCCAGGCTCATGACGCGCTGATCGGGCAAGTCAGAGATAACCTCGAACTGCCCCCGGCTCGAGTTGAAGCGGTTGAGGCCGCCGCCGAACGTGCCGACGTACAGGTCGCCGGCACGGGTGCTGGCGAAGGAGGTGACCACGTCGCTGCTTAACGATCGCAGGTCGTCGTCCCGGTGATGAAAGTGGGCCACGGCGCTGATGCGCACATTCCAGGTATTTGCGCCGGAATAGGTGCCCACCCACAGCACATCGCCGCGGTCCTGAAACAGGCTGGTCACCCGGTTGTCCGAAAGCGACGCCAGCACGCCGGGCTGGGATGCGTAGTTCTCAAACCGCTGCCGGCCCTCGTCCCAGTAACTCAAACCCGCGTCGGACCCCACCCAGATGCGGCCCTTGGCATCGTTGGTAATGGCCGTTACCCGGTCTGAGGGAAGGCTGGCCGGGTCCTTTGGGTCGTGGCGGAGCGTGACAACCTCCTGGGTGACCCGGTTGATCACTGCCACGCCGTTGTTCTGAGTACCGATCCAGATCTGTCCCGGCGTCACCCACAGCCGCGTGAGTTCGGCTGGCAGATCTGTCGACAGCGGGGACACGGTGAGACCGTCAGCATTCCCGCTCAGGAGGTCGCCCGCGGTGGTAATCAGCAGCAGGTCCCCACCTTCCGTCAGGGTCATGTCCTGCACGGGTCGGGGATCGTCCGCCGCTTCTCCGGGAAGCGGCAGCCGGGTGAAGGTCTGCTGGGTCTCGTCGATCAAAAACAAGCCCTGGTCGGTGCCGACCCAGATCTGGTTGTCGGGACCTGACCCCAGGGCGATCACGTCGGCGCGCGGAAAGGCCATGCCGTCTACACCAACAAACGGCGTGATCACGTCGCGCACGGGATCGTGAGTGGCGAGGCCTCGGCGGGTGGCGATCCACAGGGCGCCGGAAGGCGTGGTCAGGAGGTCATTCACCCAGTCGCTGGGCAACGATTGGGGAGCGCTCGCATCGTGCAGGAATACCCGCATCTGGTGGCCGTCGTAGCGATTCAGGCCCTCCTGGGTGCCGATCCAGATGAATCCGCTTACGTCCTGCGCTATCACGTTGACACTTTCCTGGGACAGGCCCTCGGGCAGGCTGATCTGTCGAAAAACCACGTTTTCCCGCGCGGCAGCGCCGAATGACAGGAGGACCGCCAGCAGAGTCAGGTAAACCCGGAGGCGGCGGAAGGCTCCGTCCGGCAACGACGGCAGCGAAACTGATAATGCGGGGCAAACGGACACGGGGCTTTCCTCTGTTCCCAATGAACAAGGCAGCAGGCGCCGCATCGACACCTGCTGCCTTCCAAATATCGGCCAGCGCGGGCCGATCTGAATTAGGAATAAATACCGGCGCTCAGGGGCGCCGGCCCTCGTCTTTATTCGTTATCGACCCAGGTGTTGGACTCAATAACGCTGTCAGCCCCCGCGGCGTCGGGACCCCAGAGGTCACCGTTGGCCCACAGGTAGCTGTTAGCCCAGAGATAGCTATCGGCCCAGACGTCGCCGTTCAGGTTCTGGAAACTGTTGGCCCAAAGATAGCTGTCAGCCCACAGGTAGCTGTTGGCCCAGAGGTAGCTGTCCGCCCAGAGATAGCTGTCGGCCCACAGGTAGCTGCGGCCCCAGAGATAGCTGCGACCCCAGAGGTAGCTCTGGTCGTCAACACCCATCACGTAGAAGCGGCCGTCTTCGTCCTGGTTCGCAGGTCCGCCGAAATGTGCGACGCCCGCCAGGTCCGCCTCCACATCGAGGCCGAGGTTGGCGCAGCCGCTGGCGGTGGAAAAGGTGGCTTCAAACGCATCAATCAAACCGGCGCCCTGCTGGAACACGGCCAGCGCGGGCAGTCCGTCATCTCCCACCGCCTGTCGCGCGGTGCCCAGCAGGCGGCATTTGAGCTCGTCCGGCGTCAGCTCCGGATTGGACTGCAGGATCAGTGCAGCGGCGCCGCTGACCACCGCTGCCGACTGGGAGGTGCCCGACATCATGAACCAGTCATCAATGTCTGCCAGCTGCGGGTAGTCTTTGGCCAGCGTCGATTTGTCATCCACGTTGCCCTGAATATGACCACCCGGCGCCAACACCTCCGGCTTGATAAATCCTTCCACCGTTGGGCCGGTGGCGGAAAAGGTCGCCAGCCGGTCGTCGGTGGGATCCAGCGGCGTGTAGTTGTCCGTCATGGCGCCGACGGTGATCACGTACGGCACGTTGCCCGGAACGCCGATGGTCATGGGGTCCGGGCCGTTGTTACCCGCTGAGACCACCACCAGGATGCCGGCTGCCCAGGCCTGCATGACGGCCTGATTCAGCGGATCATCCCAATAATTGGACCGGGCCTTGGCACTCAGGGAAACGTTGAGCACCCGGATGTTCAGCGCTTCGCGGTTGGCCACCACGTAGCCAATCCCACGAATGGTGTCGGCGTAGCTGCCGCGGCCATTTTTGTCGAGCACCTTCACGGAGACAACTTCAGCGCCCGGAGCCATGCCGTTATAGCTGCCCGTTGCCTCGCCGGTCTCAACGTCGACGGTTTCGGCGGATAACACGGCGATGGACGCAACGTGGGTGCCGTGGCCGAACTCATCTTTGGGCTTTTCTGACTTGTTTTTGATCGCGTTGTAGAACTCGGTAATCCGCTTGCCGTGCTGATGGTCGTATTTCAGGTATTCCATCTCCTCAATACCGCTGTCGAGAAAAGCGATGCCAATGCCTTCGCCGGTGATTCCCATCTGGTGCAGCTCGGCGGCGCGGGTCAGCGTTGGAAAGAACGTGTCCCGTTCCTCCCCCTGCATCAATACACCTTCGCCGCTGACAAACTGCGTGTAGGTGCCGTCGTCATAGGTGATCTTGAGTTCATACCCGGATCGGTCCGTGGACACGGTCTCGTCGTACTTAAATGCAATCTCCGTATCTTTCCGGTCGTCCAGCTCCCGGTCCTTTTTGCCCTTCCAGACCTTGTCTGCTTCCAGGTCGGCGGCACCCGTGGACTGATCTTTTTTGTCCACCTTGCCTTTTTTCTTCCCCAGCTTGATCTCTTTCAGTTTTCCGTTTTCTGCGGGCCACGCCAGCGTCAGTCGAGTGATTTCCGTCTTTTTGCTGTTGGAGTTGCGCAGCGTCAGGAAGACTTCATCGTCGACGAAGCGAAGCGCGGGCTCGGTCCTGATCAGTTTGTTGGGGCCGGCATCCGCTTGCGGCTTTGGCTTTTTGGCCGCTTCAACGCCGTGGTTAACGGTCACTTTGACGCCGCTGGACCGCAGGTTTTCGATGTCCTTCACCGGCCCGGTGACGGTGATGGCCTGAATCAGGTCTAGCCGGTGAGTTACCTCCCAGCCTTGATCTTCTGCGACGGCGATCAATGCCTCGGTCGATTTGCCGGACAGAATAAAGCTGCCCACGTTGCTGTCCTTTGTCGGAACCTGGGCAACGATCAGGGCGATGATGACAAGAACTACCCATCCCCCCGTCAGTATGCCGCGCGCCTTTTTTACCTCTTCCATGCCTGAATTCCTTCTTTGATCTTTCACGATGCCAATAGGCGATCGCGTCTGTTGTCGAATAAGGAGCAAGTGGCGTGCCAGGTCGTTTAAGCAGCTTCAGTTTGTCGCCTTCAGCCAAAAAGAAACAATTAAATCAATGATTTATAGAGTTTTTGGTCAGTTCCAGGAACGTGCGTAAACCGGCGCACAATGCGCCAGAATTATCGAAAAGAGCGAAATAGCGGTGGATTGGCGAAAAATCGGAGTGCCGATAGGAAAGTGGCGCAGGTTCAGATCAATCAGGATCCAACAGCTTCGGTTGGCTGGCCGAGCAACGTCCGGGAGTCTTTGATCAGTGGCTCGATGGCGGCGGCGGGCACGGGTTTGCCGAACAGGTAACCCTGCAGGTAGTCGCAGCCAAATTTCCGCAGCAGATCCGCCTGCGAGCCGGTTTCCACACCTTCCGCCAGCACCTGGAGATTGAGTTCGTGGGCCATCGCGATGATGCCTTTCACCAGCGCCTGGTCCTCGCTGCTGTGCACCACTTCGGTAACAAAAGAACGATCGATCTTCAGCGTGTTGAACGGCATGCGTTTGAGATAGGCCAGCGAGGAATAGCCGGTGCCAAAGTCATCGATGGAGATCTGGATTCCGCTGGCGGCGCACCGGTTCAGCACCTGCACCGTGTGGTCGAGGTTATCCATGGCCGCTGACTCGGTCACTTCAAACTCAATCTGGCGGGGGTCAACGTTATGCGCGTTGAGCGTCTGATGGATCACGGTCACCAGATCATCCACGGCAAACTGCGCCGGCGACAGGTTAACGCCCACCACCGGCGCGGTGCTCCCATCCTGCTCCCACTGGGCGATCTGCTGGCACACCGTGTCGAGCACCAGGTGTCCGAGCTGCTGGATCAGCCCTGTTTTCTCCGCCAGGGGAATAAACTCACCGGGCGTAATCACGCCAAGCTCCTTATCGCCCCAGCGCGCTAGCGCCTCAAGCTTCACCAGTTTGCCGCTATGGGCCCTGACGATGGGCTGGTAGTGAACGGAAATCATCCCCTGATCAATGGCGTGTTTGAGCAGGCCACTCAGTTTGAAGTGGCGCTGGGAGGTATCCCGCATTGGCGCTTCAAAAATCACCTGGCTTGCGGGTCCTGCCTGTTTCGCCTGGTGCAGCGCCGCGTCCGCATCCCGCACAATGTCCTGGTTGTCCCGGTAGCTGGAATGGCTGCTGATGGCGGTCCCGACAGAGGCGGTCAGGTTGATCGGCTGGTTGCCCAGGTCAAATGGCTGGGCGATGGCCCCCTGAATTTTGCTCGCAATGTTGCGAATGATGGCCGGGTCGGTGATTCGGTCCAGCAGGCACACAAACGTGTCCGCGCTGAAGCGGGTTACCGTATCGGTATCGCGCAGCGCGCCGGTGATGCGGCCGGCCACCAGGCGCAGCACTTCATCACCCCGGTCGTGGCCCTCCGCCTCGTTGATGCTCTGGAATCGATCCAGGTCCACAAACATCACGGCCAGTTCGCTGGACCGCTCCCGCTGGCTGCGGCGGAACGCAAGATCCAGGCGGTCCATGAACAGGCGCCGATTCGGCAGGCCGGTCAGCGGCTCAAAAAAGGCGTTGCGTTCGATTTCTTCCTCGTAGGCCAGCCGCCGGCTGATATCCCTGAAGGCAAACACGGCGCCGCCGGAAAGGTTGGTTTTGCCTTCGATCTGCGTGGCTGTGAGCTCAATCGGCAGCTCCTGCTGTTTGGCGGTAATGAGCAGCTGGCGATCGTTCTCCAGCGTGCGGTGCTCTTCCAGCACCGTTGTGCAGACCGGGTTTAAGTCGCCGGACTCGATATCGCGGAATCGCAGCAGGTCCTGCACCGGTTGACCGATGGCTTGGTCGCCGCCCCGCCGCAGCCACCGCTCCGCCTGGGGGTTGGCGAGGAACACCTGGCCCTCGGGATCGCAGGCGATGACGCCGTCATCGATGGCGTTTAGCACGGCTTCCAGGCGTTTGGCATTTTCCAGCTGAGCCTGCTCGGAGCGGTGCCGGTACAGGGCAATCTCCACCGCAATTTCCAGCTCCCGGTCGTCGAAGGGCTTCAGCACGTAGCCGTAGGGGGTGGTGCCGGTCGCCCGGGCCAGCACTTCATCGTCGGAATAGGCGGTGCAGAACACCACCGGCACATCGATCTGGGTCCGGATCTGCTGCGAGAGGTCAATGCCATCAATTTCGGCATTGAGATTGATGTCCATCAGAATAAGGTCCGGGTGCTGCTCCAGCGCCAGGGTGCGGGCCGGCGTGGGTTTGCCGCAGGTGCCGATCACCTCATAGCCGATACGCTCCAGCCGCCGCCGCAGGTCGCGGGCAACCAGTGCCTCATCTTCCACCACCATGATGCGAGCTGACGTCTCGGCAGAGCAGTCGGGCGCCGAAGCCGCTGAACGGGCTTTCTTATTCATAGTCAGCCCTATCGGCGCCGCGGCCGGTTTCTTTAGATCCCGGCAGCTATAGCTATGCCGCCACTTCCGTGGCGACGGCCCTTTTAGAAGGAATGATGCAGGCTGAGCTGCAGCTGTCCCTTGCCGAAGTTATCCGT
>JBCCVP010000156.1:0-12789 GCA_039195135.1 Pseudomonadota bacterium | reverse complement strand
CACCGGGACCGCTACACCTACCAGCGTGCCCTGAGCACGTCGGTGTGGAGCGCCACCTTCGGCCGCCACCTCGGCCTCGACCGCGTCGGCATCCGCCAGCTCGCTCTCGGGGGCTTGCTGCTGGACGTGGGCAAAACCCGGCTTCCGCCGGCGCTTCTGGAAAATCCCAATCGCTTGAGCTCGCACGAAATAGCCCAGCTCAAGCAGCACGTTGAGCTGGGTTTGGAGATCATCGACGAGCGGGCCGATGTGCCGAATGAGGTACGCAACATGGTGCACTCGCACCATGAACGGTACAACGGCGAAGGGTACCCTCAGGGCTTGCAGGGGGCGCAGATTCCCCTGTTCGGGCGCCTGGCCGGGGTAGTGGACACCTACGACCGGCTTACCACGCCCCGGCCCTACACCGAGTGCCGCTCGCCCCACGACGCGATCAATATGCTGTACGACTGCCGGGATGTGGAATTCCAGGGGGAACTGGTGGAACAGTTTATCCAGGCGGTAGGCATCTTCCCCACCGGCACGCTGGTGGAGCTGAGCACCGGCGAGGTGGGCGTGATAATCTCCCTGAACGGCGCCCGCCGGCTGCGCCCCCGGATCATGCTTATCTTGGATAAAGACAAACGACCCTATCGCAGATTCACCGAGCTTGACCTGATGGAACAGGAGCAGGATTCAGACGGTAACCTGCTTAACGTCAAAAAGGGTCTGGCCCCCGGCGCCTACGGCATCGACCCGGATAATCTTTTCCTGTGAATACCCCGGCCCAGTTTGGCGCGCCCGGCGACGCCTCGGACGAGGCCGATCTGCGCACCCGAACGGGGTTTTTGCGACACCTCGCGAAGGCTTGCACCGCCAGTGCGGACCACGGCGCCACGCTCGGTTTGCTTGTTATCGATATCGACCATTTCCGGCGCATCAACGCCGCCTTTGGCTACCGTATGGGAGACGGCCTGCTGGCGCATTTCTATGCACTGCTCGGTCGTGCGATCCGACCGATGGACCGGGTCGGGGGACTAGGCGGCGATCGCTTCGGGGTTGTGCTCCCGAAACTGATGAACGATGGACACGCGGTGCTGGCGGCGGCCAAAATCCTGCGCCTTCTCGAAAACGGCTTTGAACTCCAGGGCCAGAAGATCAATATCTCCGCCACCATCGGCATCGCGGTGCAGCCGGATCACGGCTCCCATCCGGACCTGCTCCTGCGGCTGGCGGAGCAGGCGCTGGACCAGGCGCGGGAGGAAGGGGCGGACTACAGGTTGGCTCGCGCCGACAAGGCTCTGGATATCTCGTCCACGTGGGATATCGAGTTTGAGCTGCAGGATGCGATCAGGAAAAGTGAGCTGGAGCTCTACTACCAGCCCCAGATGGACCTGAAGAAGATGACGCCGGTGGGGGCGGAGGCGCTCATGCGGTGGAACAGCCCCACGCGCGGACGAGTTTCGCCGGGCGATTTTATACCGGTTGCCGAGCGATGTGGCCTGGTGCGGTCGTTTACCCAGTGGGCGGTGAATACGGCGGTGCAGCAGTCCAATCGCTGGTCGGATCGTTTTGGACAGCTGACCGTGTCGATCAACGTTCCGGCCCCGCTGCTGCGCAACCGGGATCTGGTAGATCTGATCCAGAGCACCAGCCAGATCTGGAACACGCCGGTAAGCCGCATCGTGGTGGAGATTACCGAAAGCTCCGCGATGGCGGACCCGGAAGTGAGCTTTGACCGGTTTGCCGAACTGCGCGAGCTGGGTGCGCACATCGCCATCGATGATTTTGGCACAGGCTACTCGTCCCTGTCCTACTTCCAGACGGTGCCGGCAGACGAAATCAAGATTGACCAGTCGTTTGTTCGGGACCTGGTGAAAAACCCGGCGGACCAGGCGATTGCCCAGTCGGTAATCGATCTTTCTCATCGCTTCAAAAAGCGGGTCGTGGCAGAGGGTATCGAGGATGCCGGCACCTACAAGGCGCTGGCCAAAATGGGCTGCGATATCGGCCAGGGCTATTTTATTGCCAGACCCATGCCGGCGGCAGACTTTGAGCAGTGGCTGACCCGCTTCGACGGCATGAGCAATGCGGGGCCCCGATTGTCCGAAGCGGATGCCGAAGAACTGTCCGCCCGGCAGGCCTAGCCGGGCCCGAGAAGGCTCAAAAACCCCAGCACATTGCGCGTCAGCGCCACGCTGACGATGTAGCCAAAGCAAACCAGCGCCACCACAAACCAGACGGCCCGCTGCCGGTAATGACGAGCTCGCTTGAGCGCCATGGATCCGGCGACGACGTAGGCCACCAGGCCCACAATCTTGGCGACCAACCAGGGCTGCGGGCCGGGAAGCTGCTGTAGGATAATCGCCAGCGTAATGCCCGTGGCGAGGAAGACCGTATCCACCACGTGGGGAGCAATCCGCGTGACCGGATGGATCAGCAGGGGTGAACGCCGGAGCATCCAGATGCCCCGGAGTACGAAGCCAACGATGCTGATCGTCGCCAGCACCTGGTGCAGGATCTTGATCGAGTAATACAAGGCTCGCGCCACAAACGTGTTAACGTCTTGGATTAGAGAGGATTATTGCGCGAAATTACGCGCCGCGGACAGCAGCAAGCGAGGACAGGCTGGGACCATGCCGTCATTTGCCGTACACATCAGGGTTGAGGGGCCTTTCCGAGACGTCGCCGATGGCGCGGAGTTTACGGGGGCCTACTACCAGCGCGTAGTGTCGGCAGCGGATGAACAGGCCGCCATAAATCAGGCCATCGAAGCGCTTCGGCGGGAGCCAAGGTTTGCCGAGCTCACGCTGCTGGATGGCAGTGGGCCGCCAGAAACCGAAGTGGATTCAGTCACACAGGTCGGATGGCTCGACCGCTTTTTTGGCGGTGCACCGCTGGTTTTTTGTCGCGACTCGCTGCGGTCGCTGAAGGCCTAGCTCGAGCCTCCGCTACCGGTGGCTCGTCGCCATTTGGGGTGGCACCTCAGGGGCCGAGTCTGCCCCCACCGGTTTCCTCAAACACCTCGGGATCTTCCTCTTCATCAAGCGCCGCCAGGTGCTCCCGGTCAAAAAACTTCGGAAGCATGCGCCGGATTGGCACCAGCATGGCGATCAGGATCGGGAACAGCAGTCCCAGGGCGCTGGACTTGAGCACCCAGAGTGCGGCCAGGCATGCCACCTGAATTGCGGTGAAGGCGTGCACAACCTTCATGGGTACCTTGCCAACAAAATGGTGCGACTTGGGATAGAGGCGGGGATCCATGAACCACATGCGTACCCGCTCAAAAAGCTCGTTGCCCGCCAGCGTTGCAAAGCCCATGAACAGGAACAGGCCGAAGAGCACCGACATGGGAATCTGGGCCACCAGCGGCAGGAACAGCAGCGACGCACCGATCAGCGCGTGCACCAGCAGCGGGGACATGCGGTTTTCCCGCACCGAAACAATTTCCTCGCGCAGCGATCCTTCGTTATCCACCACCCGGTGGGTGGCCAGGCTGCGCACGTGGTTCAGCGAGTGTACGGTGGCGGCAACAATCCACGGCAGGCCAAAGACGGAACAGACCGCGACGATGAGGCCAACAATAAACAGGTCCAGGTGGTAACCGCTGCCTTTTTTCAGCTTGTGGTGTTTGCCGTTAACCAGCCGCGTGGTGATGTTCTGGTCCAGAAACAGCAGCACCACCGCCAGAATGGCCGGCACGATGCACGCGAACCAGATCCAGGTCGGCAAAGAAAGCATGTCGACAATCCAGGGACGTCCGGTGGTGGTGCCAAACGCCTCCGGCACCTCCGCGTGATTGCGCGGCACCTCGTGCATCAGGATGGCCACGATGGTCATCACCAGGATCGATATGGCCGGACCAAAGTCGGCGAGAAAATCTCGCACCCACCAGCGCAGGTAAGGTGAATTGCGGAACCACTGGAGCGTGCGGGCAACCACGAAGGTGCCTATCGCCAGCACCAGGCCCAGCAGCGCGGCGTCGTAGGGCGTATCCGGATCGCCGAAACCGGCGGCAATGTCGGTGATGGCTTCAACAATGAAGATGACGGCAATCAGGGCCGCAAAAATCTCATCGGTAAAACGGGTGAAAAACCGCATCAAGGCACTGGCGTCGGTTACCGCCAGTACCATCAGCAGCAGGCCGGACCAGATGCCCACCCACGAGTAGACGGGCAGAAACGCGAGATCCAGATCCTGAGTAGTCTGATAGAGCAAAGCGGTAAAAATCACGATCGGGCCCGTGCCGCCCAGGATTGTCAGAGGCTGGCCGGAGAACAGCGCAAAACAGATGCCACCGGCTGCGGTGGCCACCATCATTTCTGTGGTGCCGATCTGTCCGTCTGTCAGAAAACCTGTCAGCGCGCCGAAGGCAATCGCGTTGGCAAGACAGGCAAAGTAGAGAAACAGCGTCGACCCAAGCACCTTGGTGTGGACGCCTTGCTTGAAATCGTCGCCGTAGCTGGGAAGACGACGTTTCAGATCATTGATCAGGCCGCCGGCAAACCGGCCGGTGCGCCGCAGTCCGTCGTCCGCGATGAGGTCCGCCTGCGGGTCGTTGCCTTGACCCGAGATTGTTTGCGTCGTAGTCACCATGAGCGGAATACCTCAACCTTCTTTTTCATCGATGAACTCTTTACTAATTTTTAATATATGACAATAATATCATGTATTAAATATCATGATATCTCATTCATGAAATATAAGTACAGGCCCGTGATACACTTTCGCCATGCAGGCATGGACCTTCCTCACTAATCACGCCCACGTGCTGCTATGCCTGGGGGCCAACCCGGACACAACCCTGCGGGAGGTGGCCGAGCAGGTGGGTATCACCGAGCGCGCCGCCCACCGCATCGTCGGCGAGTTGGAAAGTGAGGGCGCGTTGACGAAGACCCGGACGGGGCGCCGCAATCACTACGAAATCAGGAAAGATTTTCCGCTGCGCCATCCGCTGGAGCAGCACTGTTCGGTGGGAAACCTGATGGAGATGGTGGCGCTGGACGAATCGGCCTGACGCCGCTCCGCCCTGTTCGTCAGCTGATCCGGACTAGGGAACCGGCGCGGCGGCGGGTTTCAGTGCGCGGATCTTCGTCAGGGCTTCGAAGCGCGTCTCGATCTGCGCCAGCGTTTCCGCGTTGGCCTCCCTGAGCGTTGCCAGCGCAGCCAGGACTTTGGGGTCGTTAATCACCCGGGAAAGGTAACCACCAGAGTCGGTAAAGGACGGCCACAAGCAGGCTTCGCAGCCGTAGCCGTAGGGATAGCGAAATCCCCGCTCCACCGCGCGCGCCAGCGCCTCCGCCGTCTGATCCGCTCGACCGAGCTGGGCGTTCGCGACAGCAACATGGATGTCGTAGGGCCACATGGTGCGGCCAAGCTCATCGCGGGCCACCAGCTGAAGCACCGCTTCGGCCAGCACCGCTGCTTGCTCTGTTTGCCCCAGGTCGTTCAGCAGCTGCACACCCAGGGTGGCTACCCAGTCGCCGGGGTTGGCCAGCCGGCCGTTTTCCAGCACAGGTTCAGTGAAAAAAACCTCCGGCCAGCGTTCCTGGAGCCCGTCCAACGCTTCCTCCGGCCGGCCCGCCTCTCGCAGCCCCAGCGCCCTGACAAAGGGACGAAAAACTGCGGGTATTTCTGGGTCATCCACCAGCGAGAGATACGTGTCCCAGTCGCTCAGGAGCAGGGCCCGATTCATGCGGTCGAAAGCGGTCGGGCCAAGCTCGAGGATGATCCGCGCCTCCTCCTCGGCGCCTAGCCCCGCCAACATCGAGGCCAGGCCGGACCGGGCCCAGGCGTTCCGACGGCTTCGCTCAAGATCCGAAAACAGCAGTCGCTGCAACGTGTTGACGTCGCCAAAGTCTCTTGCCGGTGCGGCCATTAGCGCAACCGAAAACTCGGGATAGGTCACGAAGGCCTGGTTAACCATGCGGCTCGCATCCACCTGGTTGCCTTCGATGTAGTATTGTCGGACCAGTGTCGTTCTTGCCGGGATATGCGCCGGATCGATCTCCAGCGCAGCCTCGAGCAGCGCCGGATTCTGGGTGAGCCGAAAGGTTGCGTAGAGCGCTTCCACACTGCGCGGATTCGCCCGTAGGGCCCGCTGGTATTTTTCCGCAATCGCCTTGGTGTCGCGACTCTGGCTCAGCTCGAGCACCCAGCCCTGGGCAAACAGAACGTCCGGGTCATCTGGCAGCAGCTCGCTGGCCTGGTTCAGCAGTTCGCTGATTCGGGGCGTCAGCTGGCGCTCCCGATAAGTCCGGACGATGGCGAGATAGGCCAGTGCCAGAGCGTGGTCAGGGTCAAGTTCCAGCGCCAGTTCAAAGCGCTCCGCGGCCGCCTGATCGCGTTTGCTCCACAAGGCCCGGCCCTCCAGGTAGTGAGCGTGGGCTGTCGGCGAGGCCGACACCGGCCCGGCCCGGGCAACCTCGTCGTAGCGGAGCGCCCCCAGCAGCTCGCTCACCACCGCGCCGGCGATATCGTCCTGGATCGCAAAAAGATCGGACATTTCGCGATCGAACGTTTGGGTCCATTTGGTGAACCCGGTGGCCGCTTCAATCAGCGATGAGGTGATGCGCAGGGAATCGCCGGATCGGCGCACGGTTCCCTCCACCAGGTAGTCCACGTTCAACGCCGCCCCGATGGCTTCGGGTGGTTCCGTGCGGGCCTTGAATCGAAAGGCTGACGTACGGCCCGGGACCTTTAGACCGGCGATGGCGGACATACGATTCAGCAGTTCTTCCGACAGGCCGTCCGCAAACAGTTCGTCGTTGTTATCTTCCGAGAGGCTCGCAAATGGCAGGATAGCGAGCCCGACGCTCTGCTCCTCAACCGTGGTGATCTCGGCTGCCGGCGGCTCGGTTTGCTTCAGGCCAAACCAGGCAGCAGCAATCCCGGCAGCGACCACCGCAACGACGGCAAAGGGAACCCACGAGCGAGCGCTTCGCGGAGGCTGTGCTGGTGGCCTCTCCGCCGTGGCCGAAGGTGGTTTCACGCGGTCCACCAGTGCGTTGATGACCTCAGCGCCGCGCTCGCCTTTCCAACTGGCCAGATCAAGCGTCTGGTATTGCCGAAACCCCAGCGGGGCCGGGGTTCCGTCAAGGGAGATGGGAAACAGTTTGTCCTGCTCCTGCGCCAGCGCGGCTTCATCCCGCACCCACTGGGACTCGACCGAGTCGGCCGACCAGGCCACAAGGACCTTGCCGGCGGCGGTGATCTCCCGTTCGATGGTCTTGGAAAACTCCGCTCCGGTGTCAATCTGGCGATCCCAGAACACGCTGAGGCCGCGCTCGGTCAGCAGTCGGGCAAGCTCGGCGATGCGATCCCGATCGCGCCGGCTGTAGGAGATGAATACATCAGCCATGCAGCCATTTTAGCTTGCTCCAGGGACCGGTGGCGCCGCCGCGGTTGCAAAACGATAATGACCAGCGACTCCCAATCCGATCGCGAGCATCTGATATGACCTGGCGTACCCCGATTCTGATCTGCCTTCTCTTCACCGCGTGCTGGCTGTCTGCCTGTACGGCGCCCGGCGACGCCACGTCCGCAGCACCGGAAAAGGCCCAGATAGAAAACTCGCTGATTCCCGTTGTGACCTTTGAAGGTGACGCGGCGCAGAGAAAGACCATCGTGGAGCGGCAGGCCGAACTTGGTGTGCCCGCGGTAAGCGTTGCGGTCCTGCGAAACGGCGATTTGTCCTGGGCGGAGGCATACGGTGACGACGTGAGCGTCCGCACCCAGTTTCAGGCCGCATCCCTGTCAAAAACGGTCGCCGCCGCGGGACTGCTGATGCTGGCGGAGGACCTTGGCGTCGGCGTGGACGATGATCTGGGCCCGCAGCTGCCGATTGATCTTGCTGCGCTGAATCCAGAGGGCCATCTGCTCACGCTACGCAAGCTCCTGTCGCACACCAATGGCACCGCCGTGTCTGGTTTTCCTGGCTACGCCGTTGGCAGCGAAATTCCGACCACCGCGCAGGTCGTAACCGGCGAAGCGCCCACCAACACCGCACCGGTCACCGTCCGCGCCAATCCAAACGGCGAGCGGCGCTATTCCGGCGGCGGTTACACGATGGCCCAGCTGTGGGCTGAAACTGTCACCGGGGAGTCATTTGTGCAGCTGATGGACCGTCTGCTGCTTGAGCCGCTGGGCATGACGGACAGCACCTTCGCGCTTGCCACGCCCGCCGAGGCGGAAGGCATCGACCGGGTCCGCGCCTTTGACCGGACCGATGTGCCGGTAGAAGGCGGCTGGCACCTATATCCGGAAATGGCGGCGGCCGGCCTCTGGACCACGCCGACGGACTACCTCAAGTTTGTGGCCGCCATTCTGGCCGGCATCAATGATCGCGACGAAGGTATTCCGCCGCGGGTAGCCAAACGCATGAGCACCGAGGTGGCCAGTGAATACGGCCTGGGCATCGGCGTTGCGGACATCAATGGTGGCGTGCGCTTAAGTCATAGCGGGGGCAACCGAGGATTCCGCTGCAACTTCATGGCCTATCCCGCCACTGAAGATGCGGTGCTGACCATGACCAACGCCGCAGCCGGCTGGCCGCTGGTTGGCGACGTGGGCCGCACCGCCAACGCCACCTACGGCTGGCCGGCCAGGCCGCTGCTGGTGCACAGGCGGGAGCCGGTTACGACACAAGAGCTGAAGGTTTACGAGGGTGAATACCACGCCGCCGGCAGTGATCAGGTCAGCTATCAGCTGGCGGTGTCCGGCACCGAACTGGCGGGCCAGACGCCGGACGGCAGCTATACGTTCACCCTGGTGAAGATCGGGCCAACCACCTTCATCGACCCCCAGGACGGCGAGCGGGCGGAACTGGTCCCCACCGACAACGGTAAAGTCCGCATCACCACCCCAAACAACATCTACTTCAAACGCTGAGTCCAGAGAGTGGCCGGGGATCCGGGTCAGACCCGGAGAGATGTTCCTTTCCCCACGCCGGCGAGGGGTTATTCGAAGCCGTTTTGGAAGATCAAGGGTGGGGCGCCGGTGGCGCCCAGGTTGATCTGGCGTTGGGTTTCTACCCAGGTGCCGGTGAGTGTGTCGTGGGCGCGGGCGGTGATGATTTGCCAGCCGGATTCTATCCCTTGCGCGCTTACGCTTGCGGTCCAGTTCGTGGCGCCCGTGGCGCTGACGAAGGGGGTGTTGGCCAGGGCCACTTCCACCGCGTCCACGTTGCCGTTGGCGGTGCCGGTGACCGTCAGCGGTCCGCTGACGCCGAAATCTTCGCTGGGACTTGAGATCTGAATCGTCAGCGGGTCGTCGGGCCGGGCGTCGAGCTGCTGGAGGAACGCGAGCAGGTCGTCGCGGTCACCGCTGGCGAGGTCAGCGATCCGACTATGGGGCGTCGACTGGCTGAGCTGGGTGGCGGTATCGCTGACCCGGATTTCGTCCAGGCCAAAAGACCCGCCGTTGTCATAGCGCACTCGGACCGTGTTGTTACCGCCGCTCAGCTGCACCGGCAGGCTCATCTCGCCCCATTGGCGGAACATCCAGTCGTTGGCCAGCGTGCGGGGCGCCTGCACTGACTGGTCGGCGCCGTTGATGGTGAGTGTGAGGTTCGCGTCGGCGTAGTTGGCGTGGTAGCGCAGCGTGAGGGTGGCGTCGGTGGCGCCGCCGGCATCAACGTTAAAGCTGACGGCGGACCCGTCATTCATATCCACGTATTCGCCGGCGCGCAGCACGGCCAGGTTGTCCACCGCCCAGTGGGACTGGAATCGGATATCCGTGCCGCCACTGAGACTGCCTGTTTCTGCCTGCCAGGCGCGGTCGCCGGTGCCGAGCAGCGCCAGCTCCAGCGTGGGCTGGGAGCCATCATGCAGGTAAGCCGGCGTGTCCCAGACGCCGTGCAGCGTGGGCACGTCGATGCCGTCCAGGCTGCCGCCCAGTCGGCTGCCAGAGTCGGTGCCCAGCGTGCCCAGGTTTTCCAGCTCCAGCGTGAGATCGGTACGCTGCACCAGCTCCACGCCGGCGTGGCAATTGCCGCAGCCTTGGCTGTTGAAGACATCCCGGCCGCGGCGGCCGGCCGCGGTCAGGCCGCCGTCGGGCTGGCGGTAGGGAGACCGGGGCACGGTCTGCGCGTCCAGCGAACTCACGTAGTCCGCCAGTCGGTCGAGATCGGCGTTCAGGCCGGCTTTGTTTGCCCCGAGTGGATCGCTGGTCTGACTGAACTGGGGCTCGGTCAGGAAACCGGTGCCGCCGAAGGCACCGCGCATGTCGTTTTCGAAATCCTGGATCTCGTTGAAGTTGGCGCTCCAGTGCACCAAACCGTGGCCGACGCCGGCGCGGCCGCGCAGGTCGGTGGTGTTGCGCACCCCTTCGCCACGGCCGGTAAAGTCCCAGGACCGGCCGTCATGGCCGCCGTCGATGTGGCAGGTGGCGCAGGTCATGTAGCCTTCGCCGCTCATGCGCTCGTCAGCAGCGTTGTAGAAGATTTCTTTACCGCGTTTGACGCCGGCGGCAAGCGCTTCCCGGCTGACCAGGTTTTGCTGCGACGTGGCAAAAGACGGCGTGCCGGCGGTGAGCAGCGTGCCCACATCGATGCGGCTGACTTGCCGGTCCAGAAAATCGTGCGACAGCAGCCGAAGGTTTGCCGGATCCAGCAGCAGGGCCTGCGGCGCCAGCCCCACGCCGATGCGGGAGATGACGCTCGATACGCCGGTAAAGCCTGCGTCGATCATCAGCGTGTCCATCACCAGCACCACGTTGCTGCCCTGCAGGCTGACCCAGGCGTAGTCGCCCTGGGGTGAGAACTCGATATCGCTGGGCTCCTCGCTGTTGTCCAGGTCCCGACGCAGGTCCGCAAGTTCCATACCGCTGGCCAGGTCGATCTGCGCCACGATGGCCCGCACCGTGTTGTCCTGATCGAGGTCTTCCCCGCTCAGGTATACACCCCGGGTGGTGTTGTCTTTCTTGGCAGCCACCCAGGCGCGCCTGCCGTCCGGGGTGATGCTCACGGCGGCGAGATAATTCGGTACGCCGCGCCCGTCAAATCGCTCGTCCGGGCCCCACTGGGTGGCCAGTTCAATCGTGCGGGTGAGGCTTAAGCTGTTGTTGCTGACGGCGACGTCCCAGACTTCACCCCGGTCTTCCGGCGAGATGAAGCGGGTCACCAGGGCCCGGTTGCCGCCGTCCGCCAGGGCGAGCGCGCGCGCGGTGGGCCCCAGCGTAAGCCGGTCCCGTTCCGTCAGCCCCGCCGCGTCAAAAAGGGCCAGTTCACCGCTGCCGTAGAGAGACACCAGCATGCGGTTGCCTTGGGATCGGGAAACGATGCCAAAGGGTGAGGAACCATAGCCCGTATCCAGCGTAGTCACCCGGCGACCGTCGCTGTCCACCACGATGATCTGATCGGCGTCGTGGCAGGTGATCCAGCCGCGGCCGGCGGCATCGAAGGCAACCCCGCGAGGGTCGGCGCAGGTGCGCCATTCGGCCTCCCGCTGATGGCTGCCGGCGCTGAGGATGCTCACGGTGCTGTTGTCGGGATTCACCACCCAGACGCGGCCATCCGGCGCCTGCGCCAGATGCCGGGAACGGCGATGATCGCCCGGTGTGATGGCATTCAGCACGGCGATTCCGGTGGTGCCGGTGGCCACCGCCGACTGGGCGTCGCGGACCTGCACCGAGATATCAAAATGCCCGACGCTCGCGTAGCTGTGAGTGGCCTGGGCGGACGAGCCCCAGGCCGTGGCCTCGCTGCCGTCTCCAAAATCAAACCGGTACTCGAGCGATCCGCCTTCCGGGTCGGTGGCGGATACGGTGACCTGTACGTTGGTATCCGGGCTCACCGGCGACGCGCTGGTGCTGACGCTGCTGATTTCCGGGCGCGCGTTGCCGGACAGGGCGCTGCCAGTGGAAAAGGTGAAGGAGTACCCTTGCATGCCGTTGCCGACCGCGTCTTCAATGCCGCCGTCCACCAGCGTGACCTGATAGGTGGTGTTATCTGCCAGCGGCTGCTCCGGAACAATGGACAGAATATCGTTGGAGGCGAACCAAAGCTCGGTGGCCAGCGGAGCGCCCGGCGTGCCGCCGTTAACCGGCCGCAGCTGCACCGTGGCGCTGTTGATGGTTTCCGATTTGAGTGTTTCGTGGATCAGCACCTGAATCGGGAAGTCGGTGGGGTAGCCGGTCTCGCCGTCCTCCGGGCGGTGGTAGCCGACAAAAGGCCCGCGGGTATCCGCCGCTTCCTGGTGCACCCAGATCGACATGCCGGTGCCGCAGTGGCTACCGCCGCCGGGCACCGAGCAGTTGCCGGGGATGTAGATGCCGCCGGTCACCAGCAGGTTGCCGACCGGTAGCTGAAACTGGCTGGTATCGATAGGTTCGCCGCCGCGGGTCGTGCCTTCCTCGTCGAGCGTGAGCACCACGTCGAAGGTGCGCATGTCGATCTTGTAGCGCTCGCTGAAGGCGAATTCGTCCTGGAACTGGGCGTAGTTGAGATTCCCGGCCAGCGGCACCGAGGCGACCAGTTGAAGGTTCGTCGGGTCGGTGGCGTCGACCACCTGAAAGCCGCCTTCCGGATTGTCGTGGGGAAAGAAGAAATACAGCCGGCCGTTCAGACCGTAGGGGTCGGGCCAGTAGCCGCCGACGCTGTTCTGGGTCAGCACGTCCAGCAGCACCGGGTTCGACGGATCGGAGATGTCGTAGGCTGCGATGCCCGACCGACTCTGGTCCGACGCGTAGTAAAGCGTCGTGCCAAAAATAAACGGATGGCCGATTACGCCGGTCTGGCCCACCGGGTCGAACACCGCGTCGGGCGTAGCGCCGTAGGGCAGGTCCAGGTACAGCTCCGCCAGTTCGTCGGTT